>NZ_CP096972.1:3230000-3528835 GCF_024758725.1 Sphingomonas sp. SUN039 | reverse complement strand
CCTCCCGGGTGGGCACCAATCCGGCGACACAATAGCGGAGCTCTACCGCGCTGGTCATTTCGTCCCCCCCCCCCCCCGACAGCATTGATCGGCCTCAGCTAAACGCCTGAATCCCCGTCTGCGCTCGCCCCAAAATCAGCGCATGCACATCATGCGTCCCTTCGTACGTATTCACCGCCTCTAGGTTCATGACATGGCGGATCACGCCATATTCGTCGCTGATCCCGTTGCCGCCGTGCATGTCGCGTGCCGTCCGGGCGATATCGAGCGCCTTGCCGCAGTTGTTGCGCTTGATCAGGCTGATTGTTTCCGGCGCGAGGTTGTGGGCGTCCATCAGGCGACCCGCGGTCAGCGCCGCGTTCAGCGCCAGTGCAATCTCGGTCTGCATATCGGCCAGCTTTTTCTGCACCAGTTGCGTCGCCGCCAGCGGTCGCCCGAACTGCTTGCGGTCGAGCGTATATTGCCGCGCGGCGTGCCAGCAGAACTCCGCCGCGCCCATTGCGCCCCAGGCAATGCCGTAGCGCGCGTTATTGAGGCAGCCGAACGGCCCCTTGAGCCCCTCGACACCGGCCAGCAGGCGGTCGGCGGGGATATGGACGTCCTCCATCACGATTTCGCCGGTCACCCAGGCGCGGAGCGAGAATTTGCCCTCGATCTTGGGCGTCGACAGCCCCGCGTCGCCGCGTTCGAGGATGAAGCCCCTGATCTGGCCATCATCGCATTTCGCCCAGACAACGAAGACATCGGCGAAGGGCGAACTGGTGATCCACATCTTCGCGCCCGACAGAACGTAGCCGCCCTCGACGCTGCGCGCGCGGGTTTTCATGCCGCCGGGATCGCTGCCCGCATCGGGTTCGGTCAGCCCGAACGAGCCGATCCATTCGCCCGTCCCGAGCCTGGGCAGATATTTCTGGCGCTGTTCCTCCGACCCATAGGCCCAGATCGGGTACATCACGAGGCTCGACTGCACCGACATCGCGCTGCGGTATGCCGAGTCCACCCGCTCGACCTCACGCGCGATCAGGCCATAGGCGACATAGGACACGCCCGGGCAGCCATAGCCCTCGATCGTCGGCCCGAGCAGCCCCGCCGCGCCGAACTTTGCCATCAGGCCACGGTCGCAGGTCTCGTTGCGGTTGTCCGCCTTGACGATGGGGGCCAGTTCGGCGTCGCAAAAGCTGCGCGCCGTATCGCGGACCATCCGCTCCTCGTCGGTCAGCTGCGCCTCGAGCAGGAACGGGTCGGTCCACTCGAACGACGGCCATTTCGGCGCGTTGTGCTGGACGGCAGGGGAAGCAAGTGCGGTGGCCATGATCGACTCCGGAAACAGAAATTACGCGTTACCGACCGCTTTCCGCCATTCATCGGGACGACACAAGCCGCGCTCGACCGTCAGGCGATCAGCCGCGCCGCGATTTGTGCGCGCCGTCCGGGCGTCACCCCCAGAACATCGCGGGCATAGTCCTCGACCGAGCCGTGTGCGGCGACGATTGCGTCGAGCGCCGCGTCGAGGAACGCCGGATCGACACTCATCAGGGTGCGGATCGCCGCATCGCTGATCTGCGGCCCCCGGCTGGCCCGGATGCTCGCGGCCCCGGCGGCAATCCGCGCCTCGGGATCGCCCGCCGTGTTGGTCAGCAGATAGTCCGCCATCATGTCGTCGCGATGCACTCCCATCAGCGTGTGGAGCAGCGCCGCGCCAAGGCCGGTGCGGTCCTTGCCCGCAAGGCAATGCAGCAGATGCGCGCCGTCGCGTTCCGCAAGCGCCGCGAAATACATCCGCAGGACCGAGATCAGGTTCGGGCGAAACGGCATGAAAGCATAAAGATCGACCATCGCCCGGTGCGCGTCATGCGCTTCGGCAATCTCGCGCGCCGCCTCGACATGCGGCGCGCCGCCACGTCCGGCGGTTTCGCCGTCGAAGAAGAACACCTCTGCCGCGAAGCCCTCAGGCCGCGTACAGGGATAGTCCCGCCGTTCGCTGTTCCCGCGCAGGTCGATCACGGTGCCCAGACCGAGCTCGGCCACAGCAGTCAGATCGTCCGCCGTCGCGCCGACATGCTGGCCCGACCGGAACAGCGCACCGGTCTTCAGCCGCCCGCCGTCGGCGGTGGCATAGCCGCCATAGTCACGGAAATTATGGATGCCGGCAAACGGCTTGACCCGCTCCGCCCAAAACGCCCCCGTGGTCGATGTCACGAGGTCGTGAATGCCCCGTCGCCCGTCACCCGGGTGCCTATTTCGGCCTGTCCGGCGTCGATCCGCGCGACACGCGGCGGGGTCCAGGGCGTGCGTTCGGCTGCTGCCTTGGCAACCGGCGGGGTCGGACGATTTTTCATACGCATATCCTGTCAACCTGTGGGTCGGTTTTTATCTAGGCCGGACGAGGGCCAACGATCAAGCCGTGATGCAATCGGACTACACGCAGCCGGTTACAGCACGAAGTCGGCGGCGACCGGCGGCGTGGCCGGGGACATCGTCATGCTGAGCGTGAAGTCGGCAACACCGTCGCCGTTCACATCGCCCTCGACGATGTAAACGCCGCCCCCCGAATCGGTGTAGCGCAGCTGCCCCGCGACATTGCCGAACGCGGAGCTGCCGATGAAGCTGAACGCATCATCCGCCCCGCCGTTGATCGCATCGATCCGCGACAGGTCGATCTTGTCGCTACCGGTCGTGAAATCGAGGATGCGGTCGCGCGTCGCATTGGTCGCGCCGTTCGAATCGGTGACGCTGTCGTAACGGAAAATGTCCGCGCCGCCGTTGCCGCGCAACGCATCGCCGCCGCCGCCGCCCGAAATCGTATCGGCACCCGCGCCGCCGGTCAGCGTGTCGGCGTTCGATCCGCCGAAGAACACCAGATTGCCATTGGTTTCCGCTGATCCGTCGATCGTCATGGCGGTGGACACCTGCGCGCCCCATACCGTCTTGGTTGCCGCCGCAGCTGTCCACGCATCGAGCAGCGTGATGTTGAACGTATTCGGCGTCCCCACCGGCCCCGCCAGCAACGCCAGCGTCTCGACATCGGCGCTCGTCCCGACCGACACTGTATAACTCCCGTCGAGCGCGAGTTGGTCGTTGGTTCCACCCCCGCCAACCACCACGTCGCCCGCACCCCATTTGCCGGGGCCGAAGTAAAAGCCGTCGTCGAGCGCACCGCCGGTGATCGTGTCGGTCCCCAGCCCGCCATAGGTGCGGAACCGTCCATCGGCCTCGGCACTACCGTTGAAGGTAAAGTTCTCGCCTGCTGCGAGATTGCCCGCGAACACGACCAGTTCCTGGCCCGCCGCCACGTTCGCGTCGATGCTTGTAAGCGAATAACTGAAGCCGGGCAGGACCGCGAGCACCTCGACATTGACGGTCGAGGTCGCACCGAGCGTCAGCCCGGCGGAATAATTGCCCGACAGCCCGATCTGGTCGTTGGTCCCCGCGCCGCCATCGACGCTGTCGAGCGCGGTGAATGCCGCGCCGAAGTTGAACGAGTCGTTCCCGATGCCGCCGATCAGCGTGTCATTGCCGCCGTCGGACGCGTCGATCGTGTCGTTGCCATTGCCGCCGTTCAGCACGTTGTTGCCGCTGTTGCCCCGGATCGTGTCGTCGAAATCCGAACCCGTGACATTTTCGACCTGCGAGATCGTATGCCGCCGCAGGCCGCCGACGAAGCTGGCGCTCTGGAACAGCGAGACATTCGCGCCAACTGTGTAATTGGCGAAGCTCAGCGTATCGACATTGTTGCCGCCCAGATAGAAATCATAGCCAGCGCCCGCGAGGAACAGATCGTCGCCATCGCCGCCGTTAAGCTGTTCGTGCGCGTCGCTCGATCCGTTCAGCGTGTCCGGCCCTGCTGTGCCGCTGCTGCTTTCGCGAAGGACCGAGAAAGTGTTGCTATTCTCCGCCCCGAAATCGTTGAGGATTTCTGCGATACGTACGGTGTACGCACCCGATCCGCCGATTGCTTCGAGATAATAGGTGCCTGTTGTCGTCGGTGAAAAGACCTCGTCGCCGATGCCTGCGGTCGTCAGCAACTGCCCCGCCGCATTGCGGATCGCGACGCCGCTGGTGAAGTCGGGGCTGTCGATCTTGTAGATCAGTCCGCCGGTCAGCGTGACCGCGAACCAGTCGGCGTCGATGCTGCTTTCGGCAGTACCGCTTGCGGTACCGCCGACGGCGATCGTTCCCGTTGTCGCATTCGTGTTCGGCAAATCGTCGGCAAGAGCGGCAGCGATGACCGTGTAACCGACGGTCCCTGAAGAGAAATTCGGCGGCACGGCGGCAACATAATAGGCGCCCGTTGTCGGCGCGGTGAAGTGTGTCGATGCCGTTGTGCCGGTCACTTCAGTCGCCAACGGGATCAGCACGCCCGCCGAATTATAGACGGCAATGCCGGGGCTGCCGCCGGGTCCGCCCGCGTAGCTGACGCCGACGCCATAGGAGGTCCCAGCCGTCAGCGTCATCGCATACCAGTCGCGGTCGCCCGGCGACTGCCACGATCCGCCCGACGATCCGCCGACGGCAAGCGTGCCGGTGGTCAGGACGTTGTCGGTCAGGTCGGCAATTGTCGATGCCGACAGCGTATAGGCAATCCCGCCACCCGGTACGCCGCCCGCCCCCCAGATGCTCGCCGACACATAATAGGTGCCGGTCGTGGTTGGCGAAAAGATCGTTTCCGGACTGACCAAAGTTCCGGCGGTCTGGGTCAGCAACGCCCCGCTCGCGTCACGGACTTCGAGATATTTGCCCGACGTCGTGTTCGCCCCGGTGTTCATGAGCAGGCGGTAGCTCTGCCCCGCCGTCAAGGTCACCGCGAACCAGTCGTCGTCGCCGTTGGCGTCCAGCGTGCCCGTTGTGGGTGTGCCGACTGCGAAACTACCTGCAAAGGCAGTCGATGCACCACGGTCGTCAGTTACGCTATTCAGCGACAGGGTGTACTGCGACGTCGATGACTGGATTGCGGCATAATAGGTGCCGCTGGTTGCAGGCGTGAACAGCGTATATTGCTGCCCCTGGCTTTCGATCGCGACAACGCTGCCGGTGGAATCGAGGATATACACACGGTCGGTATTGCCGCCAGCCAGTGCGTAGCTCGTCCCTGCCGTCAGGGTAATCTGGTGCCAGTCTTCATTGTAGGACGGCCCGGTCCAGCTGTTCAGTGCGGAAGTGAAACTGCCCCCGACGGCAAGTGTCGATGCGGTCGCGGTGCTGGCGGGGATCGGATCGGCATAATCCTGCGCGGTGATGCTGTAGCTGCCCGCCGCACCATTGCCCTCCGCGACGACAAAATAATCGCCCGTGGTGGGTGCCACGAAGCGGATGACGTTGCCGAATTCGACCGGCGGACGATAGCGATCCCCGTTGGGCAGGATCAGATAGATCGTGCCCGTACCGGTGAAATTGACGACATACGTCTTGCCGGATTCAAAACGGGCGCGAAACCAGTCGGTATCGCCGCGATTCTCGAATTGACCCCCGCCTGTTGTCGTCGGCATGCTGCACCCTGTCCCGTTATTCTGAGTACCAGCTAACCGGTCGTGAGGGGTCGATCAATACTTGATAAACAACTGTCACAGATTGACAATTTCCGGACTTTACTATGCCACGAAGCGATCGACGTGCGGCCAGTTACAGCACAAAGTCCGTGGCGACCGGCGGCGTCAGGCCGACCGACGCGAGGCTCAGCGTAAAGTCCGCAATCCCGTCACCATCGACATCGCCTTCGACGATGAAAATACCGCCGCCCGCATCGGTGTAGCGCAATTGCCCCGCGACATTGCTGAACGCACCCGAACCGATGAAGCTGAATGCATCGTCGGCCCCGCCCGCGATCGCATCGATCCGCGACAGGTCGATCTTGTCGCTGCCGGTCGTGAAATCGAGGATGCGGTCGCGCGTGGCGTTGGTCGTACCGTTCGAATCGGTGATAGCATCATAGCGGAAGACATCCGCCCCCGCCCCGCCGGTCATGGCATCGCCGCCGCTGCCGCCGTAAATCGCATCTGCGCCTGCACCGCCGATCAGCACATCCGCCGCCTGGCCGCCGAAGTACCGCAAATTGCCGTTGGTTTCCGCCGAACCGTCGACCGTCAGTGCCGTGACCACGGTCGTCCCGAACACTGTCTTGGTCGCGCCAGCGCCGGTCCACAGGTCCGACAAGGCGATATTGAAATTATTCGGGGTTGCCGCCGGTCCGCCCAGCAGGACGAGCACCTCGACATCGGCACTCGTCCCGACTGTCAGCGTATAGTCGCCGTCGAGCGCCAGCTGGTCGTTGGTGCCTGCGCCGCCGGTGACCGTGTCCCCCGCGCCGAACTTGCCCGGGCCGAAGTAGAAGCCGTCGTCGCCTCCGCCGCCGGTCAGCGTGTCGGTGCCGAGTCCGCCATAGACGCGGAACGCCCCGTCGGTTTCCGCCGACCCGTTGAACGTCAGGTTCTGGCCTGCGGCCAGATTGCCGCCGAAAATCGTCAGAACCTGTCCTGCGGCGACATTGGCGTCGTGCGTGACAATGTCATAGCTGTTCCCCGTACCGGGCAGTGCCGCGAGCACCTCGACATTGGTCAGCGTATTGGCATTGAGCACGAGCCGGTTGGCACCGGTGTAATTGCCGCCGATCCCGACCTGGTCGTTGGTGCCCGAACCGCCGTTGATCCGGTCCGCCGCCGTGAACGCCGCGCCTAAAGAGAAGGCGTCGTTCCCCGCGCCGCCGGTCACCGTATCGTTGCCACCGGTGCTGAGGTCGAAGCTGTCGTCCAGCGGCGTGCCCGTAATCGTATCGTCGCTCGCCGAGGGTGCAGCGGCCGAGATGCCGGTGATCGTAATCGATGCCGTGCCGGTCGAGCCGCCGGGCAAGGTATAGGTAAAACTGTCGGACCCGGTGCCGCCGGTGCTGAGCGCGTTGAACGCGCCGTCGGGATCGTAGGTAAAGGTACCGTCGGCGAGCAGCGTCAGCTTTGCCCCCGACGCGAGCGTTTGCGTCGTTCCCGGCGCGATGCCGTTCACCGTCGCGACCACCAGTCCTGCCCCGCCGCCGGTGTCGTTGGCGAGCACCGTGCCGCGATAGAAAGCGGCCTCGGTCGTGGTGAAGCCGTCGGCAACCGCCACTGCAGTACCGGTCGTTCGTGCCTGTCCGATCGTTGCAACCGGTTGGTCGTGGTCGGTCGCCTGCTGCGCCGCATCCAGGAACGCATTCTGGTGAACAATGTCGAGCGTCGATCCAGCCAGCAGGCTGCCCGAGACAAGGATATGATCGAGCGTCTGGTAATTGCCGCCGAAGATGTACGAATAGCGTTCCTGCACCGGCAGCGTGTCATAGAGGTTGGCGATCACCCCGCCCGCTGTCAGATTGGTCAGCGCGGTTTCGAAGTAGAAGCCGTTGAAGTCGCCGTTGACGACGAACTTGCGCGCCGGATCGATGGCCAGCGCCGCGTCGATATAGGCGCGGACACCGTTCGCCTGGGCCGTACGCGCGCCATCCCCCGCATCGGTCGGCGGCTGGGTGGCACCCCATAGCGGATCCGACCCGCCGCGCGACGTCGAGTGCAGGTCGATGGCGGTAATGCGCTCGCCGTTGAACATGAAATCGGCGACCAGGGGACGCCGCGATCCGGTGTAGGCCGACGTGTCGATCAGTGCGGCCGATCCCTCGACATAGGTAACGCGCGCGGTGTTGTAGAAGAACCCGTTGCGGATGTTTCCGTTCGGCTCACCGCCGGTGCTGTTCGCCACCGTCGGCGCAACTTCGATATAGCGATAGGTCGGCCCGCCGAGCGCCGCGATGGCGTCGATCAGCAACTGCGCGGTGACTGTACCGCTCAGGTTGGTCCCCGTGCCCGCGCCGTCGGCATCCTGGATCTCCTGCGCGCCGATGATGTCGGGGCTGCGGAGTCCGTTGACGATCTCGCTCGCCAGCAGTGCGACCTTCGACACCGGATCGGTCGGATCGAAATTCTCGAGGTTGAAGCTCGCGTAGCTGAACCGCGTGGCGTCGCCGACCAGATTGGTTGTTTCGCGGGCCAGCGTGTTGTCGGTGGTGACGCTCACCGCCTGCGTCACGATCACTTCATATTCGGCGAACGCATAGTTCACGATGCCGGTAACATCGCCCAGCCGGTCGCTCTGCGTATGCCCCGGCGTGTATCCGGCAAAGATCCCTGAATCGTCGTCGATCTGGATCCGTTCGGGATTGAAATCGCCCGCAGAGATCGTGATCCCGCCGCGGTCGTTGACCCCGGTCGCGCCGGTGCCGCCCGAAGCAACGACATAGGTTTCGCCGAAGCTGTTGCTGTTCGCGACCACCAGCGGCGTCTGGATGGTGACGCGCATCCCCTCCAGCGATTCCCAGAAATCGATGCCGTCGGTCGCGGGATCGAAACTGGTGAACGCGTCGTTCTCGATGACCGATGTCGGCGGCGTCCGCGACCCTGGCGCGCCGTCGGTGCTGATGAGGACCGGCGCGGGCAGCGCGTTGCCGCTCGAATTGACGATAATCGAAGTCGGAGTGATCAGCTGGGTCAGCGACAGGCTGCCTGCGGTGCTACCCGTGAACTCGTTCACCGTCGCCGTGATCGTGATCGCCTGCCCGACAGTCACCGTCGGCGCAGAACTGGTGAACACGAGGATTCCGTCGGATGTCGCAATGTTGCCGTCGCCGGTCGGGTCCTGCAGGTAGAACGCATTGGTGTCGACCGCTGTCACGATGCCCGATGTCGTCACGACCAAGCCGTTGAACGACGAGCGATGGCCCGCGCCCTGAATGTCATAGATCGCGACTGGACCATTATCGTCGTTGACGATGGTCGCGATCGACTGCGGCGAGGGCAGTGCCACGCCGACCGGGTTCGACAGGTTGAGGAAAAACGTCTCGTTCGCCTCGTTCGCAGTGTCGCCGTTGACGAGCACGGTCACGGTGCGTGCGGTTTCGCCCGGCGCGAAAGTGACAGTGCCCGAGGTGGCAACATAATCGACGCCCGCAATCCCGGTGCCGTTGGCGGTCGCATAGCTGACGCTCGCGCTGCCCGCGCCGTTCGATCGCGTGATCGTGAAGACGGCGTTCGTCGTGCCCGAATTGCCCTCGTTGAAGCTGATATTGGCCGCGTTTGCCGTGACCACGCTGCTGAGGTTCGCATCCACGGTGACATTGTCGATACCGACTTCGTCGCGGTTGCCCGACCCGCCATTGTCGGCATGCTGCCAGCGCAGGTAGAGATAGCCGCCGTCGGCGACCAGCAGGCTGCCGATATTCACCGACCGGGGCGTGTAGGTGAACACCGTCGAATCGGCAGTCAGCGGCGTCGAGAAGGCTGCGCCCGCGACAGCGGTGAAGTTCACGCCGTCGGTCGAATAGAGCAACGAGAGGGCGCTCGAACGCGGCTCGTTATTGCGGGTTGCCCAGTCGAACGTCACGTCGAAACTGGTGGCCGACGCGCCGCTGTTGTTCTGGATGCGCGCCTCGATATATCCATTGGCGGAAAAGTCGGTGCCCGTCGGCTGGACGATGATCGCGCCATTGCCCGTGACCGAATAGATGCCCCCGCCGGTCGGGTTGGCTGCGATAAGGCCCCGCCCGAAGTCGGTGGCCGCTGCGCCGGTAAAGCCATAGGCGGGCGCAGGGTTGTCGCTGAAGCCGACCGGACGCCATATATCCGAATCGAGCTGTCCGGCGGTCGGTGTCGGCGCGAAGCCGCCCGCCGTAAAGCCGGTGAAACTCTCGCTGAAGATGCGGGCCGACGCGGGGATTGCGTCGTCGTTCGAAATGGTGCCGGTCCCCTGCGCGACGGCAATCGTCGCGTTGGTCGGGCTGGACAGGTTGACCAGCACGGTCTCGTCGCGTTCGAATACGGTATCGCCGTTGACGGTGACGCTGAACGTCGTGCTGGTCGCACCTTCCGCAATCGTGCCGGTCGTCGATTGCGCGACATAGTCGGTGCCCGCCGTCGCGGTGCCGTCCGCCGTCGCGATCGAGAAACCGATGCCGCCCGCCGGGGCCACACCATCCGCCGTGATCGTGTAGACGAGCGTGACCGTGCCCGCATCGCCCTCGATCACCGTCGCATTGCCGATCGACAGCGCGGGCAGCGGATCGTCATTGGTGATCGTGCCAATCCCTTGCGCGTCGCCGATGGTCGCGACGCCGACGCTGCTGACGAGGTTCGACAGGTTGACCAGAACGGTCTCGTTGCCCTCGTAAACCACATCGCCGGTAAGCGGCACGGTCACTGTCTGCGTCAGCGCGCCGCCAGCCGTGAAGGTCAGCGTGCCCGAAGCGGACGTGTAGTCGCCCGACGTCGCCGTGCCGTTCGCGGTCGCATAATCGATCGTGAAGGTCCCGTCGTTGGTCGAGCGGGTCACGGTGAAGGTCAGCACATTGGTGCCGCCCGCATTCCCTTCGGCTACCGACACATCGTTGATTGTTACGACGGCGGCGGCGACATCGTCGTTGGTAATGTTGCCGTTGCCGGTCGCGGTCGTAATCGACGCGCCGCCGGTCGCATTGGCGAGGACAATCGAGAAGCTATCGTCGCCCTCGAGCACATAGTCGCCGTTGACGAGCACAGTGATCGTCTTCGTCGTCTCGCCATTGAGGAAGGTGAGCGTCCCGCTGACGGGCGTCAGATCGCCCGCGTCGGCCGTGCCGAGCGTCGTCGCGTAATCGACCGCCACCGTGCCGTCGCTGCCGCCCGACCGCGTCACGGTAAAGGTAAAGGCGGTCGTCCCGGTGTTACCCTCCGCCAGCGTGACATTGTCGATGGCAAGCGTGCCGGGGACGGCGGGATCGTCGTTGGTGATCGTGCCGGTGCCGGTCGCGGTCGTAATCGACCCGCCGCCGGTTGCATTGCTCAGCACGACACTGAATGCCTCGTCGCTCTCGAACGCGGTATCGCCGTTGACCTGCACCGTGATCGTTTTCGAGGTTTCGCCGTCGAGGAAGGTTAGCGTCCCGCTCGCCGCCGTCAGGTCTACGGCATTGGCGTTGGTCGCGCTCGCGGTGCCGAGGCTGGTCGCATAGTCGACCGTCACCGTGCCACTGCTGCCCCCCGTCCGCGTGACGGTGAACGTAAAGGCGGTCGTCCCCGCATTGCCCTCCGCCAAAGTCACGTTGTCGATAGCGAGCGTGCCCGGTGTCGCGACATCGTCGTTGGTGATTGTGCCCACGCCTTGCGCGTCGGCAATCGTCGCGCCCGACGGCGCGGTCAGGTTGACCAGCACCGTCTCATTGCCTTCGACCGTCGTATCGCCGTTGACGACAACGCTGATCGTCGTCGAATTGCTGCCCGCCGCAATCGTGCCTGTGCCGCTCTGCGATACATAGTCGCTGCCTGTCGTTGCCGAGCCGTCAGCGGTCGCAAAGCTGAAACCGATGCCGCCGACGCCCGCAAGCGCACTCGACGTGACCGTGTAGACCAACGTGGTGGTGCCGCTGTTGCCTTCGACCACAGTCGGGTCGCTGATGACGAGCGTCGGCAGGGCGTTCTGCGGCGCGAAGGCGACCCCGCGGAAGGCGGTGTTGGTGGCAGCGGTCGCGATCTGTGTCGCGGCACCGATCGAGATCGTCGCGTTGTACCCGGCCGTATCGGTCAGCGAAAACAGTGCGGCCGCCGATGTCGCGAACAGCGAAACACTCGTCCCCGAAGTCGATCCGGTCAGGCCGCGCACGGTGGACGCCGTCGTCGCGGTGCCGTTGGACACCCAGCTTCCGGCCACGAGCGAGTATTTCTGGATGCCGACGCCCGCGCCGTCGTCGGCGATGTACAACGTGTCCACGCCCGCCACTGCCGCCGTCAGATCGGCCAGATAGAATTGATAGGGCGAGCCTGTCGACACCGGCAGTCCCGGCAGCGTCGTGATGGTCTGGCCGCCCGTCGTCGGTAGTCCGGTCCCGACTGCGCCGATCCGCACGGTAGTACCCGAGCCGGTGCTGACGTAAAGCTGGCTGTCGAAGATTTCGATGGTCCTGAGATTCGCAATGGTCGAGCTCACCAAGGTCGAAGTCGTCGCGCCGAAGGTCGCATAGCGGACGCCGCCTACGGCAGCGTCCACCCAGAACGATGAACCGTCGACACTCACGACCCCGCGCGGACTATTTCCGCTGGAGAAATCCGCAAGTGCCGTAGTCGTGTCGATCGCACCATCGGCGGCGACACGTCCGATAACGCGATTGACCGCACTTCCTGTCGTTCCCGAAACAGTCGCCGTGCCCGGCGCTGCGTCATACCCGCTGAGCACAAGGTAACGCCCATCGACGCTGCGTGTCAGCATTCCTTCTGACGTCGAACTGCCTGCTGCCGTCAGCGTCTGGTTCGGGCCCGAATCCGCCGTCGGCAGCGCGATCGACTGCACCAGCACGCCAGCGGGCGTATATTCGTCGAGGAACACCGCAGTCGCCGCAGAGGAGAGCGCCGCCGAACCGTTTCCGACGCGGTAGATAACAATATTTCCAGGCGTGAAGGCGGCCATTTATGAAACTCCCTGAGCGGCTCGACGCTGTCGCGCCCGACAGATGCCGGTCGCGTCGGTCCTGTGCCGATTCGATACGTCCAACTTGTGACGGTTTCCGGTCTCAGGGCAATGGCGCGGCGACCCTGGCGGCGCAGATCGTTTACGCCGTGACCGTTCGGCCACACAGGCGATGCCACGTGCCCCGATGCGCGCGGCGATATGGCTTTTTGCGCCAGCGGCTCTAGGGACGCTGGCGATGGTTCGATGCGGTATCAGTTTGCCAAAATTGACAATTGTCGCGACCAGCCTGGTCGCGGCAGGCACCGCCATCGCGCAGGTGCCGTCGCGCGCTGCGCCCGACCTGACCGACCGCAGCCCCGTCGCCGCCCTGCCCGCGCCCACCATCGATCCGCTGGCGATCGTCGCTGCGAACGATCCCGTGCTCGGCCTGTCGCGTTCGTCGGTTGCGCCACAGGCCTTTCGCGACACGGTCGGCGCGGCTGTCCGCCGCGCGCCGCTGCTGGGCGAATCGATCGCGCAGCGTCAGGAAAGCGAGGCCGCGCGCAACGAGGCACGGGCGCGGCAATATCCGACGGTCGACCTGTCGCTGACCCATTTCGAGGTCGTCTCACGCGCGTTCTCGAACGATCCGCAGAACATCCTCGAGCGACAGCGCCCGCAATACCGCACCGACGGCTCGTTGCGCCTCACTCAGCCGCTATTCGATTTCGGCGCGAGCAGCGACCGCATTCGCGCGGGCAATGCCCGGCTGCAGGCCGCCAACGCCAATATCGAAGACACCGGCAGCCGCGTCGCGATGCAGGCGATTGCCGTCTGGTACAATGTCTTTGCCTATCGCACGCTGGTTCGCCTCGGCGAAAGCTTTGCCGCGGGACAAGTCCGCATCCGCGAAGATGTCGAGACACGCATTCGCCAGGGCGCGACGGCGCGCGGCGATGCGGCACAGGTCGACAGCTCGATTGCGTCGTCACAAGCGCAGCTTGCCGATTTCCGCCGCGCGCTGGCATCGGCCGAAGCGCAGTTCACCCAGCTGACGGGCGCGCAGCCCCCGCCTTCGCTCGGTCGCGCGCCCACCCCCGATCTCGGCGGGCTGAATGCGGCGAACCTGTCCGAACGGATCGATGCGCTCCCCGCCGTGCGCGCGGCAAAGGCGCTGGCACGGGCGGCAGACGAGGATGCCAAGGCAGTCCGCGCCGACGCTTTCCCCACCGTGTCGGCAGGGGTCGATGCCGGTCGTTACGGCATCCTCCAGAACGCGCGCGATTACGATGTCCGGGCGAGCGTCTCGATGAACTGGCGGCTGTTCGGCGGCGCGACCCAGCGTATCGATCAGGCCGAGGCGCGCGCGTCTGCCGCTGGTGCGCGGCTGCAACGCGCCCGCGAAGAAAGCGAGCGCGACGCGCGGATCGCCCTGGCCGACGTCGGGGCGCTTGAGGATTCGGCGGCGTCGCTGGGCAGTGCTTATCTGGCGAGCCGCCAGTCGCGCGACGTCCTGATCGAGCGTTTCCGGGTCTCGCGCGGGGCGCTTACCGATGTCCTGACCGCCCAGAGCAACTATTTCGGCGTTGCCGCGCGCTATGTTCAGGCGGTGATCGAGCTTGACACCGCACGCTACACGCTCTTGGCGCGGACCGGCAAACTGCTCGAAGCCCTGGCAATCCCGCCTGCCGCACTGGACCCGCGATGAGTGCAGCCAATCTGGTGGAAGAACCGAGACCCCGTTTCGCGGCGTGGCTGATGGAGCCGATGCGGCGCAACCGCGCGACCTATACCAAGGTCGCGCTGGCCGCTGCGATGATCAACATTTTCGGGCTGGTGACGTCGCTGTTCACGATGACCGTGTACGACCGCGTCGTCCCCAACAACGCACTGTCGTCGCTCGTCGCGCTGTCGATCGGGCTGGCGGTGGTCGTCGTGTTCGATTTCGTCCTCCGCATTTTGCGGGCCTATTTCGTCGATCTGGCCGGTGCCGATATCGACCATGACATCGGCGAACGGGTGTTCGACCGGCTCGTCCGGATCAGGCTCGACCTGAAAAGGGGATCGACCGGTGGCCTTGCGAGCATGATGCGCGAGCTGGAAACGCTGCGCGACTTCTTTGCCTCCGCAACGATGACGGCGGTGGTCGATGTGCCCTTCATCCTCGTGACCCTGGTCTTCATCGCGATCATCGGGGGTGCCGTGGTGTGGGTGCCGATAGCCGCGATCCCGCTTGTCGTCGGCGCGGGCTGGCTGACCCGGCCCGCGCTCGACCGCTTGTCGGCACGGTCGATGAACCAGGGCCAACTCAAGCAGACCGTGCTGGTCGAGGCCATCGGCGCGCTCGAAATGGTCAAGGCATCGGGTGCCGCGCCCTTGCTCGGGCGACGCTGGCGGGCAGCCAGCGAAGCGCATACAGACAGCTCGCTCCGCCAGCGACTGGTTTCAACCGTCGCGGTGACAGTTGCGGCCTCGGCCAACACCCTCGCCTATGCCGGTGTCGTCATCGTCGGGGTGCTCCTGATCGCCGACCACAAAATGACGACAGGTGCATTGGTCGCCTGCTCGATCCTTGCGGGGCGCGCCGTGCAACCGCTGGGACAGATCGCCAGCCTACTCGCCCGCCTGTCGGCGACGCAGGCCGCGTATAAGCAGCTCGACGCCATGATGGACCTGCCGCCCGAAGGACCGTCGGGCGATGGGTTGATGCCAGCGCGCTTCGACGGACGGATCGAGCTGCGCGGCATCGAATTCGCCTATCCGGGCGCGGCAGAAAAAACGCTCGACGGGCTGAGTCTCGCTATTCCCGCCGGACAGCGCGTCGCGCTGATCGGGCCGGTCGGCTCGGGCAAATCGACGATCGCGCGGCTGATCCTGGGCCTGTACCCGCCGCAGGAGGGACTCGTCATGATCGACGGGACCGACATCCGCCAGTTCGACCCGCCTGCCATGCGCGCGAAGATCGGGGCGGCGCTTCAGGAAAGTACGCTGTTGAGCGGTACGGTGCGCGAGAACATCGTGCTGGCGCGTGCCGCCGTCGATGACGCCGAGCTGCTGCGCGTCGCCGAACTGTCGGGCACTCATAGCTTCATGGGGCAGATCGCCAACGGCTACGACCTGATCCTTGCCGACCGTGGCGAAGGCCTGTCGGGCGGGCAGCGTCAGTCGATCTCCATCGCCCGCGCGCTCGCTGGCAGCCCGCAGATCGTCGTGTTCGACGAGCCGACGAGTGCCATGGACGCAGGAACCGAGGCACAGCTGATCGACCGGCTCGAACGCGAACTCAAGGGCCGGACCTTCGTGCTAATCACGCATCGCCCCGCGCTGCTCCGCCTGGTCGAGCGCGTCGTGATCATCGAAGCCGGCAAGATCAGCGCCGACGGCCCGCGCGACGCGGTGCTCAAGCAACTCCAGCGCCCGAGGGTCGCCGCATGAGGATGACCCCATGAGTCTGGCCGACCCGCATCTCGAAGATCTGGCCGACCGGATCGAGCCGCGTTCGGCCTCGAGCGTCCTGCTGTGGACGATTCTCGGCTTCTTCATCGCGTTCATCCTGTGGGCGAGCTTCGTCCAGATCGACCGCACGGTCCGCGCGCCCGGCCGCATCGTGCCGAGCGCGCGGTTGCAGGTCGTCTCGCATCTGGAAGGCGGCATCGTCGCCGCCATTCTCGTGCGAGCAGGCGATCTGGTCCGGCAGGGGCAGGCATTGGTGAAGCTCGACCCGACACAAAGCGGTGCGGAGCTGGGCAGCAGCGAAGTGCAGGTCGTGGCACTGCAAGCCAAGATCGCGCGGCTCGAAGCCGAAGTGGCGGGACGCGAACCGATGTACCCGGTGCCGCGCGATGCGGCCGGTGCCGATCAGGTCGCCATCGAACGCGCGCTGCACCAGTCGCGGATGAGCGACCTCGCCGCGCTGGTCTCGGCCAACAGTGCGCGCGAGGGTCAGGCGATGTCGGCAGTTGCCGAAGCGCAGGCGGCATACCGTGCCCGTGTTTCCGCCCGCGATGCCGCCGCGCGCCAGCTGGCAATGATGCGTCCGCTGGTCGAACGCGGGATCGAACCGCAGATGACATTGGTCCAGCTTCAGAACAGCGCATCGGTCGCCGCCAGCGAAGCCGCGCAGGCCGCCGCTTCCATCGGTCGCGCCCAGTCCGCCGTTGCCGAAGCGCGCGCCACGGCGTCGCAGGTCCGCCAGAACTGGCGCGCGCAGGCCGGTACCGAACTCGCCGCGGCACAGGCGGAGATGGCGGCGCGTAGCCGCACGGTGCCCGCGCTTGCCGCACGCCTCGGCCGCTCGACCGTTGCCGCACCCGTCACCGGTCGCGTCAATCGTGTGCTCGTCTCGACCGTTGGCAGCAGCATCGCCCCCGGCCAGCCCATTGTCGAAGTCGTACCCAGCAACGACACGCTGACTGTCGAGGCGCTGGTGACCCCCAAAGACATCGGCTTCGTCCGCATCGGTCAAAAGGCGAAGGTCAACGTGTCTGCCTATGACTCCGCGATCTACGGTGGCATGGACGGCGAAGTCGTGACGATCTCCCCCGATGCGACCGTCGAGGAACGCACCGGGGAGAGCCATTACACCGTCCGCATCCGCGCCGACGCCAAAAGCCTGCGCGACAGCAATGGCAAACCGCTGACCATCGGCCCCGGCATGACCACCGACGTCAGCCTGCTCGGCGACAAGCGCTCGATCATGGCCTATATCCTGACTCCGATCGCGCGGCTCGGCGAGACCGCGTTCCGCGAGTGAACGCGACCGGTTTTTCGCCCGAATTTCTGCTGGTGGCGGCCTGTTGCCGACTCCGGACCTTTGCCGATTTCGACGAGGCCGTCAGGCGCGCCGCATCGGACCGCTGGGATGCGACTGCCGTCGTAACGAGTGCACGCGCACACCGGGTCGAAGGGTCCGTCGATGAAGGACTGAAGCGCGCGGGACTTCCCTCGAACTTCACACCTCATTGATCGAGGCCAACGGGCTGCTACGCGGCGTCGGGGCGGAATCTCCGAGACAGATGTGGCGGTTGCGAGGGAGAGCACTATCGCCACGCTCGCCGCTGAACAGTTGCTGGCCAATGAAACCCCCGAATCGATGTCGGGCCTGACGGTCGCGCAGCTGGTCGACAGGTTCCGGGCGCAATGGCTGCAAGCCGATGGCCTGCGCGCGCGCCTGTCGGTGATCGGGAGCCTACTCGACTATTCGCCGACCGCCGCGCGCCTTGCCGTACCGGATTGGGCAGTGCGCGCCCACATGCTGGTGTGGCTGCCGTGGCGTCTGCTCAAGCGCCGGTGGCGCTACCCGTCGTCGCGTCCCGGGAACGCCGCCAGCAAGCCATAGGCTTCCACGTCCTCGCAACCGATCACATCCGCATTACCCGACCGTACCCAGACATGCGCAACCAGCTTGCCATTTTCGTCATGGCGCGCGCCGTAATAGAGCGTGGCGGCACGACCCCGGCGACGCAGCATGAGTTGGGCGGCCAGCCCCTGCTGGAAACACACCGCCCGCCAAGGCACCCGCCGGCCCCAAGCCGCCAGCACCCAGCCGATTTCGCGGGCAGCTGCAGTCGAAGCAATGGGCGCATCTTTCCGTCCCCGTGCCGAAATCGTCGCAATCCGACGAAAACTGAACAGGCCGATCAGCGCCGAAGCAAGCGCCAGTGCCGCCACGGCTTCGGCCAGCAGGAGCCATCGGCGCATCAGTTCGTCCGCGCCACTTTACGCAGGAAATGCCCCGCTGCGACACCGCGCAGCATCGCGTGGCGATAGAGCAGGCTGACCGTTTCGTCGTTCCACCCTTCCTCGGGCCAATCTTCCAGCGCGCGGCGCAGGCGATCCGCATCGATCAGCCGGTCGGCCCCGGCGCAGCGTTCGAAACTGTCGAGTTCGGCAGCAATCTCGCCGCGCGCGGCATCCATGCCGACATGCCAGTCGGCCGCCTGAAACCCGCGCCGGTGTTCGCCGATGACTTGCGGCGGCAACCGGTCGGCAAAGGCGCGCCGCGCGAGCGAGCGCGGCACACCGTCGAGGATATACTGCGCCTCGGGCACGCGCAGCGCGAACTCGATCAGCCGCCGGTCGGCCGTCGGATCGCGCAGGTCGAGGCCCCAGCCCGCCAGCGTCCCCTTGTTATACACGCCCAGATCGACCCGCTTCATGCCCCAGAGCCGCATCGCCGCGCTGTCGGCCCAAGGGCGGTAGGACAGGTCGAGGTCGCGCGCCTGTGCACGTCCACCGATGTCGAGCTCGTCGAATGCGGCAGTCCGCAGCGCGCTGTAGCTGCCGAGCGCAAGTTCGCGTCCGGCGAGGCGGGATACCCAATTCCAGACACCGGGAGACACAAATGGCCCCAACGTCGTCGCTAACAGCCCCTTGATGCTCAATCCACGCCGCGACAGGCGGCGCACGAGCCGGAACAACCGGCCCCACTCGAATCCGCGCAGCAGCATCGGTAACTGCTGGTACCCATCATGGCTGAGCGTAAAATTGCCCATCTGGCCGGTCAACAGAACGCCGATCCCGCGCGCCTGCGCCGCATCGTTGATGGCTTCGCTCCAGACCGCGTTCGACGGGTTCAATACCGGACGTTCGAACAGCTGGAACTGGCGATCCATCAACGCGACCGGCGAACCACTGGCTGAGGCAACCCGGACATGATCGATATTGCCATGGAAATCGGCGGTCGCGGCGGCGAGCGGCCCTTCGTCGGCGATGGTGCCCGGCGGTACCGCGACATCGGTCAAGGGAATGGCGGTAAAAGCGGTCAGCCGTCCGGACCGTAGCTGGCGCGCGGCAGTCGCCGCCACGATGCTGCTGTCGAGCCCAGCACTCAAATGCGCGCCGACGCGTCCGTCGATCCGGCGCAAACGGCAGGCGACGGCGCGGTCGAGTTCGTCGCGCATCGCCCCGGCATAGGCGTCGTCGCTGGCGAGGCGTAGCGGCGTCGTATCGGGGTTCCAGTACCGCCGCGTCTCGACCGACGACCGGTCGAGGGTCACAATATGCCCGGGCAGCACGCGCTCGACGCCGGCAAAAAAGCTTTCGTCCCCTGTTTCGGGCAGCAGCGCGAGAAAATCCGCCGTCATCGCGACATCGGCCGCATAGGCAATGGCGGGATGGGCGTGCAGCCCCTTGGGCATCGATGCCACCGCGACGAACCCGTCGCCGCGATGATAATGCAACGGCCGCTCGCCGACGGCATCGCGGGCGAGCACGAGCAGTTGCTGCGGTACGTTCCAGCAGGCCAACGCGAACGGCCCTATGAGGCGCTCGATCCCGGCCACGCCCCATCGCTCGATAGCTGCGAGCACCACCTCGGGGTCACTCATCCCGGACAGTGCACCGGACGAAAGGCCGAGCGCCGCCGCAAGCTCCGCGCGGTTATCGATCCGTGCATCGGCGACGAGCAGCCACACGCCATCTTTGCTCGCCACCGGTCCCCGATCGAACGCATCTTCGGGCGTCAGCGGCCACAGCCGTCGCCCCAGCGCGACCGGTCCTGTCGTCCGCGCGGCATCATGACGTCCATAGATTGCTTGCGCGGCGAGCATCCGGTCGAGGATCGGGCCGGGATTGCCGTCGCCGAAATCCCACAGCCCGGCCAGCGCGGTCATCGGGTGGTCATCGGGCGGTCATGCCGCGCGCAGGGCTACCAGTTGCTCGTCCGCCATGACGCGCAATACGGCGGCGGTGTCGGCAAGGCAGGTGGCGCGATCCACCTCGTGTTCGGCCATCAATGCATCGCACAGCGTGCCAAGGCTTTGCGGCGTCCCAACCAGATGCCAGATACGTGTCGCGGTCGCGTTGAAGCCGAAGCAACTGCCACGTTCGATATCCAGCCCGACGAGTTCCCCCCCGACCTCGGCTTCAACCATCCCGTCGATACGTTCGATGATCGTGTTCGGGTCCATCGGGTTCCATCCTCGCGCGCGTAACCGACATCCGCTAGGGCCAGCGGCATGGTGCACAACGCGATCCCCTATCGAGCCTTTGGCGTGGATTTTCAATCGGCGCTGGCGCTTCCCGAAATGCGCGAGGGCAATGAGGGGACCGACGATCCGGTCAGCATTGTCCGCGCGGCGGCTGCCCGCCCCTTCGGCGCAACGGAGATCGAGCACGGTGTTGTGGCGGGTCCGCAAGTCTTTTGGATGGATGTGCCGGACGTCGTGCGGCTGTGCGTGACCAACGGGCACGAGATCGCCGTCGAGATCGCCGAACATGCGCCCGAGAGCGATGTGCGCGCCTATTTGCTCGGTTCGGCGCTGGGCGCGTTGCTGCACCAGCGCGGCCTGTTGCCGCTGCACGCCAGTGCCGTCGTGATCGACGGGCAGGCCATTGCCTTTGCCGGCACATCGGGCGCAGGCAAATCGACGATAGCGCTGCACCTCAACCGTCGCGGCCATCCGCTGCTGTGCGACGATATCTGTGCGGTCGACACCTCGGGATCCATACCGATGGTTTGGCCGGGGCTGTGCAACCTGAAGCTCTGGGGCAAGACGCTGGCGGCTGTAGGGTGCGGGTCCGACGGCCTGGAGCAGGTTTTGCCGACACTCGACAAGTACCGGCTGCCCGTGGCGGGCGTTGCGCCTTACCGCCCCTATCCGTTGGGCAAACTTTTCTGCCTCCAAGCCGGACCCGAGGGGACAGCGGCGCGCATCGAACCGCTAGGGGGCGCGGACGCAGCGGCGACGCTGATCGCCAATAGTTTTCGCGGACAGCTGGTTTCGCCGATGGGGCGCAACCGCCAACATTTCGATCAGTGTATGGCCGTCGCCCGGCACTGCGGCGTCTCGCGGCTCACGCGTCCTTGGTCGCTCGACGGGATCGACGCGAGTTGCGCTCGTGTCGAGGATGCGCTCAGGACGTCGTAAACGCCCCGTCGCCGGTGGCGCGGGTGCCGATTTCGGCCTGTCCGGCGTCGATCCGCGCAACCCGAGGCGGGGTCCAGGGCATGCGCGGTGTCTTGGCCGCGGGGTTCGGAGTCGGAGTCTTGGTCATTGTCGTCGGTCCTGACTTGTTGCGCCCAAGGGCTGCCGTTCCAGATACAGCCGCTCTGGGTTAAAGGATGAAATCGGTGGCGACCGGCGGTGCCGCCGTCGTCACCAGAATGGCGAAATCGGCCACGCCGTTGCCGTCGACGTCCCCCTCGACGGTCATCGTACCATTGCCATTGTCGATATAGTGCAACTGCCCCGCGACGTTCGTGAAGGCACCGCCGCCGATAAAGGTAAAGGCGTCGTCGGCCCCGCCGTTGATCGCGTCGATCCGCGACAGGTCGATCTTGTCGCTCCCCGAAGTGAAGTCGAGAATGCGGTCGCGCGTCGCGTTGGTGCTACCATTCGAATCTGTGACGCTATCGTAGCGGAAAATGTCCGCGCCGCCGTTGCCACGCAATGCATCGCCGCCGCCGCCGCCCGAGATCGTGTCGGCACCCCCACCGCCGGTCAGCGTATCCGACGCTGAACCGCCGAAGAAAGTCAGATTGCCATTGGTGTCCGCCGATCCGTCGATCGTCATCGCAGTGGTGACCTGCGCGCCCCACACCGTCTTGTTCGCCGCCGCCGCCGTCCAGGCATCGAGCAAGGTGATATTGAACGTGTTGGGCGTGCCCACCGGTCCCGCCAGCAGCGCCAGTGTCTCGACATCGGCGTTTGCCCCGACCGAAACGGTGTAGTTGCCGTCGAGCGCGAGTTGGTCGTTGGCGCCACCGCCGCCGACCACCGTGTCGTTGACATTGTCCCATTTGCCGGGACCGAAATAGAAACCGTCGTCGAGCGCACCGCCGGTGAAATTATCGTTGCCCAACCCGCCATACATGCGAAACTGGCCGTCGGTCTCGGCGCTGCCGTTGAACGTGAAGTTCTGGCCGACGGCCAGGCTGCCGCCGAATACCGACAAGGTCTGGCCCGCCGCGACATTGGCGTCGATCGAGGTGATCGAATAGCTGAACCCCGGCAGGACCGCGAGCGCCTCGATGTTGACGAGCGATCCTGCGCCGAGTGTCAGCCCGGCCGAGTAATTGCCCTGCAATCCGACCTGGTCGTTGATCCCCGGGCCGCCGTCGACGATGTCGAGCGCAGTGAACGCCGCGCCGAAGAAAAACGCGTCATTGCCATTGCCGCCGGTCGCGGTGTCGTTGCCGCCCTGCGACAGGTTGAAATAATCGTCGAGCGCGGTGCCGTTGGTCGTGTTGTTCCCGCCATCGCCGCGCAGCTCCGAACCCGCCCCGTCGACACCGTTCACAGTGATCGTGACTGTCGCCGAACTGCCGCCGTTAGCCGTATAAGTGAAGCTGTCTGTCGCGCTCGAATTGACCGCCCCGGTGGCGGCTGCCGTTGCCGCCGAAACCAGATAGTTGAATTGCCCGTTGGGGTCGTAGGACAGCGAGCCATTGGCGTTGAGCGTAACTCTGGCCCCCGATGCCAGGGTCACCAGAGTCCCGACATTGACGGCACTGCCGTTGATGGTCGCGACCGTTTTCGGCCCGCCGTCGATATCGGTGTCGTTCGCCAGCACGCCGACATTGGGCGCGACGTTCAGGACGACATTCTCGTTGACCGAATAGGAATCCGCCACCGCCACCGGCGTGTCGTCGGTCGCGGCAACGGTGACAGTGCTCGTGATCGTCACTGTGTCCGCGCCGCCGTTTGCGGTGCCGCTGCCGTCGGTCAGCGTCGTCGTGATCGTCCGCACGCCCGCAGTGGGATTATCGTTACCCGTATTGGCGTAATAAACGGCGCGCACGACGCTTTGGAGCAGCGCGGGCGTCGCATTGGCGGTCAGCGCGATCACAAGATCGCCGCCGCCCGCGCCGCCGCCCGACCGCGTGCCGATCGCCGTACCGCCGACCGACACGACATTGCCCGCGATCGTCACCGTGCCGGTCGTGTTGATCAGCAACTGGTCTTCAACGGCCTGTTTGCCCGCCGTAATCGCCACGCGCAGCGTGCCGCCGTTGAAATTGGCATTATCGACATCGGCAAAGGTCATGTTGCCGCCCGCGTCGATGTTGACGTTGGGCATCGTCGAACCCAGACCCGCAGGCTCGGTCGCCGTGACGCTGTCGCCCGCCAAACCGGTCGAGGTCGGCGCGTCGTTGACCGGGGTGACGGTGAAATTGAAGGTCCGGCCGGTGAAGTTCGTCGTGCCGTCGGTCACCGAGAAGCCGAAGCTGGCGCTGGTCGTCTCGCTGCCGTTGTGCGTGTAGACGACCAGGTTCGAATTGATGTCGGCCTGGGTGAACGTGCCGTTCAGGGCAAGCGTCGTACCGTTGCGGGTCAGCGTGCCGTTGGTGGCGAGACTGGTCAGCGTGTAGACGATCGCCGAAGCCGCGCTATCGGAGTCGGTCGTCGACAGTTCGCTGGAAGTGATCGTGTCGGCTGCGCCCTCCGCCGCCGTAGAACCTGTGTTGGCGACGATCACCGGTGCCCCGTAGAGCAGGGTCAGGCGGACAGTGTACGTGCCGGTGCTGTTGGGGCCGGTCCCGTCGGCGCTGTTCGCATCGATGTAATAGGTGCCCGAGGTCGGGGCTGTATAATCGACCTGCGCATTTTGCCCGCCACCCGAATCGTCGTCGCCGGTGAGAGTGATGCCGATCGAATTGCGCAGCGTGAAGCGCGGATCGGGGAGTGTGCCGATTTCCTGACGGATGCGATAGATGGATCCGGCGGACAGAGCGACCGCGAACCAGTCATGATCGCCGCCGTAATTGATCAGGCCGGTGCTCGACGAACCCACCACGACGCTGCCGAGATTGCCTGCGCCCACCTGCGAGCCGTAATCGTCGGTCGGCGGCGGTGGGGGGTTGCCATTGACAGCCGCCGTTACGCGGTACGTGCCGATACCTGCCGCATTGCCGGCATCGGCGGTATTGCCTTCGAGATAATAGACCCCGGTTGTCACCGCAGTGTACGTAATCTGCGAGTTCAAGGTTCCGCCAAAGTCGTCGTTGCCGCTGATGAGGATGCCGTTGCCGTCACGCAATCTCAGGAACGGGTCAGCGAGCGTGATGCCCTCCTGCCGGAACGTGTACGACGTGCCAGCCGTCAGGGTGATGGCGAACCAGTCCCTGTCGTTGAGCGTTTCCAGATTGCCGTTCGTCGAGCCGCCGACAGCGACTGCCCCCACATTGGGCGAGCCGGCCTGCGCGCCGTAATCGTCGGTCGAGGCCGGTGGCGAGGGATCGATCGCCGCGCGGACGGTGTAGGTGCCGATATCGGTGCCGTCGGAGCTGAACGCCGCGAGATAATAGGTGCCGGAAACCGTCGCCGTAAATCTGATCTGCGAGTTGAAGTTGACGTTGGTGACGATGTCGTCATTGCCGACGATGTCCACACCGTTCTGGTCGTACAGGACGAGGAACGGATCGAGCAGCGTGCCCCGGTCGAGGTTGAAAATATAGGATTGGCCCGCCACCAGCGTGATACGGAACCAGTCGCGATCGGCACCGACCTCGATCGTGCCGGTGGCCGAACCGCCGACGGTGACCGCGCCGGTCGTGGCTGTCGTAGCGGCGAAATCGTCTGCCATAGCTAATGCCCTTCTGCGGCGACCCGTCGCCGTAGATGTCACGCGCCGAACGCGCGTTAACGACCGCTACCTGCGAGTCGCGGCTGCACACCGCGCTTGCTTGGTACTTTCGTATCATCTTTGAAGGCAGGAAAGGAAGCAAATACCGTGCATTAGAGGGTCCGAGCCGATCCGATGGCTGTGCAAAAATTGGACGGATAAGCAGCAGTTGGGTAAAGTGGATGATGGCCGACCATCCTTAGCAGGAGCGGCTGGGCCGCCGGTCGGGCGGAGCTTCCCCCGGTGCATGGGCCTGCGGTCAGCCCGAACGGCTGCCGCTTCGCGCTGGCGACGCAAGTATCAGCTCCAGTGGCTCGACAGTGCCCTGCCGCCGGGTCACGCGACCGATACCGGCTACGATGCGCTCGATATGCCGCATATCGCGGGGACTGCGGGCGATCTCGATGCCCAAGACACCGTCTTCGGCCCGCCACTGCGGCCGATCTTCGTCGATAGTCTGTTCGGCTGCATCCGGCGGCCGGCGATGGTCACAGCTTCAAACCGCCGTAGCGGCCGCCTTACGACGTCGTAAACGCCCCGTCGCCGGTGGCGCGGGTGCCGATTTCGGCCTGTCCGGCGTCGATCCGCGCAACCCGAGGCGGGGTCCAGGGCATGCGCGGTGTCTTGGCCGCGGGGTTCGGAGTCGGAGTCTTGGTCATTGTCGTCGGTCCTGACTTGTTGCGCCCAAGGGCTGCCGTTCCAGATACGGCGGCCCTGGGCTAAAGGATGAAATCGGTGGCGACCGGCGGTGCGGCCGGCGTGGTGGTGACGCTGACCGTGAAGTCGGCGATGCCATCGCCGTTCACATCGCCCTCGACGATGTAGATGCCGCCGCCTGCATCGGTGTAGCGCAATTGCCCGGCGACATTGCTGAACGCCGAACTGCCGATGAAGCTGAACGCATCGTCGGCCCCGCCGTTGATCGCGTCGATGCGCGACAGGTCGATCTTGTCGCTCCCCGAGGTGAAGCCGAGAATGCGGTCACGCGTGGCGTTGGTCGATCCATTCGAGTCGGTGATGCTGTCGTAGCGGAAAGTGTCAGCTCCCGCCCCGCCGGTCAGCGCATCGCCGCCGCCGCCGCCTGAGATGGTGTCGGCCCCCGAACCACCGGTCAGCGTGTCCGACGCCGACCCGCCGAAGAACACCAGATTGCCGTTGGTCTCCGCCGACCCGTTGATCGTCAGGGCGGTCGTTACTTGCGCGCCCCACACCGTCTTGGTCGCCGCCGCGCCGGTCCACACATCGAGCAGCGTGATATTGAACGTATTGGGCGTTGCGACCGGTCCGGCGAGCAGTGCCAGTGTTTCGACACCGGCGTTGGCGCCGATCGACAGCGTATAGTTGCCGTCGAGCGCCAACTGGTCGTTTGTCCCGCCGCCGCCGACCACCGTGTCGTTCACATTGTCCCATTTGCCGGGACCGAAATAGAAACCGTCGTCGAGCGCACCGCCGGTGAAATTATCGTTACCCAGCCCGCCGTACATACGGAACTGGCCGTCGGTCTCTGCCGACCCGTTGAAAGTGAAGTTGTTCCCCGCAAGCAGCCCGCCGCCGAACACCGAGAGCGTCTGCCCCGCCGCGACGTTGCCGTCGTTGCTGACAATGCTGTAGCTGAACCCGGGCTGGACCGCGAGCGCCTCGATATTCGTCATGGTCGTGGCGCCCAGTGTCAGGCCGCCCGAATAGTTGCCCTGCAAACCGATCTGGTCGTTCGTGCCCGCACCGCCATCGACCGTGTCCGCTGCCGTGAACGCCGCGCCGAAGAAAAACGCGTCATTGCCGGTCCCGCCGTTCGCGGTGTCGTTGCCACCCTGCGACAGGTTGAAATAATCGTCCAGCGCGGTGCCGTTGATTGTATTGTTCCCGCCATCGCCGCGCAATTCCGATCCTGCGCCGTCGACCCCGTTGATCGTGACCGTGACCGTCGCCGAACTGCCGCCATTGGCGGCATAGGTGAAGCTGTCGGTCGCGCTTGCATTGAGCGCGCCCGTGGCTGCCGCCGTCGCCGCCGAAACCAGATAGTTGAACTGGCCGTTGGGGTCGTAGGACAGCGAGCCATCGGCGTTCAGCGTGACCTTGGCACCCGACGCCAGCGTGACTGGAATGCCGACATTGACCACGGAGCCGTTAATGCTCGCTACCGTCTTGGTACCGCCGTCGGGATCGGTATCGTTGGAGAGGACGCCGGAAGCGGCATTGACATTCAGAACCGCATTCTCGTTGGTCGAATAGGAATCAGCGACCGCCGTCGGCGCATCGTCGACGGCGACGACCGTCACTGTGCTGGTGATCACCAGCGTATCGTTGCCGCCGTTTGCCGTGCCGCTGCCGTCGTTCAACGTCGTCGTGATCGTGCGCGCGCCCGCCGTCGGGTTGTCGCCGCCCGAACTGCCGAAGAACACGAAGCGAACGACGCTCTGGAGCAGCGCAGGGGTCGCATTGGCGTTGAGCGCGATAACGAGGTCGTTGCCGCCCGCGCCGCCGCCGGAAACGGTGCCGATGGCCGTACCGCTGACTGAAACGACACCGCCCGCAATCGTCACGATGCCGGTCGTATCGATGAGCAGCTGGTCTTGCGTCGCGTCCTTGCCTGCGGTGATCGCGAAACGCAGCGAGCCGCCGCTGAAATTGGCGTTGTCGACATCGGCGAAGGTCATGTTCCCGCCCGAATCGATGTTGACGCCGGACATGATCGACCCCAAACCCGCAGGCTCGGTCGTCGTCACGCTGTCGCCCTGCAGCAAAGTCGAGGTCGGCGCGTCGTTGACCGCCGTCACAGCCTGACTGAGTGCAACCGACGCGGACGAGAAGCGCGTCGTCCCGCCCGTTGTCGCCGCATTCACGCTGGCATTGTTGGTCAGCGCGCCGCCCGAATCGTCGACAAGAGTTGCAGTCAACACGGGTGCCGCGCCGTTGAAATTCGTCGTCGGCAGAAACCGGATCAGCGTGGCTGCCGAAATGGTGGCGGCAGTAGCCGCCGTCACGCCTGTGGTAATGTTTACCCAGATCGCGCCGTTGAAATACTGCCAGGCTCCGTTGGCGCTCGCGGCGTTCGACGTAATCGCGATGCCGGCAAGCGCGTTCGCCGACGAACCGCCGGTAACCTGGTCGGTCGCATCCGAGAAGTTGCCGCCGAAGAGCGCCGAAACGGTTTGCCCCGCAGGCGTCGCATCCTCGAGAATCGTGGTCATCGTCGCCGAACCGCTCGCGACCGGTGCATCGTTGACGGCGGTCACGCTGATCGCCTTGTTATCGCTGTCGGTCAGCGTCCCGCCGGTGCCGGTCGCACCGGCATCGCTCGTCAGGATTGTCAGCGCATCGGCACCGTTGACGTTCGCGGTCGGTGTGTAGGTCAGGCCGGTGGCATTCGCGAGCGTCGCGTTGATCGCGTTGAGCGTCGCGGTGACGGTGATCGTCGTGGTGCCGTTCGCGCCGGCCGTGATCTGCCCCGCTCCCACGCCGCCTGCAACGCCAGTGTTGAGCGTGATGATGCCGCGCCCGACGGTGAACTGGACCGTCATCAGCGCGGTGGCCGGATCGGCATCGACATCGGCGATCGAAATGCCGGTGAAGGCGGTGGCGCTCGCATCCTCGTTAAGCGTCAGCGTGCCGCCGGTGGTGTTAACCGGATTGTCGTTGACCCCGACGACGGTGACCGACGCGGTGACTTCGTCCGAATACAACGCCCCGTCGAACGTCGAGATCGAGAACGTCCGCGTCGTGTTCGCGCCGAAGTTGGTCGGATTGTCGCCCTGCACGGTAAAGCGGACCAGCCCGAGCGCCGTCTGGTAGTTGGCAAAGGTCGAAATGCCGCTCAGCGTCAGGACGCCCGTGGTGGCATTGTAGCTCGCGGTGATGCCGCCAGGCAGACCGGTGGCACTCAACACGTCCTGATGCCCCGCGCCCGACTGGAAGCCAGACGAAATACGCACCTGCGCGCCCGCAAGCTGGTCGGTCGGCGAGTTGGAGCTGTCGCTGTCTGTCGCGGTGAACGCGTTCGCGATCGCAACCGCCGTAGGATCGGCGGAGGGATTGCCCGCCGTCTCGGTGATCGTCGGAGCCAGATTGGTCCCCGTCAGCGTCGGCGCATGCGCGATCTCCAAACCGAGACCGCTAAGGCCGTTGAAATTGGCGACGGTGGCCAGGAAGGTCGGCGTGCCCGGTACGGTCAGGCTGCCCGACCAGACGCTGGCATCGTCGTTCGCCGAATTCAGCGCGGTGGTATCGACGACATAATATTTGCCGGTCGCGGCATCGACTTCGACATAATAGAGCAGCCCGCGCGGCCCCGTTCCTGCCGCGCCCGGCGTGCCTGTCTGCTGGTACAGCGTCGTGTACGTGCCGGTCGGATTGCTGTCGAGCGCGTAGCGGTAGATCCCGCCGTTGTAGGTCGTCAGGCCGTTGCCGTCATTGTCGAGAATGACCGACCCCGTCACGATCACCAGTGCATGGGTGACCGGATCGACATCCAGCCCCTTTACATTCCCGCGCTCGACCGGGAACGCATTGCCGGCCAGTGGCCCGCCTTCCCCGGTCAGAACAGTATCGTTCGGGCTGAACGGCAGCGTCGCAAAGGTCAGCGTGGCCGCAGCTGCCAGCCCCGCCGCCGTCCCGCCAGCCGCCGTCGCGCGATAAATGTAGTTGTTATCGATGAAATCGGACCCGAATCCCGACGTGATCTGGCTGACCGCCACGAACACCTCGCCGCGCGTGTAATCGATCGCCATCTGCGTGACATATTGGCCGGTGCCCAGCGTCGCGAGCACGGTCGGCGCTTGGTTGGCGGTGTTGTAGTTGATCCGGTTGATCGTCGACCCGCCGTTCGCCGTAAGGCCGACATCGAAATAGATTTTGTTATTGACCGTATCGACCGACAGCGAATCGATAATCCCGTTCGCGTTCGATCCCGCGTTCGAATAAAGCACCGTGAACGTCATCGCCGCACCGGGGCTGGACAGCAGCTGGCTGATGCTGCCCTGAATGATGCGATTGTGGCCACCGGCATCCGAATCGACAAAGAAGAATTTGTCCTCGACCGTGTCGAGCGTGATGTCGCTGGGGTGGAAGGTCGCGGTTGCGTTCTGGTTCTGGAACGCCTGTACGATCTGGTAGCCGAGCGAACCCGCGTTGTACGTTCCGTCGAGGTTAATCGTGACAATGGCGCTGCCGGCGCCCGAACCCGCGATCCACAGCTGGGCATCGGGCGCAGTCGATGCCGGCGTTCCGTCCGCCGTGCCGTCCTGCGGGCTGTTGCTGTTCTGTGTCCACGACGATGCGGTGTTGATGCGGGCGAACAGGTCGGCCGCCTGAATATTGTGCGTGCGGCCGCCGAATTCGGCATTGTCGATGTCGCCGATCCCCGCGTTGTTGCCGCCGCTGCCGAACGCCACTGCGGACGTGCCGTCGACGAGGCCGGTGTTGGTCAACGCACCTGCGGGAAAACCGGTAACGCCGTCACCGATATCGACGGCGTGGAGAAAACGCGTCGGCGCATCGGCCGTCGTGCCCTGATAGGCATAGATGGTGTCGCCCGCTTCGGACAGGTTGATCCCTGCCGCCGTCAGCTGCGTCTGCGTGATCGTAATGACTGTTCCGGCAGGCAGATCGGCCCCGGCCGTATAAGTGAACGTACCGTCGCCGCCGCCGGGCGCCGCAAAAACGGTGCCGTTCCACGCGCGGTCTGTAAAATAGATGACCGTACCGCTACCAATGGGTTTCAGCAGGATGAAGCTGATCAGATCCTTCAGCGGAGCACCGGTATCTTCGGTATTCGCGCCAATAATCGCGACGTCACCGACACTCATCACAGTGGCTGTCATTGTCCCCGACTCCCCTAAATCATGCCGCTTCTTATGCCACGCGTTCCGCCAACGCCAAATGTTTTACACTTGGCAGTTTCTCACAATAACGGAGGGCACCGGTCACGGGGTGGAATCTTCAGGATTGCCGCACCGCCGGGGAGAATAACGTTCTGAAAAACAAGCACAAACTATCCTTCTGCCTGGCTGACACATCCCGACGGTTCAGTATTTGACAACCCCGAAACGAATCTTCACATTGTAAATCGAGAGGGGGAAGTGCGGCATGGTTGTGTCTAGGTCGCTCGTCTGCGGTTCGCCCTTCGCTAAACCGCTGCGTCGCCCGTCCGATTTCGGTCGCGCGCCTCGTTTTCCCGCGTGCGCCCGAAGGGGCGTGCCAACCGTGCAGGAGTAGCCCATGTCGCAACCCTATGTCGGCGAGATTCGCCTGTTCGGCGGCAATTTTGCCCCCGCTGGTTGGGGGTTCTGCGACGGATCGCTTCAGGCGATTTCGGAGCAGGAAACACTGTTCCAGTTGATCGGCACGACATATGGCGGCGACGGGCAAAACACCTTTGCGCTCCCCGATTTGCGCGGGCGCGTGCCGGTGCATCAGGGCACTTTGGCCGGGGGCAGTAGCTATACGATCGGCCAGTTCGCCGGTGTCGAGTCCGTTACGGTGACGACGAACCAATTACCGTCGCACTCGCACGGCATGGCGGCGACCGCTTCGGGGCAGCAGGCCTCTCCGCAAGGTGCTTTTTTCGCCACCGTATCGAGTACACAGGCCGGAGCGAATGCCTATGACGTCTCGCCGGTATCGACGCCGCTGGTAGCCGCCAGCCTGCTGCCCTTTGTCGGCGGCGCCCAGCCGCATAACAACATACAGCCGACGCTGTTCGTCAATTACATCATTGCGTTCTTCGGCATTTTTCCGTCGCCGAACTGATCCGATCTTCACTTCAATCCGTCGAGGATACCCGCGATGTCCAGTCCGTTCGTAGCCGAAATCCGCCTTATGGGGTTCAACTTTGCCCCGCGAGGCTGGGCGCAGTGTAACGGCCAGTTGCTGCCGATTTCCCAGAATACCGCGCTGTTTTCGCTGCTCGGCACGACATATGGCGGCAATGGCACGAGCACCTTCGGGCTCCCCAATCTGCAGGGCAATCTTGCCGGAGGCCCGGGTCAGGGGCCGGGTCTGAGCCAGCGCTTTATCGGCGAGCAGGACGGATCGGCGACGGTGACATTGCTGTCGACCGAAATTCCGTCGCACACCCACAATCTTCAGGCCAAGAACAGCACGGCCTCTTCCCCCACTGCGGCGGGCAATGCGCTGGCCAAGGGTGCCTATCCCAATGGCGCGACGAACGGGTCGATCGCCTTGTACCAGACCGCTGCGCCCGATGTTCAGATGAACGCACAAGCGGTTCAGCTTCAGGGCGGCAACCAGCCGCACAACAACCTGATGCCGTATCTGACGCTCAATTACTGCATCGCGCTGCAGGGGGTTTTCCCGCCGCGCGGCTGACTTCGAACACGTCGGTCATCTAACCGGCTCTAAAGAGCATTTTGGGAGTTTCGAACATGGGTACACCCTTTCTCGGCGAACTCAGGTTGATGTCATTCAACTTCGCGCCAAAGGGCTGGGCGTTTTGCAACGGCCAGTTGTTGCCGATCAACCAGAATCAGGCGCTGTTTTCGCTGCTTGGCACAATGTATGGTGGCAACGGCGTGCAAAATTTTGCGCTGCCCAACCTTCAGGGGCGGTCGCCGATTCATGTCGGCAACGGCTTCACTCAGGGTCAGGCCGGCGGCGAAGAAGCGCACACGTTGCTGATCACCGAAATGCCGTCGCACAACCATGTCGCACAGGCCAGCAATGCGGTCGCACTGGCAAATCCTGCCGGAATCATCCCGACCAATACCAAAGCGGTCGCGCAGGGGCTGGTGGCGCTGGCCGGCGGTGCAACGACACCGGCGCAGATTTACGGCACGGGTGTGCCCAGCGGTACCATGTCGGCTGATACGATCAGCAATACCGGCGGAAGCCAGGGACACGAGAACCGACAGCCGTTTACCGTGCTCAGCTGGTGCATCGCGTTGCAGGGCGTTTTCCCCTCGCGGAACTAACGCTTGGGCGGCTGCCACGTCATCGAGTTATAGAGGGTGCCGGTTTCGGTCGTCACGAAACCCAACCGCTCGTACAATCGCCGCGCCGGGTTGTCGGCGATGACCGATAGCTTCACCGGTTTTTCCACGCGCGCTGCATAGGCCAACAGATCGGTCAGGATCGCGCGGCCCATCCCCTGTCCCCGCGCCGTCGGCATCAGGGCAATGTCGATCAAATGGCACGCATCACCCGTCAGGTCGACATAGACGCGCCCGACTGCCGCGCCGCGCTGTTCGACGATACGCCGCTCCATGCCCGGGTAATTGCGCGCATAATCGCCATGCTGCGCGGCAAATTGCTGCACCACGAACAGCGCTTTGGTCGCTTCCGGCCAGCCCGTCACGCTCAGCTCGTCCGCGCGTGTCGACGCATAGAGTGCCGACAGGAACGGCATGTCGGCGTCGGTGACGGCACGAAAGCTCAGCCCCAGCGCCGCCGCCGCGTCGAGCGTGAACGGCACCGTCAGGCAGTCGGGCGGATCAGGTATTTCTCGCCCGTCCGTTTGGCATTGTAACCCGCAATGACGTCGAGGTTCAGCGCCTCGGCCAGGGTCACTTCATGGCTGTAGTGGCTTTTGAACGTTGTGGTCAGCTCGGCGACGACCCGCGCGCGCATCCGCGCCGCCGTCTCCGCCCCGGCCTTGGCAAGGAACGGTGTCAGCAGGAACCCGCCCAGGTTCCACGAAAAACCGAAGCTACGATTGAGGATCGTCGGCCCGACATCGAGCGCGCCATAGATGTAGAGCTGCTTGAACGTGTCGGAGCCATAGCGGCTGTACGTCGTCATGCGCTTGACCGCCGCGCTCTCCATGCACGCCAGAATCTGCCCCGCGAGCTTGCCGCCGCCGATGGCGTCGAAGCCGATGGTCGCGCCGGTCTCGACCAGCGCATCGGTCAGGTCCGCCATGAAGCTTTCCGCGCTCGAATCGACGACATGCACCGCGCCGATGCCCTTGAGCAGGTCGGCCTGCGCCGCGCTCCGCACAATGTTGACCAGCGGAATACCGTCCTTCGCGCAAATCTTGACGAGCATCTGGCCAAGGTTCGACGCCGCCGCCGTGTGGACGATGGCCGAATGCCCCTCCATCTTCATCGTCTCGGCGAACGCCAGCGAAGTCAGCGGATTGACGAAGCACGACGCGCCGTCCTTCGGATCGGTCCCGTCGGGGAGCGGCATGCACATCTGCACCGGCAGACAGCGGTATTCGGCATAGATCGACCCGCCAAGCAGCGCGACCGTTTTACCCATCAGGGCCTGTGCTTCGGGCGACGCGCCTGCCTTCACGACCACGCCGCAGCCCTCGTTACCGATCGGCATCGCTTCGTTCAGCCGTCCGCCCATCGCGCGCATGCCCGCCGCCGGAATGTCGGCGGTCACCACCGGCAAGCCGTCGCGGGTCGTGGCCCGTGCCGTGCTCATGTCGGCAGCACCGAACAACAGCCCCAGATCGGACGGGTTGATCGGCGTCGCCTGCACGCGCACCAGGACCTCATGGTCTTTGGGTTCGGGCATCGGCAGTGCGGCGAGCGAGACCTCGAGCGTGCCGTCGTCCTTCGCCAGGGTCAGCATCGTGGTGTTGGTGGCGGGCAGATCGGTCATGTCGGACTCTCCAAATCGGGGCGCGGTTTAGGTTGCCGCTTGCAACGAATACTATCGCATCGCCACACCGCGTTCAACGCCCGAAGGCACCTGCCGCGCGCAATCCGGCAATCCGCGCAGCGTCATAACCCAGCGCCGCCATCACTGACGCCGTGTCGCTGCCAACCACCGGCGCAGGTCGCGGCGCGTCGGTCGCCGTGCCCGAATAGCGCGGCGCGGGCATCGGCTGGGTCGCGCCGCCGATTTCAGCGAACGTGTCGCGCGCGACGTTGTGCGGGTGCGTCACCGCCTCGCGCATCGACAGGACGGGCGCGAAACAGACATCGGTCCCCGCCAGCAGCGCGTCCCATTCGTCGCGGGTCTTGCCCGCAAAGATCGCTGCCAGCTTCGCTTTCAGCGCAGGCCACCCCGACTTGTCGTGCTGCGCGTCGAAGGCGGGATCGTCGGCCACGCCCGCATGCTGGCGGAGCAACGCATAGAATTGCGGTTCGATCGACCCGATCGACACGAATTTCCCGTCGGCACACGCATAGGTGTCGTAGAAATGCGCCGCGCCGTCGAGCATGTTCGTTCCCGGCGCATCGATGTTCGCGCCCGCCGCGAGCAAGTGCCAGCTCATCCCCGCGATCAGCGCCGAGCCATCGGTCATGGCACAATCGATCACCTGGCCAGCCGCGCCGTTCTTCACCGCGAGCAGCGCGCTGACCATCCCGAACGCGAGCATCATCCCGCCCCCGCCGAAATCGCCGACATAATTGACCGGCGGCACCGGCCGCTCGCCCGCGCGGCCGATGGTGTGCAGCACCCCCGACAGCGCGATATAGTTGATGTCGTGTCCCGCCGCATGGGCATAGGGGCCGAACTGCCCCCAGCCGGTCATCCGTCCGTAAACGAGCTTCGGATTGTCGGCGAGCAGCTCGTCGGGGCCCAAGCCAAGGCGTTCCATGACGCCTGGCCGATACCCCTCGACCAGCCCGTCGGCGCTACGGCACAGGTCGCGCGCGACCGCTTTGCCCTCCGCTGTCTTCGTATCGAGCACGATCGAGGTGCGGTTGCGCGACAGCGGATCTCGCGGGTCGAGCACACCGCCCGGCCGCTCGATGCGGATCACCTCGGCGCCGTGATCGCCCAGCATCATCGCCGCGAACGGCCCCGGCCCGATTCCGGCGAATTCGACGATTCTGATCCCCGCCAGCGGTCCCGCCATGTCCTGCTCCCGTGTGTTATGGACAGCCCTTGTCCAATCGCTGCTATAGGGCGGCAACAAGCAATTGGGAGAGCCGCGTGTCGGGCGTTATCGACAGCATCGTTACCACGATCACCGGCGTCCTGTCGCCGCACGGACCGCCCATGCCTGCGTCGCCGACAAGCTTTGCGCCCGGCGACTATAGCGTCCATTTCTTCCTGCAGCTCGGCGTCATCCTGCTGACCTGCCGCGTCGTGGGAAAGCTCGGCCAGAAGTTCCTCGGCCAGCCGCAAGTTGTGGGCGAGATGATTGCGGGCGTCCTGCTCGGCCCGTCGCTGCTCGGGCTGTTCTTTCCCGACATCCAGGGCGCGATTTTCCCCAAGGAGACCAAGTCCGTCCTCTACGCCGGGTCGCAGCTCGGCGTCGGGCTATACATGTTCCTTGTCGGGACCACGCTTCAGATCGACCATTTCAAGGCAAAAGCGAAAAGCGCGGTCGGCGTTTCGCTCGCCGGCATCCTCGCCCCCTTTGCCATCGCGATTGCGCTCACCCCGTGGCTGCTGACGATCCCCGGCCTGTTCGCCCCCGGCATATCGCAGGTCAACGCCACCTTGTTCATGGGCGCGTGCATCGCGCTCACCGCCTTTCCGATGCTCGCGCGGATCATCAACGAGCGGGGCTTGAGCAATTCCTCGCTCGGCACGCTCTCGCTGACGGCGGGCGCGTTCGATGACGCGGTGTCGTGGTGCGTGCTTGCGGTCGTGCTCGCGACCTTCGGCGGCGGTCCCGGGGTCGCGGTGCTCGCGATCGGCGGCGGAATTGCCTATGCGCTGTTCATTACCCTGCTCGGCCCGCGCCTGCTCGCCCCGCTAGGCCGCATTGTCGAGCGCGAGGGCGAGATGAGCATGACCGTGCTCGCCATCGTCGTCGCGCTGTTCTGCCTGTCGGCCTTCGTCATGGACGCGGTCGGCATCCATGCGATTTTCGGCGGGTTCATTCTCGGCACCGTCATGCCGCGAGGGACTTTCACTGCCGAGATCAAGCGCAAGGTCGAGCCGCTGGCGGTCGTCCTGCTGCTGCCGATGTTCTTTACCTATTCGGGGCTGAACACGCGGATGGACATGGTCAATTCCGCCGAATTGCTGCTGATCGCGCTGGTCGTCCTGCTTGCCTCGATCGCGGCAAAGGGCGGCGCGTGCTACCTCGCCGCGCGACTGTCGGGCGAGGATAATCCTACGGCGTTGGGCATCGGAGCGCTGATGAATTCGCGCGGCCTGATGGAACTCATCATCATCAACATCGGCCTGCAAAAGGGGATCATCGGCCCCACTCTGTTCGCGATGCTGGTGTTGATGGCGATCGTGACCACAATGATGGCGGGGCCTTTGTTCGAAGCGTTCTACGGTCGCAAGGCGCGCGAAAGCGGCGAACTCGGGGCGCTCGATGCAAAGGCGGTGGCGGGGTAGTGTCCGATGACATCAGGCTATTCTTCGCCGAGCGCCAGCGAGGTGCTCATTCGAGCGCTAGCGAGAACACCTACTTGCGGTGGGAGACCTCGCTGGCGCTCGGCCGGGCTCCTCGCTAACGCTCGGAGACAAGCTCAATCTAGCGTCAAACGACTTATTCCAGCCTACATCACCGCGCCCAGCGTCCAGGGTACGAATTCATCGACACCGAACCCATGGGCTTCGCTGCGGCTTTGCGCGCCCGACGCCGTGTCGAGCATGAGCCGGAAAATCGCCTCGCCGGCCGTATCGACGGACAGTTCCCCTTCGATGATGGCCCCCGCGTTGAAATCCATATCGTCGGCCATTGCGGCATACATGCGGCTGTTGGTCGCGATCTTGAGCGACGGTGTCGGCTTGCAGCCGTAAACCGACCCGCGCCCCGTGGTGAAGCAGATGAGGTTCGCCCCGCCCGCGACCTGACCTGTCGCCGATACCGGATCGTAACCCGGCGTATCCATGAAAACGAGGCCGCGCGTGGTCGCCGGCTCGGCATATTCCACGACATCCATCAGGGTCGAACTGCCACCTTTGGCGACCGCACCCAGCGATTTTTCGAGTATGGTCGTCAGTCCGCCCGCCTTGTTTCCGGGCGACGGATTATTGTCCATCTCGCCCCCGTTGCGCGCGGCATAATCCTCCCACCAGGCGATCCGCGCCGCAAGCTTGGCGGCGACCCCGGACGAGGCCGCACGCGACGTCAACAAATGTTCGGCCCCGTAAATCTCCGGCGTTTCGGAAAGGATCGCGGTGCCGCCATGTGCCACCAGCCGGTCGACGGCCGCACCCAGCGCCGGATTGGCGGTGATCCCCGAATAGCCGTCGGAGCCGCCGCATTGCAGCCCGACGGTCAGATGCGCCGCGCTGACCGTCGTGCGGCGGTCGGCGTTCACGACGGGGAGCAATTCGGCAATCAGTTCCTCGCCGCGCTTGACCGTCGCGACCGTGCCGCCCTCGTCCTGGATCGTCATCGTTTTCAGGCGCGGTCCCGGCACTAACCCCTCGACCTCGAGCATCCCCGATATCTGGTTCGCCTCGCAACCCAGCCCGATCAGCAACACCCCGCCGAAATTAGGATGCCGCGCATAGCCGCCGAGCGTGCGGCGCAGCACCGTCATCCCCTCGCCCGCCGTATCCATGCCGCAGCCCGAGCTGTGCGTGATCGGCACGATGCCGTCGATGTTCGGAAACGCGCCCAGCCGGTCGCGAAACCGGTCGGCAATCGCGCGACACACCATCGCCGAACAATTTACCGAAGCGATGATGCCGATATAATTGCGCGTCCCCACGCGACCGTCGGGACGGACATAGCCCTCGAATGTCGCGGGGTCCGCGACCGCAGTACGCGCGGCCGCCACCGGTGCGGCATCGTGCCGGTCGAACGCGCGATATTCGAGATTGTGGCTGTGGACATGGTCGCCCCCCGCAATATCCCGGGTCGCAAAACCGATGATCTGGCCATAGCGGCGCACCGGCGCATCACGCGCGATGGAGTGACGCGCGACCTTGTGACCCGATGCCACCGCACCATGGTCGCCGATAGCGATGGCGACATCGTCGGCGGGATCGAGAACCAGCAATCGGCCCATATCGTCGTGCATCGCTCCCTCTTTGACACCGATGTCATAGCGCCAATCCGGCCAACGAGAAAGGGCATGGCGCGCACCCTTGTCAGACCGGTCATTCGGGTTCTATGCTGCATCGCAGCACCAGCAGGATTGCCGAAGGGACTGGATTGCGGATCGCGGTCGTCGATGAAAGTGCCGCGCGCGCGGCGGTGATCGAGGAGGGTCTGCACGACGCAGGTCTGACCGACGTCACCGTGTTCGCCGACCGTCATGGCATCGCCGCGCGGCTGGAAGCGCTGTCGCCCGATGTCGTCCTGATCAACCTCGCCAACCCGCACCGCGACGAGCTGGAAGAGCTATTCGCGCTGTCGAAGGCAATGGCGCGGCCGGTGGCGATGTTTGTCGATCAAAGCGATTCAGCGGGGATCGAGGCTGCCATCGATGCGGGCGTCTCGGCCTATGTCGTCGACGGCATGAAGAAGGAGCGGATCAAGCCGGTGCTCGAACTGGCGATCCGTCGCTTCAATGCCTTCACCCGGCTGCGCGTCGAACTCGATGAAGCCCGTTCCGCCTTGGCCGAACGCGAAACCGTCGATGCGGCCAAGCGGCTGTTGATGAAGAAGCGCGGGATCGACGAGCCCGCTGCCTATGCGCTGCTGCGCAAGGCAGCGATGGACAGCGGGCGGCGCATCGGCGACGTCGCCGACGCTCTTGTCACCGCCGACCGCCTGATGGGGGATCTATGACTGACACCGTCCGTCTGGGCTTCCTGCCGCTGGTCGATGCCGCACTGCCCATCCTCGCGCGCGAGTTCGGCTTTGCCGAGGATGAGGGGATCGACCTGACGCTCATCCGCGACATGAGCTGGGCGACCGTCAGCGACCGGCTTCTCTACGGGCACAGCGACGCCGCGCACTTGATCGCACCGCTGGCGATTGCGACCACGCTCGGCCTGGGACGTCCGGCGACACCGCTGTCGGTGCCGTTCGTGCTCGGTTTGAACGGCAATGCCGTCACCTTGCGCCCCGATCTGGCCGCGCAGGTTACGACGCCGGGGGCACCGGGCGATGTTGCCGACATCGGGGCGCGGTTGGCCGACGTGGTCAAGGCTGCCGATCGCAAGCTGCGCTTCGCCGTCGTGCATCGCTATTCGAGCCATAATTACATGCTGCGCTATTGGCTGCGCGGTTGCGGCATCGACCCCGACACCGATGTCGAGATCGTCACCGTCGCGCCGCCCTTCGCCGCGCAGGCGCTGGCGGACGGCGAAGTCGACGGGATTTGCGTCGGCGAACCGTGGAACAGCGTCGCGGTGGATCGCGGCGCGGGCGTCATCGTCGCGGTCACCTCGCAAATCTGGCTGCGTGGTGTCGAAAAGGTGCTGGCGATGCGGACCGGCGTCATGGAGGACAACCGCGACCGCACCCACCGCCTGGTCCGCGCGCTGTACCGGGCGGGCGAAGCGTTCGTCGATCCAGCGCGGCTCGATACTGTGGCAGGCGTATTGGCACGGCCCGAATATCTCGACGGATCGGCTGCGCGAATTGCGCGCGCGGTGTCCGACCGAATCCTGTTCGCACGCGCGCATAACCCGCTCCATGTGCCAGATTTCATGTTCCAGCACCGTGAAGCGGCGAACTTCCCCTGGGTCAGTCAGGCCGCTTGGCTCTACGCGCAAATGTGCCTTGCTGGGCATACGCCGCCCGACGACCATGATTATGCGGCGGCGCAGCGCGTGTTCCGCCCCGATATCTATCGCGCCGCACTGCGTCCGCTCGGGGTTGCGCTGCCGGGAGCGAGCTCCAAACTCGAAGGTGGGATTGCCGAGCCGCTCGCGGTGGGCACGACGCAAGGACGGCTGATCCTCTCCGCCGACCAGTTTTTTGACGGTCGCAGTTTCGACCCCGAAACGCTTTCGACCTACCTCGCCGAAAGCACGATTTCGTGATTTTTATGCTGCGTTGCAAAAAAGACACTTGCTTCAACTTCGAATCGACGTCAGCTTTGTGACACGCTGAAAGTTGCAACGGGGCAGACTTCAGCGATCCAGACAATCAGGCAAAGTCGCCGCCATGGCCGTGCATCCGCGCGTGTCGCGGCGGCTTTTTTGCGTTTGCTCGAAGGGGATCGGCAAATGACGCAGGCAGCAGTAATGGACGGAGGCGCGGCAATGGCCGCACCCGTTGCGAAGCACGACAAGAGTGGTTTCTGGCAAGCGGGGCACAAGCCCACGCTGTTCGCCGCGTTCCTCTATTTCGACCTCGCCTTCATGGTGTGGGTGATGCTCGGGCCGCTCGCGCCGATCATTTCCAAGGAAATGGGGCTGAGCCCCGCGCAAAAAGGCCTGATGGTCGCGGTGCCGACCCTGGCGGGTGCGATTTTGCGCCTCGTCAACGGGCTGCTCGTCGACCGCATCGGGCCGAAGAAGACGGGGGCGATCGGCCAGATCATCGTGATCGTCGGGCTGATGTGCGGCTATCTGCTCGGTGTCGATAGCTATGGCGGGACGCTCGCCATCGGCGTTGTGCTCGGCTTTGCCGGCGCAAGCTTTGCGGTCGCCTTGCCGCTCGCGAGCCGCTGGTACGGCCCCGAGCATCAGGGCACGGCGATGGGCATCGCTGGCATGGGCAATTCGGGCACGGTGCTTGCCGCGCTGTTCGCGCCCATCCTCGCCAAGACGTTCGGCTGGAACGCCGTGCTCGGCCTCGCCTGCATTCCGCTCGCCATCGTCTTCGTGGCCTACATGATCATGGCCAAGGACTCGCCGAACCAGCCCGCGCCCAAGCCGCTGACTGCCTATTTCGAGGTGTTGAAGCATCAGGACGCGTGGTGGTTCATGCTGTTCTACGGCGTCACCTTCGGCGGCTTCGTCGGCCTTTCCGCGAGCCTGTCGATCTGGTTCACCGACCAGTTCGCGCTGACCCCGGTGATGGCAGGCTACTGCACGGCGGCGTGCGTGTTCGCCGGATCGCTCGTCCGTCCATTCGGCGGCGCCACAGCGGACCGGATCGGCGGCATCAAGACGCTGACCGGCGTGTATATCCTCGCCGCCGCGACGCTGGTCGCGATCAGCACCAACCCGACCGCGCTGCCGGTCGCGCTCGGCCTGTTCCTGCTGGTGATGGCGACACTCGGCTTCGGCAATGGCGCGGTTTTCCAGATCGTGCCGCAGCGTTTCCAAAAGGAAATCGGCATCATGACCGGGCTTGTCGGCTTCGGGGGCGGGGTCGGCGGCTTCTACCTCGCCTCCTCGCTCGGCTTTGCCAAGCAGCTGACGGGGAGCACGCAATACGGGTTCCTGATCTTCGCTGGCCTCGCACTTGTGGCGCTGGCAGGCCTCACCGTCGTCAAGCGTCGCTGGCGTTCGACCTGGGGTGCCGAACTCGTCGGCGCGAAAATCTGATGCGGGCGGCAATCCTCATGGCAGGGCTGGTGGCAACACCGGCCCTCGCCGAGCCCATCAAACTGAAACCGCTCATCGACGCCCGCCTCCGCTACGAGGGCGTCGACCAAGCGGGCATCGCCAACCGTGCCGACGCGGTGACCGCGCGGGTGCGGGCCGGGTTCGAGGCCAAGGCGGGGGACTTTGCTTTCCTCGCCGAGACCGAAGCCACGCTGGCGATCTCGGAAAACTACAACAGCGGCGTCAACGGCAAGACGGCCTTCCCGCTGGTCGGCGACCCGCAAAACATCGAACTCAACCGGCTGCAACTCCAGTATCGCGGCCTGCCCAAGACCGTCGTCACCGTTGGGCGACAGCGGATCAATCTCGACGACCAGCGTTTCGTCGGGGCGGCAGGCTGGCGCGACAATGAGCAGACCTTCGACGCGGCGCGGATCGAATGGACAGGCGTGAAGAACCTCAAGGCCGACCTGACCTATGCCTGGGGCGTCCGCACGATCTGGGGGATCAACGGCGGCAATCGCTTCGGCCCGGCGCGGCTGCAATCAGTTGGCGGCAACAACATCTTCGCCAATCTGGCGCTGACGACAAAGGTCGGAACGCTGACCGGCTTTGCCTATCTGGTCGATCAGGACGAACCGCTGACCCTTGCCAACAGCAGCGCAACCTATGGCGCGCGGTTCGCGGGGGCCTATGCGTTCCCGTCGAAAGCCAAGCTCAGCTATGCGCTGAGCTACGCACGGCAGAACGACTATCGTCGCAACCCTAACCGCTACTCGGCGAATTATGCGGCGGGCGAACTCGGGCTGGCGGTGAAGGCGTTTAGCGTCGCAGCCGGGTTCGAAATCCTAGGCGCCAGCAATGGCGTCGCACTCACCAGCTTCCAGGCGCCGCTCGCAACGCTGCACAAGTTCAACGGCTGGGCCGACAAGTTTCTGGTCACGCCCGCAAACGGCCTGCGCGATGCCTATGGCTCGGTCGGCTATGGCTGGAAGAAGCTCGGCAGGATCGACACGTTGGCACTGACGGCCGTCTATCACCGCTACAACAGCGACCGCGCGGGGCAATATTACGGCGACGAGATCGACCTGTCGGCGGCCGCCAAGGTCAAGCGGACCACCTTCACGCTGAAATACGCCGACTACCGCGCGTCGGGTTTTGCAACCGATACCAAGAAATTCTGGGCCTCTGTGGAATGGGCAATATGACCGAAAAGCCGCATTTGATCGTCATCGGCAACGGCATGGCCGGGTGCCGCGCGGTCGAGGAAATCCTCGCGCGTGACGCGGGCAAGTTTCGCATCGCGATTTTTGGGGCCGAGCCGCGCGTCAATTATAACCGGATCATGCTGTCGCCGCTGCTCGCGGGTGAGAAGTCGTTCGACGACATCGTGATCAATGATCAGGCCTGGTACGACGACAATGGTATCGCGCTGGTTTCGGGCGATCCGGTGGTCGCGATCGACCGCAAAATCCAGACCGTCACCGCTCGCTCGGGCCGCGTCGAGAGTTATGACAAGCTGATCCTCGCCACCGGCAGCGACCCGTTCATCATTCCGGTCCCGGGGCATGATCTGCAGGGCGTCGTCACCTTCCGCGACATGGACGATGTCGGGTCGATGCTGCGCGCGGCGGATGCGGGCGGGGATGCCGTGGTGATCGGCGGCGGGCTGCTCGGGCTCGAGGCGGCGCACGGGCTGTCGCTGCGTGGCTTGAAAGTCACCGTGCTGCACATCATGCCGACCTTGATGGAACGCCAGCTCGACGAAGCGGCAGGGTGGCTGCTCAAGGAAGCGCTCGAAGGGCGCGGGCAGACGATCCTGACCGGGGCCGACACTGCCGAAATCTACGGACAGGGCAAGGTCGAGGGCGTCCGGCTGAAGGACGGGCGCGATATACCCGCATCGCTGGTCGTCATGGCAGTCGGCATCCGCCCGAACGTGAAGCTGGCGCGTGCGGCCGATCTCGCCATCGGGCGCGGCATCCATGTCGACGACCATCTCGTCACGTCGGACGCCAACATCCTCGCGGTCGGGGAATGCGTCGAGCACAACGGGTCGGTTTACGGGCTGGTCGCGCCCTTGTGGGATATGTGCCGCAGCCTTGCCGACGGGCTGGTTGCGACGCCCAATGGCTATACCGGCTCGGTTACCTCGACCAAGCTGAAGGTGTCGGGGATCGACGTGTTCTCGGCGGGCGATTTCAGCGGCGGCGAGGGCTGCGAAGATATCGTCATGCGCGACGCCTCGCGCGGCGTGTACAAGCGCGTCATCGTGAAGGACGACCGCGTCATAGGGGCGGTGCTCTATGGCGATACCGGCGACGGCAACTGGTATTTCGACCTGCTCAAACGGCAGGAGGACGTGTCCGATATCCGCGACGCGCTGATCTTCGGACAGGCTTTCGCGAGCGGAGGAGGGGCATCGGCAAACCCTAATGCGGCAGTCGCAGCCATGGCGGACGACGCCGAAATCTGCGGCTGCAACGGGGTGTCGAAGGGCAAGGTCGTCGCGGCGATCACCGGCGGCGCGGTTACGCTCGATGCCGTACGCGCCGGGTGCAAGGCGTCGGCAAGCTGCGGGTCGTGCACCGGCCTCGTCGAGAGCCTGCTCGCGGTCACGCTCGGCGACGAGTTCGCGGGCACGCGCGATGTACCGACGGTGTGCAAATGCACCAGCTTCACGCATGAGGACGTGCGGCGGAACATCGTCGAAAAGGGGCTGAAGGCCATCCCGCAAGTCATGCAGGAGCTGCACTGGACCACGCCCGACGGCTGCGCCTCGTGCCGCCCCGCGCTCAATTATTATCTGCTCTGCGCCTGGCCGGGCGAGTTCGTCGACGACAACCAGTCGCGCTTCGTCAACGAACGCATGCACGCCAACATCCAGAAGGACGGCACCTACTCGGTCGTGCCGCGCATGTGGGGCGGGGTGACCAACCCCAAAGAGCTGCGTGCCATCGCCGATGTCGCCGAGAAGTTCGGCGCGCGGATGGTGAAGGTCACTGGCGGGCAGCGGCTCGACATCTTCGGGATCAAGAAAGAGGATTTGCCCGCCGTCTGGGCGGATCTCAACGCCGCCGGGATGGTCAGCGGACACGCTTATGCCAAGGCGCTGCGCACGGTAAAAACCTGTGTCGGCTCCGAATGGTGCCGCTTCGGCACGCAGGATTCGACCGGGCTCGGCATCAAGACCGAGCAGATGACCTGGGGCAGCTTCATGCCGCACAAATTCAAGATCGCGGTCAGCGGCTGCCCGCGCAATTGCGCCGAGGCGACGATCAAGGACTTCGGCGTGATCTGCGTCGACAGCGGTTACGAGCTCTCGGTCGGCGGTAATGGCGGCATCAAGCTGCGCGGCACCGATTTCCTGTGCAAAGTCGCGACCGAACAAGAGGCGCTCGATTATTGCGCCGCCTTCATCCAGCTCTACCGCGAGGAAGCCCGCTATCTCGACCGCACCGCGCCCTGGGTCGAGCGCGTCGGAATGGATTACATCAAGGCGAGGATCGTCGAGGACGATGTCGGGCGCGAGGCGCTACGGTCGCGGTTCCTCTTCTCGCAATCGTTCATGCAGGACGACCCCTGGGCAAAGCGCGCGGCGGGCGAGGACGAGAAGCTGCATCAGCATATGGCCGAAATCCGGCCGTTGGTGATGGCATGAGCGGCGACACAGCCGTCGCCCCGGCGGACGCCGGGGCCGCTATCGATAAAGCACTTAAGTCGCCAGCGGCCCCGGCCTCCGCCGGGGCGACGCCAGCCCAACCCCAATGGCTCGACATCGGCCCGGTCGATCAACTCCCCGCACTCGGCGCCCGCACCCTGCCCGTGCGCGGCGGTGACGAGATCGCGATTTTCCACACCGCGAATGGCGACGTTTATGCGCTGGTCAACAAATGCCCGCACAAGGCCGGGCCGTTGTCGCAGGGGATCGTCCACGACACGACCGTGACGTGCCCGCTGCACAACTGGCGGATTTCGCTGGTGACGGGCAAGGCACTGGGCGCGGATGAGGGCTGCGTCCCCGTCATCCCGGTCAAGATCGACGGCGGACGCATCCTGATCGGCCGCGCCGAGGCGCTTGCGAGTGTCGGTTAAAACCACCTGCGCTTATTGCGGGGTCGGGTGCGGCATTGTCGCGACACCGACCGGCGAACGGAACGCGACCATCGCGGGCGACCCCGACCACCCCGCCAACCGGGGCAGACTGTGTTCGAAGGGCACGCACCTCGGCGAAACCATCGGCCTCGAAGGGCGGTTGCTGCATCCCATGATCGGGTCGGAGAGGGTCGGCTGGCCCGAGGCGCTAGACCTCGTCGCCAGCCGCTTCGCCAAAACCATTGCCGAACACGGTCCCGACAGCGTCGCCTTCTACGTCTCGGGCCAGTTGCTGACCGAGGATTATTATGTCGCCAACAAGCTGATGAAGGGGTTCATCGGCAGCGCGAACATCGACACCAACAGCCGGTTGTGCATGTCGAGCGCGGTTGCCGCGCACGTCCGGGCGTTCGGCGAGGACGTCGTGCCGTGCAGCTACAGCGATCTCGACGAGGCCGATCTGATCGTGCTGGTCGGCTCGAACACCGCTTGGTGCCACCCGGTCGTCTGGCAGCAGATCGAAGCCGCCCGAGAGAAGCGCGGCACCAAGCTTGTCGTCATCGACCCGCGCCGCACCGAAACCGCCGAGCGCGCCGACCTCCACCTCGCCATCGCGCCCGACAGCGACATTGCCCTATGGACCGGATTGTTGCGCGAACTCCGCACCGGATTCCGGCTCGACGGCGGGTTCATGGCGGGCCGCGTCTCGGTGCCGAAGGACTTCTGGAGCACCCTGCCCGACCTCGACGTTGCCAAGGCATGCGACATCCCACGCGCCGATCTGCAAGCCTTTTACGACCTGTTCATCGACCACCCGCGTACCGTCACCCTGTTCAGCCAGGGCGTGAACCAGTCGACCAGCGGCACCGACAAGGCGAACGCGATCCTCAACGTCCACCTCGCCACGGGCCGCATCGGCAAGCCCGGCGCGGGTCCGTTTTCGATCACCGGCCAGCCCAATGCGATGGGCGGACGCGAAGTCGGCGGACTCGCGACGATGCTGGCCGCGCATATGGGCTTCAGCGAGGCGGAACGCGACCGCGCCCAACGCTTCTGGCAATCGCCGACGATCTGCCCAGGGCCGGGCCTGAAAGCGGTCGAAATGTTCGACGCCATGGCAAGGGGCAAGATCAAGGCAGTGTGGATCATGGCCACCAATCCCGCCGTATCGATGCCCGACGCGCGGATGGCGCGGGTGGCGCTTGCCAATTGTCCGTTCGTCGTCGTGTCGGACTGCATCGCGGCGACCGATACCGGTCGCTACGCCCAGGTCCGCCTCCCCGCGCTCGGCTGGGGCGAGAAGGACGGGACGGTCACCAATTCGGAGCGCATGGTCTCGCGCCAGCGCGGGTTTCTGGGCACGCCGGGCGACGCGAAGCCGGATTGGTGGATTATCGCCGAAGTGGCCAAGCGAATGGGCTGGGGCGAGGCTTTCGACTATGCCCACCAGTCCGAAATCTTTGGCGAATTCGCCGCGCAGACGCGGTTCGAAAATGACGGGGCGCGGGTGCTCTCTCTCCCGTCATTCCCGCGAAGGCGGGAACCCAACTCCCCCTCCCAGCGGCAGGAGTTGGGTTCCCGCCTTCGCGGGAATGACGAGGATTGGTACGACGATCTAATCCCCTTCCAATGGGGCGGCACCTCGCCCTTCGCCGATCACGCTTTCCCAACCCCCGACGGCAGGGCCAACCTCGTCCCCGTCGCCTTTACCCCCCGCGCCGACAGCACGCGCCAGTTCGCGCTGCGGCTCAACACCGGGCGCTACCGCGACCAGTGGCACACGATGACGCGCACCGGCCTGTCGCCCAAGCTATCGCAGCACCGCCGCGAACCCTTGGTCGAGGTCCACCCCGATACTGTCCAGCGCCTCGGGCTGACCGACGGCGGGCTCGCCAAAGTCGAAACCGCGCACGGCCACAGCATCTTTCGCGTCGAAAGCACCCCCAACCAGCGGCGGCAGGAGCTGTTCGTGCCGATCCACTGGACCGACCAGACCAGCGGCGGCGGTCGCGCGGGATTGTTGCCGGGACAGGATCGCGATCCAGTGTCAGGGCAGCCGGGCTTCAAGAACACGCCGGTGCGGATTGCACCGTGGCGGCCCGACTGGACCGGATTTCTGGTGACGACCGACCTGCCCGTGCTGCCCGATTGCGAGTACTGGACGCGCGTCCGCTGCGCCCAGGGCTGGCTGATCGAAGTCGCCGGAAACGGCGACGCGGCCGCACTCTCGCAGCTGCTCCCGGCCGGCGACCGGCTCGAAATGAGCGACCCGAAGCGCGGGACGATCCGCGCGGCGGTACGGTCCGGCGGTCGCCTCGACGCCGCACTGTTCGTGTCGCGCGGCGGCGGCCTCCCCCCGCGCGACTGGCTCATCGCGCAGCTGGGCGGCAGCGACGCCGCACCCAATGAATTGCTTGCCGGACGCCCCGCCGCGCCCGCGCCGGACCGTGGTCCCATCGTCTGTGTCTGCTTCGATGTGGGCATGCGGACGATCCTTGGCGCAATCGCCGAACGGGCACTGGCGAGCGTCGAGGCGGTCGGCGCGGCGCTTGGCGCGGGCACCAATTGCGGATCGTGCCGCCCCGCCATCGCGCGAATGCTCGAGGACCATAAGGAGGCCGTTCATGCCTGATCTCATTGCGCCCGGCGACGTCTGGCTGGTCGGGGCCGGACCCGGCGACCCAGAGCTGCTGACCCTGAAGGCCGTCCGCCTGATCGAAGCCGCCAGCATCGTGTTCCACGACGCCTTGGTCGGTCCCGCGATCCTCGACCTGATCCCGGCACATGTCGTCCGCGTCCCCGTCGGCAAACGCGCCGGTCGCCACTCGCAGAGCCAGACGATGATCGACGCCCTGCTCGTTCGCGCGGCGCTCAACGGCGAACGGGTGGTGCGGCTGAAAGGCGGCGACCCCTCGATCTTCGGACGCTCGGCCGAGGAGATCGACGCGTTGGCGGCACACGGCATTCCCTGCCGTATCTGCCCCGGCATCACGACAGCGAGCGCCGCCGCCGCCAGCGCCCTGGTGTCGCTGACCCTGCGCGGTGTGGCGCGGCAAGTCCGCTTCCTGACCGCGCAAAGCTGTGACGACGACATCTCCAGTCCCGATTGGGCCGCGCTCGCCGATCCGGCGACCACGCTCGCCGTCTATATGGGTCGCAGTGCCGCCGCGCGTATCGCCCGCAATCTGATCGCCCATGGCTTGTCCGCGGCCACGCCGGTGCTGGTCGCCAGCAATGTCAGCCTGCCCGACGAAAAGCTTGTCCGCACGCGCCTCGACCTGCTGCCGCTCGCTATCGACCGGACCCCGGGGGCAGCGCCTGCGCTGATTTTGATTGGCGATGCCGTCGGGGTGCGCGACACCGGCGCGATGAACCCGGCCCGCGCACGCCCCAGCCATGTCACCGGCTGACCGCATCCTCGGCGCAGTGATCGCGGGCGGGGCGTCGCGACGCTTCGGCAGCGACAAGGCGTTGGCCCTGATCGACGGCCGCCCGATGCTGGCGCACGTCGCCGACGCCTTGCGCCCGCAAGTCGCGGCGCTGGTGGTGTGCGGACGTGGCTGGCCGCACGAATGCACGCTGCCCGATTTGCGCGATGGGGGTTTGGGGCCGCTGGCGGGGCTGGAGGCAGCACTTGCCCATGCGGCGCGGCAGAGCTTCGACGCGGTACTGGCCGTTCCCGTCGATACGCTGCCCTTGCCCGACGATCTGGTCGAGCGCCTGCACGGCAACGGTCCGGCAGTGTTCGAGCACCAGCATCTGATCGGCTATTGGCCCGCGAGTCTCGCCATGATGCTCGGCAGATATATCGATGCTGGCGGGCGCTCGGTCGCTGCCTGGAACCGCCACGCGCATGCCCGCATCGTCGAGGAGCCGGCAACGATCGGCAACATCAACACACCGGCAGAACTCGACGCGCTCGACATCGGCATCCCCGCCTGATCCGTCAGGGGCGCAGCACCCAGCCGCCGTCGACGTTGATCGTCTGCCCGGTGATCCACGCCCCCGCAGGCGAGCAGAGTAGCAACAACGTGCCGACCAGTTCATCGGGTGCCCCCTGCGCGCGGGTGCACACATTCATCGCGAGGAACTGCGCGAACGGCGACCCCTCGGGGACCAGTGTGCTGCCCGCCTCGCTGGTAACGTTGCCGGGCGCGATGGCGTTGACGGTGATGTTGTCGCGGCCGAGTTGCTTGGCCATCGTCGTGGTGAGACCCGTCAGCGCGAGCTTGCTGACGCCGTAGACCGAGATCGCGGGGAACGCGCCGCCCGACACCTGGTTGACGATACTACCGCCGCCCCGCGCCCGCATCGACGGGATCACCGCCTGCGCGCAGATCAGGGCACCGGTGAGGTTGACGTTCATGATCCGGTTCCACTGGTCGAGCGGCACATCGGCGACGTTGATCTGCCCGAGTTCGAGCATCAGCGCCGCATTGTTGACGAGGATATCGACGCCGCCGAACGCCTCGGTCGCCTGCGCGGTCATCGCCGCAACCTGGTCGACATTGGTAATGTCCATGCCGACCGCAATCGCCTTGCCGCCCGTCGCGACGATTTCGTCAGCCACCGCCTGCGCGCCTTCGGCATTGAGATCGGCGACGACGACTGCCGCGCCCGCCGTCGCCAGCCCCAGCGCATAGGCACGCCCGATGCTGTTGCCGCGCCCGCCCGCGCCGGTGACGACGGCGACTTTGCCGTCGAGGCGAAACTGGTCGGTGGTGAAGGTCATGACGGCGTCTCCGTGGTCAGATCGAGAAAGGGGCGAGCGACATCGCGCAGGGCGGCGAAGGCGGGATCGTCGCCGAGCAACGCGCCGAGCAAGCCGACATCCTTGGCTAGCAGCTTGCCGCCATGGCCGAAGGCCTGCGGGGTTGGCAGGCGGGCGTAAACCTCGAGGCCGAAGCTGCGCCCGCTACTCGCCTTGACCAGGTCGGCGAGCGCCGTGCGGTCGATCCCCAGAGCCTCCCCGCTCGCCAGCGCGTGATGCGCGAGCGCCATGTTCGCCGCCATCAGCGTGTTGTTGACCAGCTTTGCGGTCTGCCCCGCCCCGACATCGCCGAGGTGCACGATCAGCCCCGCGAACGTCTCGAGCACCGGACGCGCCGTCGCCAGCGCGTCGGCATCTCCGCCGACCATCACGGTCAGCGTCCCCGCCGCTGCGCCCGGCCCGCCGCCCGACACCGGTGCATCGAGCAGGGCGACGCCGCGCGCCGCCGCTTGTGCGGCCAATGCCTTGCAACTGTCAGGATGGATCGTCGAGTGAATGACAATCACGCTTCCCGGCTTCATCGCGGGGAGTAGCTCGTCCATCACCGCCCGCACGCCCGCATCGTCGACAACGCAGATACCGACATGGTCGCACACCGCGCCGAGCGCCGCGATGCTCTCCGCCGTTGCCGCCGCCGTATCGGCATAGGGAGACAGGCTTTCCGCTCGCCGCGCCCAGAGCGTCAGCGGAAAGCCCGCCTCCACGATGCGCCGCGCCATCGAGCCGCCCTGACTGCCCAAGCCGATGAATCCGACACACGTCATCCCGCCGTAATCCCCTTGTCCATCTGGATGTCCGCGCCGTGGAAACCGCTGGCGGCGTCGGAGGCGAGATAGGCGATCATCCGTGCCATATCCTCGACCTCGACCAGCCCGCGCATCGGCCGGAAGCGCGCAAGCAGCGCCATGTCTGCGCCCTCGGGCGGCACGAAGCTCGCGCCGATGGGGGTTGCCATGCCGCCGGGCGAGATCGCGTTGATGCGGATCGGCTGCATCATATACTCCATCGCCAGCGCCTTGGTCATCTGGCTGAGGCCGCCTTTCGACGCGCAATAGGCGGCGGCATAGGCCTCGCCGATGTGGGCTGCGAGCGAGCTGACATTGACGATGGAACCGTTCGTTTTCAGCAGATGCGGGATTGCCGCCTGACACAGCAGGAATGGCGCAGTCAGGTTGACCGCGATCACGAGGTTCCAGTCGGCAAGCGCCATCTGGTGCGCATTGGCGAGCTTGAGCACGCCCGCGACATTGCACAGCGCATCGAGCCGCCCGAACCGCGCGACCGCCGCCGCGACTGCGGGCGCACAGGTCTCGGGGCGGCTAAGGTCGGCGACATGGACGAACGCCCCGTCGCCGATGGTCGCAGCGGTTTCCGCCAGCCCGTCCGCATTGAGATCGACAATACAGACCTGCGCGCCCGCTTCGGCCAGCGCGATGGCCGTCGCCCTACCGAGTCCGCCCGCTGCGCCGGTGACCAGCGCGACCTTGCCCGTCATGTCGCCCGGCATGCCCATGCTACTTCCCGTCCCAGTCCAGCCCGGCGGCGACGTTTTTCGCCATCGCAAACACCGCGCCCTGAATGCGCGAGGCACGCGGCCATCCCGCGTGGATGCCGTATTGCAGGACGAATTCGTGGAGCTCGTCGGCCGTGCAATTGCCGCTGATCATCGCCGAATGAATGTGCGAGGCGATGGGCGTATCGGCGCAGGATTCGCAGACGCCGACAAGGGTGAGCCAGCGCCGCGAGCGCTGATCGAGGCCTGGGCGGCACCACATTTCGGCGAAGACGAAACTGCGGATGCCCGCCTCGAAATAGGGCGTCACCGGCGGCGGACCGCCGAATTTCATCACCTCGACGAACCCCGCCGCCCCGCGCTCGCTGCGTTCGGCGGCATCCCAAGGCTCGGCACAAATCGGCGGCGTGTCGGCGGGCGACAGGCCGAGGTCGTCGGCGACCTTACCGACTTCAGCGTCGAACAGGCTCCCCGCGCTCCAGCCGCCATAGACCGCGACGTGCAGCGCCGCCTCGCGCAGTTCGGCGAGCGTAATCTCGCCCGTCGTCAGCGCGCCGCGCGCATAGGCGTTGACCGCATGGCCGTGTCCGACAATCGCCGCGCCGGCGAGCGAGATCAGGAAGCGGGCACGCCGGTCGAGGCCGGGCCGCGACCAGACTTCGGCATAGACGAAATCGCGCCAGCTCTGCTCCATCGGCGTCGCGGCGGACCGCTCGGGTGCGCCGGTCAGCTCGGACTGTAGCCGCGCGCCGAGCGCGCTGCGCTCGGCAGGATCGCCCATCGTCACGCCGCTACCGGCCGCGACAGATTCATCCAGACATTCTTGACGCGCAGGAATTCATGCAGCCCCGCCTCGCCGCCCAGTCGGCCATAGCCGCTCTGCTTCATGCCGCCGAAGGGGACGCACGGGGTCATGCCCTCGCCCGATCCGTTGACCTGCACCATTCCCGCATCCATCGCCGCCGCCATCGTGTGCGCACGGGCGAGGTTCGATGTGTGAATATACGCGCCGAGGCCGTATTCGGTGCCGTTGGCAATCGCGATGGCTTCGTCCTCGCTGTCGAACGGCGTTACCGCGAGGACCGGCCCGAACACCTCTTCACGCGCGAGGGTGCTTCCCTGTTCGACATCCGCGAGCACCGTCAGCCCCATGAAATAGCCGTCAGCATGATCACCGCCCAGCCGCGCCCCGCCACTCACCAGCCGCGCGCCTTCGGTCTGCGCTTGTGTTGTGACACCGAGGATGCGCGCCAATGCCACATCCGAAATCACCGGCCCCATTGTCGTCGTCGGGTCCATCGGATCGCCGACCTTCACATGCCCCGCCATCGCGCCAAGCATCTGGAGATAGGGTTCGTAGATCGACCGTTCGACCAGCAGCCGCGTGCCGTTGACACAGCCCTGCCCGTTGGCGCTCACCGCCCCCGACAGGCCGCGCTTCGCCGCCTCCTGCAAATCGGCATCGGCGAACACGATCACCGCCGATTTGCCGCCGAGTTCGAGACCGCAGAGCTTCAGCGTGTCGGCGGCACTCGTCAGCACCTTTTTCGCCGTCGCGCCGCTGCCGACGAACTGGATCTTGTCGATGCCCGGATGCGCGACCATCGCCGCCCCGACATCGCCTGCGCCGGTCACGACGTTGACGACCCCAGCCGGAAAACCTGCCTCGGCGAACAGCGCGGCCAGCCCCATCACCGAAAACGGCGCGAGTTCAGGCGATTTGATCACCACGGTATTTCCCGCCGCGAGTGCCGGTGCGATTACCATCGTCACGGCAAACAGCGGCCCGTTCCACGGGATGATCGCGCCGATGACGCCATAGGGCTCATAGGCGACATAGTCGTGTGCGGGACCGCCCCAGGTCGCGACCGTGCGCCCTTGGATCTTGTCGGCCCAGCCGCCGAAATAGCGGAACTTCTGCGCGGCATCGTACGCCATATACGGCGCAGCCATGCTGATCGAGCCGTTCTCGGCGGTCACGAGCTGGCCCAAGGCTTGCGCGTTAGCCTCGCAGAGTGTCGCCAGCTTGAAAAACAGGTCGCGCCGCTTGTCGCCGTTCATCGCGCGCCATGCCGGGGCGGCAGCGCGAGCGGCGGCAACGGCGGTATCGACGTCGGCCGGAGTCGCGAGCCGCACTTCCTTCGTCACGCGCGCGGTGCCGGGATAAATGTGCGGATGCGCGGCACCGCCGCCTTGGCCGCTTTCCCCACCGATGATGAGCGAGGCGGTCGGGAGGTCGGCGGCTTGGGGAGTGGGGAACATCGCGTGGGCTTTCCTGATTAAACGCAGAGGGCACGCGCGGCGGCCACGACCCGCGCGGCATGGTCGCGCGGCGAACCACCACGCAGCGCAGCTAGGTTCGGCACTTCGAGGCTGATCGGCACATCGGCAGGCAGCGCGGCGAGCCAGTCGGCGAGCGGGAACTCGCCCTCCCCCGGCACGCGGCGTTCGAACATGGCCTCTTGCATATAGGTCTTCCCCTCAGGCGCGCGCATCGGCGCGTCGCACAGCTGGGCATAACCGATCAGTGCCGGATCGAGCGCTTTCAACTCGGCGACGGTCGCGCCCGAACGGAAGAAGTGCATCGCATCGAAAAGAATCGCCGCGCGCCCCTGCCCGACCTGTTCGACCGCCGCCAGCGCGCCCGCCAGCGTATTGATCGCATTGGGCGGCGCGAATTCGATGGTGAAGACCATGCCGCGCGCAATGACCATATCGGCGAGGTGGCCGAGCTGGTCATAGGTGCGCGCCAGATCGTCCTCCATGCTGACTGCGTTGATCCGCACCGCGCCGAGTTCGGCCATCAGGTCGAGCCCCGCCGCGCGGTCCCGGACATCGCCGTCGGCGCGAACCCGGAAGCCTTCGCCGAGGCCAATGCCGACGCCGGTATCACGCATCGCCGCTTTGAGCTCGCGGACCAGCACCGCATCGGTCTCGAGCGACCATTCGGGGTAGAGCGCACCGCCCTCGATCATCGATCCGGGCAGGTTGGTCAGGCCAGTCGAGATCGACACGCACCCGAGTTCGGCGGCGAGCCGGACATGCTCGACCGGCGGCATGCCGAGCAGGGTGAGCATTTCGATACCGAGGCGATTGTTCGTCATGCCGGTACATCCTCTCCACGCACAATGGCTTCGGGTACGATCGGGCGTCCGCTGTCGCCGCGTTCGAATTCGGCATGTTTCGTGCGAATGAAATCGTCGATCCCTGCGCCGCGCTCGGCGAGCATCGGCCACAGCAGTTCGTCGGTGGAGATGATGATCCGCCCTGCCTCCATCCCGTCGGCGAGCGCCCGCGCGGCCTGCCCCTGTGACTTCAGCGTCAGATGGCTACCCGGCGCGCGCATCACGCAATCGTCCGTGAATTGCTTCATCGTCAGGTTGGAGGTCGTCATCACCGGCCCCGGGCACAGGCAGCTGACCTGCACACCCGTGCCCATCAGATGGAGCGCGAGGTTCTCCGACATCGACACCACCGCCGCCTTCGACGCGGCATAATGGATGCGGCTGGTCGCGAAGGGATAGAGTCCGGCGAACGAGCCGGTATTGACGATATAGCCGCTGCCGCGCGCGATCATGCGGGGCAGTACGGCCTCGATGCTGCGGACCATGCCGAAGAAATTGACGTCCATCATCCGCTGCCATTCGGCGACGGGGATGTCCTCCGGATTGCCGCCGCTGATGATACCCGCGTTGTTCATCACCACATCGAGCGGGCCGAGCGCCGCTTCCGCCGCATCGATGGCGGCGGCGACCGAGGCGTCGCTCGCGACATCGCAATATATCGAGACTGCACCTTTGCCGACCAGTGTTGCGGTCTCCTGCGCGGCGGCAAGATCGACGTCCGCTACCGCCAGCCGCGCACCGCGCGTGGCGAACTCCAGCGCTACGGCACGCCCGATGTTCAGTCCTGCCCCGATAATCAGCGCGTTCTTGCCCCCGAAATCGAACACTTGCCGCTCTCCATACGCGTGCCACCATTGGGGGCGAGTCGCGTTTATGGATACTCTTTGTCATATCGCGGGCATTTACTCACGGCCAATGTCGTTTAGAGTATCCTCTTTAAGCGCATATCGCGGGGCCGATGCCCGTCGGGATTGTAAAGTGATGGCCAACCGCAAGACCCGTTCACCCTCGACCCTCGATGCCGCCGCTGCCCGCTTACGGGCGCTCGTGCTCGCCAGGCCGGAGGGCACATTGCTTGGCAGCGAGGAAAATCTGCAAACCGCGCTGGCGGTCTCTCGCGCAACCGTCCGTCAAGCGGCACGGCTGCTCGAACGCGAAGGGCTGCTGCGGGTCAGGCGCGGCATATCGGGCGGCTATTTCGGGTCGCGGCCCGATGTCGGCACGATCGTCGCCTCGGTCGGCACTTATCTGGAAATGCTCGCGGTCGAAGTCGAAGATCTGTCGATGGTTGCAACGACATTGTGGATCGAGGTCGTCCGCAAGGCGTGCGCCGCCCCCCGACCCGCCGCCCGCGCCCTCAGCGAACGCTATGCTACCGAAGTCGCTGCGCTCCCCGACGCCGCGACGTTTCACGACGTAAGCATGCTGGAGGCCGCATGCCGCGATGCGATCTTCGACCTGCTCGACAGCCGCTACATCGAACTCATTTTCCAGATCAATGTCGCCTTTTCTTCCCGCCGGATCGACCGCCCCCCGTCGGACCGGAACGACACCTCCGAACACCGCGACTTCGTGCGCGCCTGGCGCAAGGCCAAGGCGATGGAACTCGACGCGATTGCCGACGGCGACCCCGAAATGGGCGCGCTTGCCGCGCGGCACAACCGCAACCTGCTGCACCGGCGGCTATGGAGCGACAGCGCGGGCGCGATACCCGCAGCAGGTGCGACGGCCACTGCTTGACCCCCGGCCGACCCCGATTAGGTCGGAAGCCATGAAAATCGGTGCCTCCTACCCCACGACCGAAGTCCCCGCCGACCCCGATACCGTACGCAAGTTCGTCCGCGCGATCGAGGCGATGGGCTATACCCATATGATGGCGTACGACCATGTCCTGACCGGCCCGCACGAGGGACGCGATGGCAAGCTTGCCGGCCCCTATACCGACGCGCACAGCTTCCACGATCCGTTCGTACTCTTCGCATTCGCCGCTGCGGTCAGCGACACGCTCGGGTTCGCGACCGGTGTGCTTGTCCTGCCGCAACGGCAGACCGCACTCGTCGCGCAACAAGCCGCAGGCATCGATCGCCTGTCGCGCGGACGCTTGCGGCTCGGGGTCGGGATCGGCTGGAATTTTCCCGAATACGAAGCGCTGGGGCAGAATTTCAAGACGCGCGGGCGGCGGATCGACGAGCAAATCGGGTTGTTGCGCCGCCTATGGACCGAGCCGCTCGTCAGCTTCGAGGGCCAATTCGATCGCATCGACCGTCTGGGTCTCAATCCGAGGCCGTGCCGCCCCGTACCGTTGTGGCTGGGCGGCTATTCGGAACCGGCGTATCAGCGCGGGGCAACGCTGGGCGACGGATTCGTCTTCGCCGCGCCCGGTGAAGGTGCCGTCGAGGCATGGGGGCGGGTCAAGGCGTTGCTTGCCGAAGCGGGGCGCAGCGAAGACGGCTACGGCCGCGAACTGCTCGCGCTGTTTGCCAAAGACGCGCAGGGCGCTGCGGACGACCTCAGGCTCTTCCGCGACGCGGGCGGCACGCACGGCTGTGTGCCGTCGATGGACAAGGGGTTGGGTAACGATATCGACGCACACATCGATTATCTGGCCAAGGCCAAGCACCTGATCGACGCGGGCTAGATAATCCCCGCCGCGCGTAGTTCCGCGATCCGCGCATCGTCATAACCCGGCAACGCACCGAGCACTTTATCGGTGTGCTCGCCCAACAGCGGCGGCGGCATGCGGATCGTCGCGGGGCTGGCGGACATCTGCGCGAGGGGACTGGCGATCAGGTCGACCGATCCCGCCTCGGCATGGGGGTGCGGTGTCGTCGCGCGCAGCCCGCGATGCACGACCTGCGGCTCCTCCCACACTTCGGGCAGTTCGTTGTATTTCGCTGCCGGAATGCCGACCTCGTCGAGCTTCGCGAGCAGTTCGGCAACCGAAAGCTGGCGGCTCCATGCGTTGATGATTCCGATCAATTCGGCCTGCCCGGTTCGCCCGCGCTTGAAATTGCTGTCGAAACGCGGGTCGGTGAACAGTTCGGGCTGGTCCATCAGCACGGTCAGCCGCCGGTAATGTTCGTCGGTCCCGGCGGTGATGTAGACGATGCCGTCGCTGGCTTCGATCAGGTCGGCCGGGCCGCCGCCGTTGCCGCCATTGCCGAGGCGCGGCGGCGGGAAGCCGCTGATAAGATAATCCTGCATGATATGGCTGACCATCGCGACCGACGTGTCGAGCAGCGCGATGTCGATATACTGCCCCTCGCCCGTCGCATGACGGTGCAACAGCGCGGCAATGATAGCCAGTGCGGTGTTATGCCCGGTGACGAAATCGACGAGGCTCGGCCCCGCCTTCAACGGTCCCGCACCCGGCTTGCCGTCAGGGATGCCGGTGACCGCCATCATCCCGCCGGTCGCCTGGAACAGCCCGTCATAGCCCGGCAGCGACGCCATCGGCCCGGTCTGTCCGAAACCTGTCACCGAACAATAGATCAGGCGCGGATTGATCGCCTTCAAGCTCTCGTAATCGAGGCCATAGCGCTTCAGATCGCCGACCTTGAAATTCTCGATCAGAACATCGGCGTCGGCGGCGAGCGCGCGGATGATGTCCTGTCCCTCGGGCTTGGCATGATTGACCGTAATCGACCTTTTGTTGCGGTTCGACACCGTGAAGAAACTCGACTGGCGCGTTTCGATCCCGTCCTTGCCCTTGATCCACGCCGTCCCGTACCCGCGCCCGTCATCGCCGACGCCCGGCCGCTCGACCTTGATCACATCGGCCCCGAGATCGCCGAGAATCTGCGCGCCGACGGGCGCGGCAAAGACGCGGGACATGTCAATGACGCGGATACCGTCGAGGGCGGAGGGCATGGAGACTGGTCCTGTGGTTTTGCGCGCGGATTGACGCGTCGTAACCTGCGGCGCGCGACGGGGCGAGGCACGGCGGGACATATTGCTTCGGCGATGGATTGGGGTGGGTGTGCGACGTGAAAATGGGGCTGAAAGTTTTTGATGACGGTTACAAAGGTCGAGAGATCCACACCTGCGTCAGTTTACTGAAGCGTTGTCGGCATGATTCGTCTATAAAAGCTGCATGTCAGCTCTAGGGCAGAACTCCAAGCCGTCGGCCTTCTTCAGGGATAAGGAGGCGGTGACGCTCGTGGCCGCACTTTTGATGGCGGTTACGCCCGCATCTGCGACACAAGCCGATAGGAGTCTGCACACGCTCACAATACGATCGAGCCAGAAACTTGAGATTAGACCAAAGGCGGAAGAAGCCTGGTACCAGAGCGGTAATTGGCCGCTTATCGGCACGGGCATCACGTTGATAATTACCAACGGGATTGCGATTGGCCTCATCTATCTTCAGTCATCTCGCTCTTTTAACGCCCTACTTAGACAGCGAAAAATAGAGAGGTTATCTGCATCATTGAACGATTTTTACAATCCGCTTTTGGCACTTCTTGATGTTAACAAGGAGATTTTCGATCAGACAGGCCCATCTAGTTTTCCTCTCGACGAGAATGGTCGAACAGCCGCAGCTATGGTTTGGAAACATACAAAAAAGAGGATACTTGCGAACAACCTCCAGATCGAATCCATATTGAGTACCAAGACGCACCTTATGGACGAAACTGACTCGCTTGAGCATTATCATCGCTTGCTCGTTCATGTCGCGATGTATGAGACGTTTCAGACGGTGCGTACGGACTTATATCAGCGCTTCTTTTTTCCTCCCGAAGCACGCACTCATATCGTTGCCAAACGCAATTTGGTTTTAGAAAAATACAACAGCGCCGTTGGAGAGCAGATTTGAGCACATACTGGCTGCGAGGGGAGCTTGCCCGGGGTACCGACGCGACAACCGACGATGGAGACCCGATTCTTACCGTGTATCTCGACGGTGGAAAAGAAGCGCGAATTTACTGCCCTGAGCCGGATGAGTACCAAGTGTGCGCCGACGTTGTGCAAAAAGCATCCGATCTTGGCGCGACGATAGTCGCATACGGATCGTGGTGTGACGCGTCCGTGGAAGGAAAAATGCACGCCAAGGAAATTGGCCTCTCGGTCGTGCCGTATGCAGGTTTGTTCGCCTTTCTTCGTCGCAACGGCGTCTCGTTCAGCGGGTGATATCTTGGCTGGCAGCCGAATTGCGAAAGGCCGGCAACGATCTCTCGGAAGCCTATCTTTTCGGATCAGCGCTCGACCCACAAGCAACGCCGCGCGACATTGACCTCGTGATCGTCACCGCTCATTCGGCAGGAACGCCCGGATGGCACAGAATGAGGGCGACTCGAGACGAACTCGTTGCGCGTTTCGCCGAAGACTTTGAAATTCCACTGTCTGTGTTGCTTGTCACTCCGTCCGAGTGGGCGGAAGTTGACGGGACAATTGTTCGAGAGCGCCAGCGGTTGCGATAATTTCCTTTGAACTGACGCCCCCTACCCGCCTGTCGCCATCTCGAAACTCCGCCCCAGATGCTCGCCGAACCCACCCGGGACAGGCTCCAGCGTCCATGCCCCTGCCGGATTGCGGATTTCGGCGATGCGGGCGCCGACCTGATCAGGGGTCCAGTCGGGCTGGAACACGCCCGCCGTCTCGTTGATGTATGCCCGCGCGACACGACCTGCGGTCGAGACGTACATCTCCGCCGTCACCGAACAGCTTTCATGTGCCAGCCAGCCGACCACCGCCGCGACCAGTTCGGGCGGCATCGGCGGGAATTGGGTGATGTCGATCCCTTCGGACATGCGCGTTACGGCACCCGGCAGGATGATGTTGCTCTTGATATTCCTGTCCGCGCCTTCGAGGCCGATGACGTTGTTGAGGCCGATCATCGCCGCTTTGGCCATCGCGTAGTTCACGCTCGTCGCATTGCCGTAAATCCCGCCGATCGACGAGGTCAGCACGACGCGTCCGTAGCCCGCCTTGGCCATGATCTCGTAACCGGTGCGGACGAGGTTCCACGCACCCTGCATATGGACGTCGATGACCGACTGGAAATCCTCATGGCTGATCAGGTCGATCTCGCCGCGCCGGACGTTGCCGGCATTGGGGATGAGGATGTCGAGGCGACCCCAAGTGTCCATCGCGGCGTCTATGATCGCTTTGCCGCCCGCGACTGTCGCGACCGTATCGGTGACCGCGACCGCTTCGCCGCCCGCCGCCACGATCTCCGCAACGACGTCGGCGGCGGGGTTCTCGATCACTTCGTCGCCACGGATATTGCCGCCGACATCGTTGACCACGACCTTCGCGCCCCGCGCCGCCAGCAGCAGCGCATAGGCGCGGCCCAGCCCCCGGCCTCCGCCGGTCACAATGGCAACGCGGTCGTCGTAGCGCAGTTCGGCCATGCGGCATTCCTCTCGTCGGTCGTTGCGCCGGTATTTGCCCCAATGCGGCAAGGCTGCCCATCACCCCGCCAATCCATCGCCCGAGCGACGCGACACGCCGCACACCCCGCGTTAGATCGGCATCATGCAAGTTGCGATCATCACAGGGGCGGGGAGCGGGATCGGCCTCGCGACCGCGAAACTGCTCCATGACGCGGGGATGGCGGTTGTCGGCGTCGGACGCGATCCGGCAAAGCTGGCGACGCTGGCGGAGGCGCTCGGCGGGATCGAACGGCTCGCCACGCTGTCCGTCGATGTCACCGCCGCCGATGCGCCGCAGCGGATCGTCAAGCTCGCGCTCGACCGGTTCGGGCGGATCGATTTCCTGATTAACAATGCCGGGATCGGCAGCCCCAAGCCGCTCGACGAGACCGACGATGCGACGCTCGACCATTTCCTCGACATCATGCTGCGCGCGCCGTTCCGGCTCTGCCGCGATGTCATCCCGCACATGGGGCCGGGATCGGGCGTGGTGAACGTCACCTCGACTTTCGCAATGATCGGCGGCAAGCGCGGCGGTGCCTATTCGGCGGCGAAGGGCGGTCTGAAGTCGCTGACCGAACATATGGCGTGCGAATACGGCCCGCGCGGCATCCGCTCGAATTGTGTCGCGCCCGGCGTCACGATGACCGACATGGTCCGTCACCGCTTCGAGGACGAGACGTTCAAGCGCGTCAATGTCGAGACGACGCCCTATCCGCGCCTTGCCGAAGCGGAGGACATTGCCGCGACTATCGCCTTTCTGTGTTCGCCCGGCGGCGAGATGATCAACGGCCAGTCGATCGTCGTCGATGGCGGCTGGACGCGGACGAAATATTTGAGCCCCCGCGCGCTGACCTCCGAGTGGGTCGGCGGCGCGTAACGGAGAACACAATGCCTCTGGTTACCTATGTCGAAGCCGGCGGCATCCCGCACACCGTCGATGTGGCGGTCGGCGAGAATGTCATGCGCGGCGCGCTCAACAACGACCTGCCCGGCATCGTCGGCGAATGCGGGGGCGGCCTCGCCTGCGCGACATGCCATTGCTATGTCGACGAAGCGTGGCTCGCGAAAACCGGCGGCCCGTCGTCGCAGGACGAGACCGACATGCTCGATTCGACCTCTGCCGAGGTCAAGCCCTCCAGCCGACTGTCATGCCAGATCGTGCTTTCGGCAGAGCTTGACGGCCTGATCGTCCACCTTCCCGAAACCCAGTATTGAGGACGGCTGCGATGCGTATCGACCCCGCCAATCCGGTGCCACCGACAGGCATCGTCCGCCGTTTCGGGATGGATCAGGTGCCCGATCACGTCCCGCCCGAATTGATCCGCTCCGCCGGAATTATCTACAGCCCCGAGTTCCTCGGCGATCCGTATAAATTCTTCGCCGACATGCACGAGAAATTCCCGCCGGTGTTTTACGACGTCGGGCCGTTCGGCAATGCCTGGGTGATGACCAAGCATGAGGACGCGCTGTTCGCGCTGCGCCATGCCGAATATTTCTCGAACGAGGACGCGACGCCCTTCCCGCGCGATCCGGAGAACTGGTTCTACTTCATTCCCATCGAAATCGATCCGCCGGACCACCGCAAATACCGCAATATCGTCGATGGCATCGTGTCGCCGCAGGGGGTGCTGAAGCTCGAAGATCGCATCCGCGCGCTTGCCAACGAGCTGATCGATGACCTTATCGATAAGGGCGAGTGCGACTTCGACGAGGCGTTCGGGCGGCCCTTGCCGGTGCTTGTCTTCCTCGACCTGATGGGGCTGCCACGCGACATGTGCGACACCTTCGTCAGCTGGGCGATGGCGCTGTTGCACAGCAACGACCGCCAGATCATGGGCGACACGCTGAAAACGATCTGCGACTATCTGAGCATCGCGATTGCCGAGAAGCAGGCGAACCCCGACGACGGGCTCGTCAGCCGTATCGCCAATGCCGAATTCGAGGGGAAACCGATTTCGGAACGCGAGGCGCACGGCTTCGTTGTGTTCCTGTTCATTGCCGGCCTCGACACGGTGTTTGCGACGCTCAACAACATGTGGGTGTGGCTCGCCGAAAACCCCGAGCGGCGGCAGGAGATCATCGACAATCCCGACAACATCAACGCGCAGGTCGAGGAACTGCTGCGCGTCCGGTCGGTCACCTTTTCGGGACGGACGGTGGCGCAGGACATCGAGATCCGCGGCGTCAAGCTGAAGAAGGGCGACAAGGTCACCAGCATCCTGCCCGCGTGCAATTTCGACCCCGATGTCTTTCCCAATCCGACCGAGGTCGATTTCTCGCGCCCCAAGAAGATCATCCTCGCCTTCACCGTCGGCGTGCACAGCTGCATGGGGGCTCACCTTGCGCGGCTGGAGATCAAGATTGCGTTGCAGGAATGGCTGCGGCGCATTCCCGATTTCAAGCTGAAGCCGGGGACAAAGATCGAATACCGGCCGGGCGGCGTGATCGGGCCGGAGCACGTGCCACTGGTCTGGTAACGGCCGGGCGTCGACTATCGGTTGCTTGTCTGAACGCCTTCGGTCCAAGCTGTAACCAGCGCCGCCGCTCTGGCACCGACGGTGCCGGCATCGTCACCCGGGCGGTAGAGCGCACCGCCGACGCCCAGCCCTTCGGCGCCCGCCGACAACCAGGCCGACAGGTTGGTCGCGTCGGTCCCACCGACCGCCCACAGGCCGATGTCGCGGGCGATGACTTCGCGCAGTGCCTTGAGATAGGCGGGCGACATGGCCGAGGCCGGGAACAGTTTCAGCCGTCTCGCGCCCGCACGGATTGCGGCAAAGGCTTCGCTGGCGGTGAGGAAGCCCGGCATGACCTCGAGCCCAGAGGCGACGCCGTGCGCGATGACCTGTGGGTCGGTGTTCGGGGTCACCATTAGTCTGGCCCCTGTCGCGGCGAGCCGATCGACCGATGTCACGTCGAGCACCGTGCCTGCGCCGATCGCTGCCGTTTCGCCGAACGCCGCCTGCATCGCGGCGATACTGGCGAAGGGATCGGGCGAGTTTAGCGGCACCTCGATCATCCGGATCCCCGCCGCCACCAGCGCTTCGGTCACCGGCAAGGCCTCGGCGGGGGTCAGCCCGCGCAGGATCGCGACCAGCGGCGGCGCACCGCCCGCAAGGAGCTCATCAACCGTTTGCATCGATCAACTCCAATCCACGCAAGACCGTAATATCGCCATCGATTTCCCGCGACGCGATACCAAAACGCGCCAGCGCCGTCGCATAGCGGGCGGTGAGCGCGGCCGCACCGATCATTAGCGCGTTGTCGGGCAAGCCATCAGCGTCCCGCATATCGGCAATCTCGTTGCCGATGATCAGCCCCGAGAGGAAACCCGCTGCCCAACCCGGCGATTTCCCGGCGCGCAACTGGCTTGCCCGTGCCTCGAACAGGCTGCCAAGCAAGCCGCCGCCGCTGGCTGCCCGGTCGAGGCCGTCAGCAAATCCCGCCGGTTCGTCCGCGGAGTCGTATGAACCACCGGGCAGGAGCGTCGAACGGTCACGCAGCAGCGCGAAGAGCTCACCGGTCGGAAAGGTGCGGAATCCCGTGACCCGGCCCCCCTCGACCGTCACCCATTTGCTGTGGGTACCGGGAAGGACAAAGCAGGAGCTGCCCTGTCCGAGCGCCGCTTCGAGCGCGATGGCGCCGAAAATCTGGGCTTCCTCGCCACGCATCACATCGGGCCGACCCGTCGCATCGACACAGGCAAGCCCCGGGGCGATCCGCAACGGGATGTCGTCGAAGGCGAGCATCGGTGCCGCGCTCGACCAGTCGCGGACGTCCGCCGGACAATCGACATAGGCAATCTCGTGCAGGCCGCCGCGCGACCCCGCCATGCCGCACAGGTAGATCGCAGTCGGGCGGGACATGCCGCACCAAGGCGCAAGCGTTGCGCGCAAGGTCTCCTCGGGGCTGGTGGTCAGCATCCCGATCCCCGGCCCTTCGCAGCGGTCGGTTACTTCGCCGTCTTCGACCCGGTAGAGACGCAAGCGGCTTGTTCCCCAGTCCCCCAGAACGCGCCAGCTCATACCGGCAAGACCGCAGCGGGCAGAGCATTGCCCGCCACCGGCGCGTCGAAGGCGAAAAGCCCGCCCGCGAGCGGCTGGGCCGCCAGCGCCGCCGCATCCAGCCCGACGCGCGCTGTCGTGACATAAGCCGTGCGAAGGTCCGCGCCGCCGAACGCGATCTTGGTAACGCGCGCGCAGGGCAACGCGACGGTCAACAGCAGCTCCCCGTCGGGCGCATAGCGGCGGACGCCCCAGCCGTCCCAAAGCGCGACCCACAAACAGTCTTCGCTGTCGAGCACCACGCCATCGGGATAGCCGTCATGCGGCGTGAGTTGCAGGAATATTTCGGGATCGCCGATGCTTGGTCCTTCACCGATCGCATAGCGCCAGATCCTCCGATTTCCCGAGTCCACGTGATAGAGCGTCCGCCCATCGCGGGTGATCGCGGGACCATTGGTGACGACCGCCTCACCGCCGATACGGTGCAAACTCCCCTGATCGAGGCACCACAGCGCGCCGGTCGGTCGGCGCTCCTCGTCATCCATCGTGCCGAACCACAACCGGCCCTGCCCGTCGACTGTGGCGTCATTGGTGCGATTGTGCGCAGGCATCTGGATTTCGGTGACGACCGCCCGCGTGACGCCGTCACTCCCGACCGACAGGATGCGGTTGCCCGCTCCTACTACCAGCGTGCCGTCGTGTGCCAGCACGACGAAACTCGGCTGCCCGCCCAGGTCGAAGGTCTCCCGCGTCCCCGACCTAGGCATATAACGGTGCAGCTGCCCGCGCTTGATATCGACAAAGCGCAATGCCGCTTCATCGGGAACCCAAACCGGCCCTTCGCCGAGCAGCGCTTCAACAGGCCAAACAAGACGAACGTCGATACTCACTTGGGCGCTATGCACCCCTTGGCGTCGCGTGTCCCCGCCCAGGCGACGGCTTTTTCGAGCATTTGCACGTAAATCGGATCGCCATAGCGTTCGGGGCGGTGGCCGATGGCCGAATAAAACATGCGCCCCTTGCCGACACAGCGGCTCCAGGCAATCGGGTGATCGCCCATCCGCAAATTCTGGCCGCCGAAGCCATCGGGCTTGTACGTGGTTTCGTCGAGCGTTGCGATGATGCGCGATCCGCTCGCGCGCGGGTTGTTCTTAAACGAATACCATTCGTCGCTCATGTCCCAAGTCGCGGGCAACCCCTGCGCGACCGGATGGGCGCTGTCGTCGATCTTGATGCGCGCAATCTGGAACTGCGGCGCCATCGGGTGCCCGGCGAACCGCGCCCCGAGCAATGTGTCTACATACCAGTCCCAGAAATAAACCGGATCGCCGGCCGAGCCGTGCACGCCGATGAAACCGCCGCCCTGTTCCATGTAACTCTGAAACGCGCGGCGCTGCATCAGCGTGAGCACGTCGCCGCTGATGTTGTTCCAGATCACCGCATCGAACTGACGCAGGATGGCGGGGGTGAAGGCACTGCCCTTTTCCGTCGTGACCAGTGCCCAGCCCTTGCGCGCTGCCATCGAGACAAACGCAGAATGGGCGGCATCGACCGAAGGAACGTCGCGAAATCCGTTGATCTTTTCGAACAACAGGATGCGCGGGCGACCGCTCGGGATGACAAGCTTCGGCGGGTCGGTGTCATACCGCGAGCACCGCGCGATCTTGTCGGCAATCGTGACCGGGATAGCCGCCAGTTCACGGTCGATGGCGGGCAGTTCGGCGGACGGCAACCGCAGAAATCCCGATGCTTCTTTCAACGTCAGGATCGCGGCGAAGCTGGGAGGCGTTGTTCCCATGAGCTGGGCAGGCAGACGCGTGGCGATGCCGGGCAACGCCCTTTCGGCGACGGCCTTCGCTTGCGGGTTGAGCAGGATGTCGATCAGTGGCGAGGCCGAAGAATAAGGCGCGTCGCGCATCGGGCAATCGACCGGAGGTGCCGCCGACGCCGAGGCAGCAAAGGCGGCCGAAAACGCCACCAGCGCAAGTCGCACGTGTTTCAAGGTAGTCCTCCTAGTGACCCGCACTGACACCTTCTTCGATCGCATGCGTTGGCGCGTGACGCGCAGCCCGGGCGAACCAGAGCACATAGACGTAGCACGCCAGCGGCACCACGAACGCCAGCGACCGCGCGCCGATGGGAACGCCCGCCGCAAAGACATCGATCACCGCCCCATACAAGATCGAGATGAAGCCGCCGCCGCAGATCGCCATGCACATCAGGCCCGATGTGGCCGAGGCCGGAGCGCTCGACCGCTCGAGCGTCAGCGTGAAGATCGTCGGAAACATGATGGAGTTGAATAGGCCGAGCGAAATCGCGGCGAGCGCGGGCACGAAGCCCATCGTGAGCGGCGCCACGAAGCCGCCGGGCAGTGTCACCGTCCCGCCGAGCGGCGCGGCGGCGGTGCCATAGGTTGCCATGACAATCAGGCACAGGATCGATGCGCCTGCAGCCACGATGCCGAGCATCGTCGTTGCGGCAATCCGGCGCAGCAGCACACTGCCGCCGAAGCGCCCGACCATTGCCAGCAGCATGAAGATCGGCGCGATATAGCCCGCGACCTGCGACGGGATGTTGAGGATCTGCGGTTGTTCGAGAAAGAAGATCATGCCCGAAATCACGCAGACTTCGGCGCCAACATAGAGAAAGATCGCCACCGCGCCGAGATTGGCCCAGCGCGACTTCAGTGCGGACAGCGGCGATTCGACGTGTTGCGGGATCGCCGGGGCGTGCGCCGATATTGTTTTGCGCACGAAATAAATCGCCAAGATGAACACGGCGAGCGCCACCGCGATCAGGAAATAGACCTCTGTGACGAAGGACAGTCCCTCGGCCTTGAGCGCATCGGTCAGCACGACGTCCTTCGTGAAAAGGTCGCCCTTCAGCAGATAGCTCGCGCCGAAAATGCCGCCGACGTAAGCGCCCAGCGAGTTGAACGCCTGGCTGAGGTTGAGCCGGAAATGCGAACTCTTCTGGTCGCCCATCGAAGCGATCAGCGGGTTGGCAGCGACCTGGAGCAAGGTGATTCCCGAAGCAGCGACGAACAGTCCAATGAGCACGGTAACGAAGCTGTGCGACAGGCTGGTCGACCAGGCGATCAAGCACCCCGCCACGACGCCCACCAGCCCGAGGATGATCGAGTTCGCATAGCCGCGACGCGAAAGATACCAGGCGGCGGGAATCGAAACCACGCCGTAAGCGATGAAGAACGCGAACTGGTTGAGCTGCGTTTCGAAATCGGAGAGCGTGTAGATGACTTTCATGCTCTTCACGAGCGGATCGATGAGATTGGTAACGAACGCCCAGATGAAAAACAGCGCGGTGACGAACACCAGCGCGGTCGCCACCTTCGACGCCTGCGTTCCCGTCGTGCCGCCAGCCGTGCTCGCCATCCCGCCTATTCCCTCTCGCGCATTTTGTATTTGTATGAGTATAACGCCAGCATTAAGGGGTCAACACGATCGAGGGGGCACCATGCCGGGTTGGAGTAAAGCGCTGATGGCCGGAATAGCAGCGGCGCTTTCGCTGGCCGCAGGACCGGCGAACGGGGCAAGCGCCGAGCGGTCGGCGGCGGGGAAGCTGAAGGACGGAACCGCAGTTGAGGCGATCACGCTGCGCAACGCCCACGGCGTTTCGGCGCGCATCCTGACTTATGGTGCCACGCTCCAGTCGCTGGTCGCGCCCGACCGCCAGGGTCATGCTGCCGAAATCACGCTGGGGCATGACACGCCCTCCGATTATGAGGCGCATCAGGATTATCTCGGCGTGACAATCGGCCGCGTGGCCAACCGCATTGCAAACGCCCGGTTCGAGATCGACGGAACGGCCTATACCGTGCCCAAGAACAACGCGCCGAATTCGCTGCATGGCGGTGGGCAGGGATTCGACCGGGCGAACTGGACGGTGGCACATGTCGTTGGTGGCCCGGTGGCGCGCGTCGTGCTGACTCACCGGAGCCCCGACGGCGAGATGGGCTATCCCGGCAATCTCGACGTGACAGTCGCCTACACGCTCGACGAGCGCGGGGAGCTGGGCATCGTATTCGAAGCGACGACCGACAAGCCGACGGTCGTCAACATGACCAATCACGCGCTGTTCAACCTGGCCGGCAAAGCGGCGGTGCAGGGGGCGATGCTCCACCTTCTGACGATCCCTGCTGCGCGCTTCACGCCCGTCGACAAGACGCTGATCCCGACGGGCGAGTTGCGCGACGTTACGGGCAGCGTCTTCGATTTCCGGCGCGGTCGGGCGCTGGACGACGGGGTGCGCGACGGCAAGGACCCGCAGATCGCGATCGGCCGGGGCTATGACCATAATTTCGTGCTCGACAAGGGACAGACGGCGACGCCGCAGCTTGCCGCGCGGCTGGAGGACCCGGCGTCGGGCCGCGTGCTCGAGGTGCTGACCACCGAACCCGGCGTGCAGCTCTATACCGGCAATTTTCTCGACGGGACGGTGGCAGGCAGAGGCGGCCATCTCTACCGCATGGGCGATGGCATCGCGCTCGAGCCGCAGAAGTTTCCAGACACGCCGAACCAGCCAGCCTTCGGCTCCGCGCGCGTCGACCCCGGCAAGCCGTACCGCCACGCGATGATCTACCGTGTGTCCGTGAGCCGCTGATGACCAAGCTCCGGTCCGCTGCCTGGTTCGACAATCCGGCCAATGTCGACATGACGGCGCTCTATCTCGAGCGCTATCTGAACTTCGGTCTGAGCCTCGACGAACTGCGCTCGGGGCGTCCGATCATCGGCATCGCGCAGACAGGTTCGGACCTGTCCCCCTGCAACCGCCACCATCTCGTGCTGGCCGAACGCGTGCGAGACGGCATCCGCGAGCAGGGCGGCATTCCGATCGAATTTCCGGTCCATCCGATCCAGGAAACCGGCAAGCGCCCGACAGCGGGGCTCGACCGCAACCTGGCTTATCTCGGGTTGGTCGAGGTGCTTTACGGCTACCCGCTGGACGGGGTGGTGCTGACCATCGGCTGCGACAAGACGACGCCTGCCTGTCTGATGGCCGCAGCGACGGTCAACCTGCCCGCCATCGCGCTGTCGGTGGGGCCGATGCTCAACGGCTGGCACAAGGGCGAGCGTACCGGCAGCGGCACCATCGTATGGAAGGCACGCGAGATGCTCAGCCGGGGCGAAATCGACGATGCGGGCTTCATAAAGCTGGTGGCGTCGTCCGCCCCTTCGACCGGCTATTGCAACACGATGGGCACGGCCACGACGATGAATTCGCTGTGCGAAGTGCTCGGGATGTCGCTGCCGGGGTCGGCGGCAATCCCCGCGCCCTATCGCGATCGGCAGGAGAATGCGTATCGCACCGGGCTTCGTATTGTCGAGATGGTCGACGAAGACCTGAAGCCGTCGGACATCATGACGCGCGACTCGTTCCTCAATGCCATCGTCGTCAATTCGGCCATTGGTGGTTCGACCAATGCGCCGATCCATCTGGCGGCGATTGCGCGGCACATGGGCGTCGATCTCGACCTGCGCGACTGGCAGGACCACGGCCACAAGGTGCCGCTGCTGGTCAATTTGCAACCGGCGGGCGAATATCTGGGCGAGGATTATTACCACGCGGGCGGCGTGCCCGCTGTCACCAGCCAACTGATCGAACAGGGGCTGATCCGCGAGGATGCGATGACCGCCAATGGCAAGACAATTGGCGACAATTGCCGGGGCGTCGCAATCGAAGACGAAAAGGTCATCCGGCCCTTCGCCACGCCCATATTGGCCGACGCCGGTTTCCTCGTACTGTCGGGCAATTTGTTCGACAGTGCGGTGATGAAAACCAGTGTTATCTCGCCGGAGTTCCGCGCGCGCTATCTGTCGAACCCCGACGATCCCGATGCCTTCGAGGGGCCGGTGATCGTGTTCGACGGGCCGGAGGACTATCACGCGCGGATCGACGATCCCACATTCGCCATCGATGCGACAACGATGCTGGTGATGCGCGGCGCAGGGCCCATCGGCTATCCGGGTGCCGCCGAGGTCGTGAACATGCGCGCGCCCGCCTATCTGTTGCGTGAGGGGGTTGCGGCGCTGCCCTGCCTCGGCGACGGGCGGCAATCGGGCACGAGCGGGTCGCCCTCGATCCTCAACGCCTCGCCCGAAGCCGCAGCAGGCGGCGGACTGGCGCTGCTAGAGAGCGGCGACCGGGTGCGGATCGACCTGAAGCGCGGGACCGTCGATGTGCTGATCGACGATGCCGAGCTCGCCGCGCGCAAGGCAAAGCTCGAAGCGGCAGGCGGCTATCGCTACCCGGCCTCGCAAACGCCGTGGCAGGCCATCCAGCGCGCGCACATCGGACAGTTGCAGACCGGCGCGATTCTCGAAGGTGCCGAAGACTATCAGCGTATCGCGCAGACCCGCGGCCTGCCGCGTGACAATCATTAGCGCGCCCGGACGATGACGCACCCTATCCGCCTCGGGCTGGTCGGCCTCGGCAAGATCGCGCGCGACCAGCACCTTCCCGCCATTGCCGCGACCGAGGAGATCGAGCTGGTCGCGGTCGCCAGCCGCAACGCGACGGCACAGGGTGTTGTCAACTATGCCGATCTCGGCGCGATGCTGGCGGGCGAACCCGGCCTCGATGGAATTGTACTGTGTCAGCCGCCGCAGGCACGCTTCGACGCGGCACGCATGGCGCTGGCGGCGGGCAAGCACGTCTTTCTCGAAAAGCCCCCCGGGGCGACGGTTTCCGAGGCACAAGCGCTGGCGGCACTGGCGGCGCACCGGGGCACCACCCTGTTTGCCGGGTGGCATTCGCGCCATGCTTCGGCAGTGGCGACGGCCAAGGCATGGATCGCCGCACGCCGGATCCAGCAGGTTGTCATCACCTGGAAGGAAGATGTCCGTCACTGGCATCCGGGGCAGGACTGGATCTGGGAAGCAGGCGGCTTCGGCGTGTTCGACCCCGGGATCAATGCCCTGTCGATCCTGACCGAAGTGATCGGCGAGCCGGTGCGCCTGATCGACGCCGAACTCGAAACCCCCGCCAACCGGCACGCCCCCATTGCCGCGCGCCTAGCCATGGCGACAGCGGGAGGCGTGCCGGTGGCTGCCGAATTCGACTGGCGGCAGACCGGCCCGCAAACTTGGGACATAAGGATCGAGGCCGATGGCGAAGCGCTATGCCTGTCGCACGGCGGCAATGCGCTCACGATTGACGGCGTTGTTCAGGACACCGGACCCGAAGCCGAATATCCCGGTCTTTACCGCCGCTTCGTCGAGCTGGTCGACGAAGGGAAGAGCGACGTCGATCTCGCCCCATTGCAGTTGGTCGCCGACGCTTTCCTGCGTGGGACCAACCGCATCGTCGCCCCGTTCGACGCATGAGCGCTCCACACTATGGCAAGGGCTGAGCGCCTGCACCAAGCGATTGCCCGCCAGCTGGGCAGCGCGATCCTGAGCGGTGCCTACCGGCCCGGCGACGCGCTCGATGGCGAGATCGAACAGGCGTTAGCGCTCGGCGTGTCGCGCACCCCCTATCGCGAAGCCATCCGCATTCTCGTGGCCAAAGGGCTGCTCGAAAGCAGACCGCGTGCCGGCACGCATGTCACGGCCCGTGCGCGATGGACCCTGCTAGATCCCGATGTACTCGCCTGGACCTTCTCGGGCGAACCGGACGAGCAGTTCGTCAAAGGCCTGTTCGAGTTACGCGGCATTATCGAGCCTGCCGCCGCGTCGCTCGCAGCGCAGCGGCGGACCGAAGCGCAGATCGCGGCAATGCAGGATTCGCTGGCATCGATGGCGCATCACGGCCTTTCCTCCGAGGACGGCCGGGCAGCCGACCAGCAATTTCACCGCTCGGTGCTGGAGGCCACGCATAACGACGCGCTGGCATCGCTGGCGAGTTCGGTCGGTGCGGCGGTCCGCTGGACGACCCGGTTCAAGCAGCAGCGTGTGGCTCTGCCGCGCGATCCCCTGCCCGAACATATCGCGGTGTTCGACGCGATTGCCGCCAACGATGGGGAGGGCGCCCGCCACGCCATGGAGGAATTGCTGCGCCTCGCGCTCGACGACATGGCTGCCGCCCTGCCGTAACAATGACCATCTGTGAAACGGCTACGCGTGTTCAGCCGACGTCGCCGCGAAGGCGGTTGCTCCAGCTGATCACCACGCCGAGGCACAGCCCGGCAAGTTCGACGCCCAGCGAAACCTGACGCGGATTGGGATCGGCTCGATCCTCGAGTGCGACCTTCAATTGCGCACCGCCGTTGTTCGAAGCGACAACCAGAGCAATAGCTGCAAAGATAACGGCCAATCCCCGCCTGCGCTTCGTCATTCTCGCCCCCACCGCTTGTTCCGATAGCGTTACAGTTAGTGACACAACATGGCCGTGCAATGAACAACGGTTCATCTGCGGCGAATTTTACGCGACGCGCCATTCATCGCAGAGCGTCCGTCGCACGGGCTGTCCGCCTTCGAACCATTGCCATGTCCGAGCACGGCTGTTGCCGTCGGCGCTCAGTTCGATCATTTCGGTGAAATAGGCATCCGCAACGTCTTTGCGATCGAGGCGGAGCATCACGACACCGCCATGGGTTTCCCAGCCGGTACCGCTGAACCGGTGGGTGTCCCAGCGGAGCACGCCGTTGCGGAACGCCCCGCCGAAACTTCGCTCCTCGGTGCGGCCGTCGGCCCATGTCAGGCGGTTCGACTGGATATAGGCATAGGGTCCGTCCGCGGGAAATTCGCACTTCGTCCACATACGGTGTTGATCGACCAGTTCGAAATCGCGGCTGACGTGGCGATAGATGCCTTGCCATTCGCCCGCGTGGCGCAGCATGTTGGGCATGGCTTCGGCGAAGGATGCGCTCATTTCTGGAGCTGGTTCATTTCGATGAGGACGCCATCGGGGTCGAAAAAATTGCAGCCGATGACGCGGATCGGCGCTGCCCCGTTGCGTCCGGGATAGACTTGTTCGCGCGGCGCACTGGTGACGGTCACGCCCGGCACCTTGGCGGCGGCGGCGCATTTGGCGGGAACGTCGTCGGTATTGGTGACAATCACCACACCGCCCGGTCCCATGCGTTTGGGGTACGGGCCGGGATCGGGCAGCTTGGGGGCGGTCCACTGCATAAGGCCAATCCAGCCGATATAGGGATCGTTGCTGTTGAGAAGCACCAGCCGCGCCTTGGCCCCCGGCTCGCCTGCGGGAAGCGCGACGCCAGACGTGGTGACGACCGTGTCGTAATTGACCTTCAGCCCCATCACGTCGCGATAGAGCTTCAGCGAAGTCTCCATGTCGCGCACGATAATGGTCGCGCGACGAATGTCGGTGGGGATCCGCTCGGCAGGCTTTTCGACGCCGGCGGCTATGTTGGTCCGGTTGCCGGGGGGCGGCGGAGCGGGCTGCGCTGCAGCCGCGGCAAGCACGAGCAGGATCGTCATCTTTGGGCATCCTCTGCATAGGTGGAAATCGGAAGAGCGGAACCGGACTGGCGAATGATCGCCTGTTTGCGAAAAAAGCGGAGCAGCCCGGAATCGCCCATGCGCGACGGCCCCATACCGCTCGCCCCGAAACTGGTTTTCTCGACCTCCCAGACCATGGCGGTCAGCGATCCGTCATTGATCGAGACCGCACCGGCTTCGAGGCGGACGGCAACCGCTTCGGCTTCCTCGACCGTTCCTGCGAGCACGGCGGCGCTCAGCCCGAAGTGGCTGGCGTTGGCGTCAGAAATCGCATCCTCGACATTCTCGAAAACGGTCACAGGTATAACCGGCCCGAACGTCTCTTCGCGCATGAGTGTCATCGCCGGCGTGACGCCGGTCAGGACGGTCGGACGGAGATACAGTCCGCCACCCATTGTTTCGATCTGCCCGCCCGCGAGCACAGTCGCGCCGCCCGCGACGGCGTCATCGATCTGAGCTTGCACGATTGCGGCCTGCTTGTCGAAAATGAACGGCCCGATGTCGCCGACAGCGATATCGGGAAAGTTAGGACGCACCGATTTTGCTGCGTTGACGAGCGCAGCAATAAACGGCTCGTAAATGCTCCGCGCGACCAGAACGCGCTCGATCGACTGGCAGGCTTGTCCGGTGTTGACGATCGACGCGCGCAGGGCAGTGTGCGCGGCCGCCACCGGGTCGGCACTGGCGAGGACGATCATCGGATCCTTGCCGCCAAGTTCGAGGCTGGCAGGAATGAAAGCCTCTGCGGCGGCAGCGGCGACCTTGCGACCTGTGGCGACACTGCCGGTGAAAGCGATGAAATCGACAGCGCGCACGAGTGCCGCACCGGTTGCGCCATCTCCTTCGATCACGAGCAGCGGCAATTCGGGCACTTCGGCAATCGCGGCCATCAGGGGACCGATAAACCGCGGCGTGATCTCGCTCGGCTTGACGATGACCGCGCACCCGGCGGCCAGCGCGGGGATCGCGTCGATCAGCGCCAGGGTGAGCGGAAAGTTCCACGGGCTGATGACCCCGACGAGCGGATACGGCACAAGGCGGGTCGAGGTCGCGATCGTCGGGATCGCGGTCGGCTGGTCACAAGGCGAGGCCGCCGCGATCAGGCCGGGCGCGCGGGCCGCCCAGCGGCGGATCGCGCCTATGGTTCCGTCGACCTCGATCTGCGAGATGGCTTGGCGACCGGTGTCGATTGCGAGCGCCGCGGCAATCGAGACGCTATGGCTTTCGACGGCATCGGCAAATGCCACGAGGACAGCGCTGCGCCGGTCGGGTGACAATGCGCCCCAGTGTTTCTGCCGCACCCGTAAATGCTGCGCAGCATTTTCGACGGCGACAGTATCGAGCGGGGCGATCTCATGGTCGTACACGCCAGTGCGCGGGTTGCGGATTTTCATTGCTGCACGTCCCAGGCAGCGATGATTTCGTCACCGCTTGCGAACCACGCGCCATTGGCCTTCAGATCGGCGAGCAGTCTTTCGAACGCGTCGATGCGATAGGGCAGGCCCATGATGTACGGCGTAATGTGCAGCGGAAGCATGCGCCCGCCTTGCGTTGCTGCTTCGCCCGCCAGCCAGTCGAACGCGTCGCACATTTGCTGCGCATAGCTGTCCGCCGATTGCTGCTGGACTGCGATAATCTGACGGTCGCTAAGTTCGTGGTTGAGAGGCAGATTGATGAGGCCGTTTTCGAAGCGATACGGCAGCTCGTCGTTCACCCAGTCGCAGCAATAGCGCACCCCCGCTTCGTGCAGCAAGCGGGGCGTGTTCCAGCTCTGCGAACGGGCGATGGAGAGCCAGCCGGTCGCGCGGGTGCCGCTCACACGTTCCAGCGTGTCGAGCGATGTCGAGATCAACGCGCGCTCGTCGGCTTCGGGCAGACCGGTGGCGATAGTGCCGTTCATGTCGGTGGAATGCGCGACGATCTCGTGCCCTGCGCTCACGATGTCGGCGATGATCGACGGATAGCGTTCGGCGATGGTGCTGTTGGTGGCGACCGACACTTTGATGTGCGCTTTCGCAAACGCATCGAGCAGGCGGTAAAACCCGACCCGCGTCCCGTATTCGCGCGCGGTATAGTGGCGGTAGTCGGGATAGGCGGTTTGCATATGCCCCGGCGCGCGGAACGGCGTGTCGGTGGGGGTGAGGGGGAAAAATTCGAGGCTGACGCAGATCCAGACCGCGACGTTCGCGCCGCCGGGCCATGCGACGGGCTTGCGGTCCTTGAGCGCCGACCAGCCGTAGATATCGTGGTCATAGCCATGCTGGCGATGCGGGTAGTCCAGATAGGCGGGATCGAGCGTCATTGCTGTTTCGCCCAAGCATCCGCAATCTCGCCCGCCGTCGTCAGCCAGCCGCGCCCATCCGCCGCAATTTCGCGCAGGGCCTCCTCGAACGGCCCGATGCGGTGCGGCTGGCCGATAAGATAGGCGTGCAGCGGAATGCACATCACGGTGCCACCTTCATCCGCAAGCCGCCGGTATTGCCGCACCAGCGTGTCGGCATAGTCGCGGGGCGACATGTTGTAGACGAAGAAGCCGTAATGATCGTTGACCTCGAGGCTGTAGGGCATCGAAATCAGATCGCCGGTCTTGGTCTTCACTCGCTGCGGCTGGTCGTCGTGGTAAAGGTCGCAGGTGTAATCGAGACCGTATTCGGCAATCAGGTCGAGCGTGTTCTCGGTATGCGTCAGCGCGGGCGCCAGCCAGCCGCGGATCGTCTGTCCGGTTGCCTCGCGGACGGTGCGGATCGAATCCTCGATGATCGCGCGTTCCTGTTCCTCGTCCATGTCGTAGGCGTAGCGGGTGTTGTAGATGCCGTGGCTGAAGAACTCCCAGCCGCGCGCCGACCCATCGGCGACGACTTCGGGATGGTGCTGGCACAGCGCCACCGACAGGCTGACCGAGCCCGGAAAGCCGTGGCGCGTCATGACATCGGCCATCCGCCAGTGCGAGACGCGGTTGCCGTGGTCGCGGTGACTATAGCCGACAACATCGGGATGAACTTTGGTCCACGCCTTGCGGCGGGGATGGGCGGGGGGATCGATTTCGTAATATTCGAGGTTGGGTGCGACCCAGACCGCGACCTGCTTGCCGCCGGGCCAGACGATGGGCGCGCGGCTGCGATAGGGAACGAAGTCGTAGAGGCCAGGGTCGGATTTCACCGGCTCTCAAGCCAGTCGATCACAACCTGCACCGGCTCCACATCGGCATATTTCAGCTGGAGGTCGGTCAGATTGGCGAAATGGTAGCTTTCGTGCTTGTCGGCGCAGGTCTCGATGGGGACGATGGCGCGATAACCGTGCGACAACGCCTCGACGGCAGTCGCACGGACGCAACCGCTGGTGCTGCCGCCAGTGACGACCACGGTATCGATTTTGTGCCAGACGAGATAGCTCGCCAGCGGTGTCTCGAAGAACGCACTCGGCATGCGTTTGGTGAATTGCAGGTCGCCCGGGTCGATCTCGCAGCGCGGGTCGTAGGCGTGGCGTTCGGAGCCATAGCCGATGTTCTGCAATGAATCGGGCGTGTCGGTGCGCGTCCCCCAGACCCCGGCATCGCTGCCGTCATCGGCATAGCCGACCCGCGACCAGATGACGGGCATCCCCCTCGCGCGCGCCAGACGGCTGATCGTGTTGACATAGTCGATCTGGCGCGGGTCGGTCTCGTACGCGGTCTTGAAGGCGTGGATATCGGTATAGGCGCGCTGGAAATCGACGTTGACGATGGCGAGTTTCGACCCGAAGCCGAATTTGGCGCGGGCAGGGTTCGCGATGACATCCTCGAAAATCTGGCGCGCGGTGCGGCCGTCGGACAACATGCGGGAGCCAACAATCGTCATGGCATTACCATGCAGACACGATTAGGGGTTGTCGAGATGAATTTGTCCGGACAAATTATGCCCGTGATCACGCGGCATTTCATCGACGTTGGCACACGCCGTGTGCATTACCGCAAATGCGGTTACGGCCCGGCGTTGCTCATGGTTCATCAGTCCCCGCGCTCGTCGAAGGAATACGAGTCGCTGATGCGCGACTGGGGCGCGCATTTTACCTGTATCGCGCCTGACACGCCGGGGTTTGGACAGTCGGAGCCTTTGCCGGGTTCGCCCGCCATCGACGATTTCGCCGACGCCAATATCGCGCTGCTCGATGCATTGGGGCTGGGGCAGGTCGCGGCATATGGCTTTCATTCGGGCGGGATCATCCTCGTCACTGCGCTGAAGCGCCATCCCGAACGGTTCAGCCGCCTCGCGGTCGGTGGCTATGCGATCTGGACGCCGGAGGAGATGGCGATTTTCGGCGAGAGTTATCTGCCGCCGTTCGTGCCCTCGGCCTATGGCGAGCACCTGACCTGGCTGTGGAACCGCATCCTCGAACAGAGCTGGGTATTTCCGTGGTTCGATGTGCGCGATGCAGCGCGGTTGCTGAACCCGCATGACGACCCGGCCAAGGCTCACGCCGTCGTCATGGAAATGCTCGACGCAGGCGACGCCTATCGCGCGGGGTACGGTGCGGTGTTGCGCGCGCCGCGCGACATTCCGCCGGTGGATGCGGCGACGCCGCCGGTGCTGATCACAGCATACGACGGCGATCCATTACAGGCGCACATCGACCGGCTGGGGCCGATGCCGAAGGGGTGGTCGGCGGCGAAAGTCGCGACACCGGCGGCGCATCAGGCGGCGAGTCTGGCGTTTCTGATGGAGAGCGCTGAGGAGGCGGTCGGAGCGCTGCCCGAGGCTGGGGACGCGGGGTTCGTCCACGTAACGACGGCTGAATTCGATGGTCTTATTCATTGGCAGGGCGATGCCGTCGATCCGCCCGGGCATGGGCTTTCGGACGATTTTCAACCCTCTTCGCCCCGCAGAGAGGGCGATGCGAAGCATCGGGAGAGGAACGAGCCGCCGGGTCGTTCCTCTCCCGGCTCCGCTGGTGCTGCGCCGCCCTCTCCACAAAGTGGAGAGGGTTGGGACAGGTGGCAGGCTGTGTTCGACGCGTTCGAGGCCGCAACTGGGCGTAAGGTTGTCCTGCCGCCGCTGGCCAAAGGCGATCCCGATTTGCTTTATCCCGATTTGTCGCCCGACCGTTTCGGCGCGTATCTGGCCAAGGCTTGGAGTATTTCGCGCGCGGCGACGCTATTCGAGCCGTGGTATGAGGTGTGTGCGGCGACCGCGCTGCCGATCGATCCGGCGCGGATTACGCCTGAGGCATTGGCGCTCGACACGCGCAACCGGCTGCGCGCTCCGGCGGCAAAAGCACTGCATTTGGCACGACTGGAAAGGGGAGAAGGCTGATGGGAATCCGCGAAGACATGCCGTTGCTCGCAAAGCATGAAGGCGTGTGGGATGGGGTCTACACCTATTTCAACGCCGACAATGTGAAGATCGACGAGCATAAATCGCGCCTGCTGTGCCGTTTTCCCGACAGCGGACCTTCGCCCTATCACCAGACGAACTGGTACACTTGGGACGATGGACGCACCGATATCCGCGATTTTCCCGCTGAATATCGGGATAAGCGCGTTTGGTGGGACAATGAGCTGATCGTCGGCTGGGCGGCGGAAGTCGGGCTGGACGAATACAACCGCACCGTGATGCTTTACTGGCAACGGCAAGGCGACCCGTCGCTCTATCTTTACGAAATGATCCAGCTCGCCGACGATGGCGTCAACCGCTGCCGGACGTGGCACTGGATCAGAAACGGCCTGCTGGAAACGCGCACCGCGATTCAGGAAAAGCTGGTGACGCGCGACTGGCGCGCGGTCGAAGCGGAGATGACGGCTGGCTGAGCGCACGCTCTTCGACAAGCTATGGGACGCGCATGTCGTGGCCGATCTGGGCGATGGAAACGCGCTGATCGCCGTCGACCGGGTGTTCCTGCACGAACGCACCGGCGCGTCGGCGCTGAAAAGCATGGCAGCGGCGGGGCGTACGGTCGCCGATCCTGCGCGGGTGTTCGCGGTTATGGACCATATCGTCGATACACGACCGGGACGGGGCGATGCGACGACCATGCCCGGTGGCAGCGCCTTTATCACCGAGACCCGCGCAGCGTGCCACGCGGCAGGGATCACGCTGTTCGACGTCGATGACCCCGATCAGGGGATCACGCATGTCATTTCGCCCGAGCTGGGGATTGTGCTGCCGGGCGTGACATTGGTCGCGCCGGACAGTCACACCTGCACGCAGGGGGCGTTCGGCGCGTTCGCCTGGGGCATCGGGTCGAGCGAGGCCGAACATGCGATGGCGACGGGGACGCTCAGGATGGCGCGCCCGAAAACGATGCGGGTGACATTCGACGGACAGCTGCGACCCGGCGTGACCGCCAAGGACATGATCCTGACCTTGCTTGCGCGCCACGGCGCGGGCGGGGGCAGCGGCCATGTCGTCGAGTTCGCCGGAGATGCCGTGACCGCGCTCGACATCGAGGCGCGGCAGACTTTGTGCAACATGGCGACCGAATTTGCGGCAGTCAGCGGGATCATCGCGCCCGATGCGGTGACACTCACCTATCTGGAGGGGCGTCGCTACGCGCCCAATCCGTTGCCCGACTGGTCGGACCTGAAGTCCGACGAAGGCGCGGTGTTCGATGCCGAGATCGTCATCGATGCGGGCGCGATCAGGCCGATGGTCAGCTGGGGGACGTCGCCCGAACACAGCATCGGGATCGACGGCTTCGTGCCGCAGGGGCCGGGGCGTGTGCATGACTATATCGGCCTCGCGGCGAGAATGCCGATTGCCGGTGTGCCGATAGATGCTGCCTTTATCGGCAGCTGCACCAACGCGCGGCTGTCGGACCTGCGTCGTGCCGCTGCCATTCTAGACGGACGGCATGTCGCGCCGGGGGTGAAGGCGCTCGTTGTACCTGGGTCACGCGCGGTGAAGCGCGCTGCGGAGGCCGAGGGGCTGGATGTCATCTTCACCCGCGCGGGGTTCGAATGGCGCGACAGCGGGTGCTCGCTGTGTTTCTATGCGGGCGGAGAGGGCTTTGCGCCGGGAAGTCGGGTCATTTCATCGACCAACCGCAATTTCGAAGGGCGGCAAGGGCCGGGGATAAGGACGCATATCGCTTCGCCCGAAGTGGTAGCGGCGAGCGCGGTAGCGGGGTTTGTCACCCAACCCTCTTCGCCTAGCGGAGAGGGCGATGCGAAGCATCGGGAGAGGCCCGAGCCGACTGTTCAGGCCTCTCCCGGCTCCGCTGCGCTCCGCCGCCCTCTCCGCGAGGCGAAGAGGGTTTGATGCCCCCCTTCACCACCCTCACCGCGCGCGTGGCACTGCTCGCCCGCGACAATGTCGACACCGACGCGATTATCCCGTCGCGCGAGATGAAGACCACGGGACGGACCGGCCTTGCCGAAGGGCTGTTCGCGCCATGGCGCTATGTCGAGGGACGCGTGCCCGATCCCGCCTTCGTGCTCAACGCGATGCCCGATGCGCGGATTCTCGCGAGCGGCGAAAACTTCGGCTGCGGGTCGAGCCGGGAACATGCGGTGTGGGCGCTGGCCGAATGGGGCATCCGCGCGGTGATTGCCGAGACCTTCGCACCGATTTTCCGCAACAACTGCATCCGCAACGGGGTGCTCCCGGTGGTGCTGGCGAAGGAGGCGATTGCAGATATTGTGGGGCGTGAGGTCACCATCGACCTGCCCATGCAGACGGTTGCGGGCTACCGGTTCGAAATCGATGCCGAGGCGAAGACGATGCTGGTCGAGGGGCTCGACGCCATCGACCTGACCCTGAAACGCAGTGCGGCAATTGCGGCATTCCATCGACGCGACCGCATCGCGCGGCCATGGGTGTATCTATGATATTGATCTCCGAAGTCGGCCCGCGCGACGGGTTGCAGAGCATCGACCGGGTCATGCCGACCGAAGCGAAGAAAGCGTGGATCGCCGCCGAGGCCGCCGCGGGGGTACGCGAAATCGAGGTGGGGAGTTTCGTGCCGCCCTCGCTGTTGCCGCAAATGGCCGACACCGCCGAGGTTGTTGCGTTCGCGCGCACCATCCCCGGGCTGAATGTCGTTGCGCTGGTGCCCAATGCCAAGGGGGCAGCGCGGGCGGTTGAGGCTGGCGTCCACGGCATGTCGATCCCGTTTTCGATGTCCGAAACCCATTCGATCAAGAACGTCCGCAAGGATCACGCGGCGATGCTGGATGAGGTCCGCGCGGTCGTCGGCATTGCGGCGGAGGCGGGCGTGAAGTTCGCGGTCGGACTGTCGACGGCGTTCGGCTGCACGATGGAGGGGCCGGTCAGCGAGGACGCCGTTGTGCGGCTGGCGGCGGCGTGCGCCGAGGCGGGCGTGACCGAGTTCAGCCTGTCGGACACCACTGGCTATGCCAATCCGGCGCAGGTGCGGCGGCTGGTGAAGGGGGTGCGTGGTGCGGTCGGCGAGCGGCTGACGACGCTGCATCTGCACAACACGCGCGGGCTGGGGCTGGCGAACGTGCTCGCCGGATTGGACGAGGGGATCACGACGTTCGATGCGTCGCTCGGCGGCCTTGGCGGCTGCCCGTTCGCGCCGGGGGCGTCGGGCAATATCGTGACCGAGGATCTGGTGTTCATGCTGCAGGCGATGGGGGTGGAGACCGGGATCGATCTGCCCGCGCTGCTCAAGGTGCGCGATATCGTCGCGGCGGCGCTGCCGGGCGAGCCGCTTTACGGGTTCACGCCCGACGCGGGCTTGCCGCTGGGGTTCGCGGCATGACCGCCACACCGCTGCTCGGCCTCAAGGTCGTCGAATTCACGCACATGGTGATGGGGCCGGCGGTCGGGCATATCCTCGCCTCGCTGGGGGCCGAGGTCGTCCGCGTCGAGCCCATCGGCGGCGACCAGACACGGCGGTTGCTGGGGTCGGGCGCGGGCTATTTCCCGATGTACAACCGGCACAAGGACAGCATTTGTCTCGACCTGAAGGCTGAAGAGGGCCTTCGGATCGCGACGCAGCTGGCCGAGCGCGCCGACATCCTGATCGAGAATTTCCGCCCCGGGGCGCTCGACCGGCTGGGTCTGGGTTATGACGCGCTGAAAGGGGCCAACCCCCGCCTGATCTATTGCTCCGAAAAGGGATTCCTCCCCGGCCCGTACGAGAGCCGCACCGCGCTCGACGAGGTCGCGCAAATGATGGGTGGGCTCGCCTATATGACCGGCCCGCCCGGTCGCCCGCTGCGTGCCGGGGCCAGCGTCATCGACGTTACCGGCGGCATGTTCGGGGTGATCGCGGTGCTGGCCGCCGTCGAGGAGCGTCACCGGACGGGTAAGGGGCAGAAGGTCCAATCGTCGCTTTTCGAAACCACGGTGTACCTCGTCGGCCAGCATATGGCGCAAAAGGCGGTGACGGGTCGCGCCGCCGACCCGATGCCCGCCCGGATTTCGGCCTGGGCGATCTATGACGTGTTCGAGACGGCGGACGACAGCCATGTATTTATCGGCGTCGTCACCGACGCGCTGTGGCAGAAATTCTGCGAGTTGTTCGGCCTCGACGACCTGTGGGCCGACTTGGCGCTGCGCAAGAACAACGAGCGCGTCCTCGCCCGCGACCGGTTGATGCCGCAGGTCCGCGCGCTGGTGAAGACATTCGCGCGCGACGATATTATCGCCAGGCTCGACGGCACCGGCCTGCCCTTCGCGCCCATCGGGCGGCCCGAGGACATGTTCGACGATCCGCATCTGCTGGCGTCGGGCGGGCTGGAGGCGGTCACGCTCGACGACGGGCGGGCGACGCTGCTGCCGGGTCTGCCTATCGAAATGGACGGGGTGCGTCCGGGGGGCGGCGATGCGCTGCCCGCACCCGGGCGGGATACGCAGGCTGTGCTGGCGGCGCTCGGCTACGACGCCGACGCGATCTCGGCGCTGATTGCCAAAGGGGCAGCAGCCTGACCGCGCTCAATGGTCTTTACAGCACCGCGCAATCCGACGCAGGGGAAAGCGTCACTTGCCGGGATTTGCCATGTCGCACAGCTATGATGTCCTGATCGTCGGCGCCGGCCATGGCGGCGCGCAGGCGGCGATCGCGCTGCGCCAGCGCGGCTTTACCGGGTCGATCGCGATGGTCGGCGAGGAACCCGAGATTCCCTATGAGCGACCGCCGCTGTCGAAGGACTATCTGGCGGGCGAAAAGGAGTTCGAGCGCATCCTGATCCGGCCCGCGAGCTTCTGGGCCGAGCGCGAGGTCGATATCCTGACCGGGCGTCGGGTCGTCACGGTCGATGCGGCGGCGCATCGCGTTGTCACCGAGGATGGCGACAGCATCGGCTATGGCAGCCTGATCTGGGCGGCGGGCGGGCACGCACGGCGGCTGAGTTGCCACGGCCATGACTTCGCGGGGGTACATTGGGTGCGGAGCCGCGCCGATGTCGAGACGATGATGGGCGAACTGGCGACCACGACGCGGGTGGCGGTGATCGGCGGCGGCTATATCGGGCTTGAAGCAGCGGCGGTGCTGAGCAAGCTCGGCAAGCAGGTCACGGTACTCGAGGCGCTGGACCGCGTGCTGGCGCGCGTCGCGGGCGAGGCACTGTCGCGCTTCTACGAGGACGAACACCGCGCGCACGGCGTCGATGTGCGGCTGGGCACGATGGTCGAGAGCATCGAAGGGGCGGACGGGCGCGCATCGGGCGTACGGCTGGCGGACGGCGAGGTCGTGCCGTGCGAGATGGTGATCGTCGGCATCGGGATTGTCCCGGCGGTCGAGCCTTTGCTGGCGGCGGGGGCCGAGGGCGGCAACGGCGTTGCGGTCGATGCGCTGTGCCGCACGAATTTGCCCGATGTGTTCGCCATCGGCGACTGCGCCTTCCATGCCAATGATTTCGCCGACGGGGCGTCGATCCGGCTGGAGTCGGTGCAGAACGCCAACGACATGGCGACGACGGTGGCCAGGGTGCTGACCGGCGAAGAAATACCCTATCACGCCGTCCCGTGGTTCTGGTCGAACCAGTACGACCTGAAGCTCCAGACCGTCGGCCTGTCGACCGGCTTCGACCGCGCCATCGTGCGCGGCGACATGTCCGCGCGGAGTTTTTCGGTGGTGTATCTGCGTGACGGCGCGGTGATCGCGCTCGATTGCGTCAATGCGGTCAAGGACTATGTGCAGGGCAAGGCGCTGGTGGTGAACGCGACCCGTGCCGATCCGGCGTTGCTTGCGGATGCGGGCACCCCGCTGAAATCCCTGTTGGAGGCCGCATGAACGACGAAGCCCTGCGCGACGATTTCCGTCAGGCAATGCGGCGGCTGGCAACGACAGTCGCGATCGTCACGACCGGCAGCGGCGACAGCTATGCCGGGATGGCGGCGACTGCCGTTATGTCGGTGACCGCCGACCCGCCCACGCTGGTTGTCGCGGTCAATCGCACCGCGAGCATGTCGCCGATCCTGGGCGAGCACGGCTGGTTCTGCGTCAACCTGCTCGCCGAGCGGCATCAGGAACTGGTCGCGGTTTTCGGCGGCAAGAAGGCGGGACAGGCGCGGTTCGAGGATGGCGACTGGACGCTGAGCGTCGATATGCCCCCGGTGCTGGCCGACGCCGCCGCGAGTCTGATCTGCCAGACGACCGGCCGCTTCGATGTCGGCACCCATACGCTGTTCGTCGGCGAGGTCCGCGCGATTGCCAATCACCCGCAGATCGACCCGCTGATCTGGGTCGATGGCAAGGTGGCGTCGGCAAAGCGGGCTGACTGAACGTTATCGAAGGAAAATCGATGGCAGCGTTTGAAACGATAACGACGGCTATCGACGACGGCATTTTTACGCTCACGCTCAACCGCCCGGAGCGCATGAACGCGTTTACCCCGCTGATGATGCGCGAGATGTGCGCGGCGTTCGATCTGGTGGACGCCGATGATGCCGTGCGGGCCGTGATCGTCACCGGCGCGGGCAAGGCTTTTTGCGCGGGGGCCGATCTTGGCGGTGGTGCGGCGACGTTCGATTATGCCGCGCGCGGCGGTAAGGACGGCGTCGGCTCACCGATTCGCGACGATGGATCGGTCGACTGGGACCATGAGGGCGTGCGCGACAGCGGCGGGCGGCTGACGCTGCGCATGTTCGCCTGCAAAAAGCCCGTTATCGGCGCGATCAACGGGGCCGCGGTCGGCATCGGCGCGACGATGCAGTTGCCGATGGATTTCCGGCTGGCGAGCGACAGTGCGCGGTTCGGCTTTGTGTTTGCGCGACGCGGGATCGTGCCTGAGGCGGCTTCGAGCTGGTTCCTGCCGCGCCTCGTCGGTATCGGGCAGGCGCTGGAGTGGTGCTATTCAGGCCGGGTGTTCGATGCGGCGGAAGCGCTGAAGGGCGGACTGGTCCGCAGCCTCCACGCGCCAGACGACCTGCTCCCCGCCGCGCGCGTACTGGCGAAGGAATTGACGTCCGAAAGTGCGCCGGTGTCGATTGCGCTCACCCGCCAGATGATGTGGCGGATGCTGGGTGCCGCCAGCCCGATGGACGCCCACCGGCTCGACAGCCGGCTGGTCTGGGCGCGCGGCGGGATGGCCGATGCGAAGGAAGGCGTGGCGTCGTTTCTGGAGAAGCGGGCGGCGGTCTATCCCGATATGGTGTCGCGTGACACGCCGCACTTTTCGCCATGGATGGACGATCCAGCCTATTGAGTGGCGTCGAGTTCGGGCAAGCGATCGATGTAGACGGGCTTCGCCGGCAGTTTCTTCGTGACGAGCGGCCCCGGCGTATAAGGTCCATCGCGCGACACGAGTTTCAGCGTGCGGCGCGTCCGGACGCCGGTCAGCAGGTTCCAGCTCGTTTCCACGCCGTCGTGCGACCAGGTCCGGCTGTAAAGCGTGGTGTCGAAGCCGATGAGCTGCATCTTCTTCGCCGCCGCATTCCAGCGCAGGCGGTAGGTACCCGACGTCGCCGTCGTGCCGCCCGTCATGTCTTCGACGACCAGCACGCCCCGCACGATCTTGAGGTCGGCATTCCCTAGCGGATAGGCGTTCAGCGCGCCCTGCCCCGCCGGATCATGGCCCATGTCGGTTTCGTTGCGATAGGCCATCAGCACATAAAGCGTCCGCCGGTCCTCGCCGCGTCCGACAAAGGCGGTGTCGATCTGGCCGTCACCGTTGAGGTCGCCGTCGGCGCGCGTTTCGAGGGTTTCGCCTCTGGCGAGCTGGTTCGTTAGCGTCTCGGTCGAGGCGCGCGGCACTGTAGGGCGCTGGGCCGGTGCCGAAGCTGCGACGGCGAGCGCCAGCAGCGCGACCGCCGTGCCCTTCATTTTGCCGCGGTCCACGTCTGCGTCTGGCAGAAGAACGCGATGCACCCCTGCACTTTCAGCGTCCCGTCGGGATTGCGCGCCACGTTCGAGCGATACGACTTGCCGTTGCGCGGGTCGTAGATCGTACCGCTCCATTGGCTGCCCGCATCGGTGAAATCCGACAGAATCGGGACGCCCAATATCGGCCGCGTCCGCAGCGCGGGATTGGGGTTGAACTTGTCGGTTGCGGTGCCGTCCTTCGCCGGTTTCAGGATCTTGGCGACACGCCCGCAGACTTTTGCCCCGCATGGCGCGATCTCGATGACCGAATCCTTGGCCGGGGTCAGCCAGCGCCCTTGTACCGATGTTGCGGCAAGCGCCGGAGTTGCGGTCAGCAAGCTGGCGAGAAGGACAGTACGCAGAATCAATTCGGGTCTCCGGCTTGGCGTCGGGATGCAGGGGTGCAATAGTCCGTGCCCATGAACAAGCCCTGTCTTTACGTAGCGGTGTTCGCGCTGTCCGCTTCGCCGCTGGCCGCAAAGACGATTGCGGTAGCCCCCGGACCCAATGTTCAGGAAGTGCTACAAACCGCGCTGATCGAGGCGAAACCCGGCGATGTCGTCGAGCTGGCGGCAGGACGATACGTCCTGACCGACGGCCTGTCGCTCGACGTGAACGGGGTGACGGTGCGCGGGGCGGGGCCGGACAAGAGCATCCTCGACTTCAAGTCGCAGAAGGCGGCAGGCGAAGGATTGCTCGTTACGTCGGACGATGTGGTCCTGCGCGGTTTCGCGGTCGAGGATGCGCGCGGGGACGCGATCAAGTCGAAGGGCGCGGACCGCATCATCTATCACGACCTGCGCGTCGAATGGACCGGAGGCCCCAAGGAAACCAACGGCGCGTACGGTGTCTATCCGGTGTCCTCGACCGATGTGCTGATCGACAAGGTCGTGGTGCGCGGCGCGTCCGACGCGGGCATCTATGTCGGCCAGTCGCGCAACATCATTGTCCGCAACTCGACCGCCGAAGTGAATGTTGCCGGGATCGAGATCGAGAACAGCTACAATGCCGACGTCCACGACAATGTCGCGACGAAGAACGCCGGTGGCATATTGGTGTTCGATCTGCCCAACCTGCCGCAGATGGGCGGACATTCGGTGCGGATCTACAACAACCGCGTCACCGACAATTCCACGCCGAATTTCGCGCCGAAGGGGAACATCGTGGCGAGCGTCCCAACCGGTACCGGCGTCATGGTGATGGCGAACCGCGACGTGCATGTGTTCGGCAATACGCTGGCCGATAATGCGACCGCCAACGTCATGGTCGTCGCCTACAAGCGCCCCTTTACCGATGCGACGTATAACCCGTTGCCGCGTAACGTCGTCATCCGCGACAACACGCATGGCCGCGCCGGTTGGGCACCCGCCTTTCCGGGCGGCGACATGCTGGCGAAGATGATGGGCGGGTCGATCGCGCCGGTGTTCTGGGACGGCGCAGGCGGGATGGCCGCGACCAATATCCGCGTGACCGATAAGGTCGGCGTGCTGACCATGGGCCTGCCCGAACCGCTGACGCCGATCATGGAGGCCAAGCCTGCGCCGGTAGATTTGTCGAAGGGGACGGCGATTGCCGAACCGGGGGCGGTTGTGCTGCCCGCGAGCATGGAAGCGGTGGTAGTCTCGCGTTAGCCACGCAAAAATTATCCAAATAGGCACTTTTTGGTTGACATACATGCTGCTCTTGTATAGAACATAACAGGATCAAACGTGGGGCCGTTCGAACGCTATATCAGGACGGGGCGAGTTCGTCAGCCCGACGCGCTAGAGTTGAAGTTCAACCCTTGGCACGATCCGGACAACGGCCGCTTCACCTTTCGCAGGTGGATGGAAACTTAGAAGACTTCAGTTTCAAGAATCGCAAGGGAGGTCGCTAATGCGCTCGACGGATATCGGTTCCGATTACGAGGAGCTCGCACACCTGATCGTTGAGGCGTGTGGCGATGCGACAGATGGCCTTTTCCTTTATGCGGAAGTGGAACCCGGAGTCGTTGGTTCGGGACTGTTTCAGGAACTTGGTGGTCGGGTGGTCTATCATCATCCTACGCGCGACCTGACCAATAAGCTGGACGAAATCTGGGAGAAGCTGGACGGAGATGACCGCTGGCATGCCATCCGTTGTCGGGTGGTCGGCGGGCGATTCAGTGCTGAATTCGACTTTCCTTCGGACCTGAAGCCGGGCGAAAGCCTGAGCGAACGCCGGCCGCGTGCGTTGAACGCAGTGTTTGGAGACAAGCGCATCGAATATCCCGAACTCTGACGGTGTCTAAGTTTCGGCGAGGCGCCACAGGTCATCTTCATTAAGCTTGGCGACCGGTCAGCTCGGTCTATTTTCTGTGCAAATGCGCCAGGAAACGGCAATAGGAGGCAATGCGCCGCCTGCTTCCCTTGATCTTGATCCTGCTCGGTGCAGCACCCGCGTCGTCTCCCGTGGCACTGGATCTGATCGCATCGGACGCGCTGCCCCCCAAACTCTCCGATTTCCGTTTCTTCAACGGTGCGCGCCCGAATAGCGGCGTGCGACCCTATGCGCTGAATACGCCGCTGTTCTCCGACTATGCGGAGAAGGATCGCTATCTGTACCTGCCGCCGGGTACGAAAGCGACGTTCACCGGCGAAGGGCTGCCCGAGCTTCCCGTCGGCGCGGCGCTCATCAAGACATTCCGTTACGGCGCGAGCAAGGTCGAGACGCGCGTGCTGCTCCACCGGGCGAGCGGCTGGGTGGCGCTGCCCTATGTCTGGCAGGGCGACGATGCCGTCCTGAAACGCGCGGGGACGCGGGTGGCGCTGATCGTCGATGTCGGCGGGCAAAAACAGGCGATCGATTATGCCGTGCCGAACGTAAACCAGTGCAAGGAATGCCATGCACTGGGCGACGCGATGACCCCCATCGGGCCGAAGGCGCGGAACCTGACGCCGGGGATGCTGGGCGTGACGGGCGGTGGCGTGCGCTTGCCGAAATGGGGCGACACCGGTGCGCCGCTCGAAGCCCGCGCGCGTGCCTATCTCGACGTCAATTGCGGCCATTGCCACAACCCGAAGGGCGCGGCGTCGAACTCCGGCCTCAATCTGACCTGGGAGACCACCGACCGCACCGCGCTCGGCATCGGCAAGACGCCGGTGGCGGCAGGGCGCGGGTCGGGCGGGTTCCTTTACGCCATCGACCCGGGCCACCCCGAACGCTCGATCATGGTCCACCGCATGGCAACCGCCGAGCCCGGTGTGGCAATGCCCGAAGTGGGACGTGCGCTGGTCCACAAAGAGGGCGTGAAGCTGGTGAGTGACTGGATTGCGGGAATGAAGCATGAGTGAGTGGGTGATCGGCGTCATCGGCGGCTCCGGGTTGTATGCGATCGACGCACTCGAAAACCCGCAATGGATCGCGGTTGCCTCGCCCTGGGGTCAGCCGTCGGACGCTTTGCTGACCGGTACGATATCGGGCGTGAAGTTCGTGTTCCTTCCGCGACACGGACGGGGGCACCGGGTCAGCCCCGGCGAGCTCAACGCGCGGGCGAACATCGATGTGCTGAAGCGCGCGGGCTGCACCGACGTGCTGTCGATCTCGGCAGTGGGGTCGCTGGCCGAAGAATTGCCGCCGGGTAAATTCGTGATCGTCGACCAGTTTATCGACCGGACCAAGGGGCGGCCGTCGTCGTTTTTTGAAAGCGGGATGGTCGCGCATGTCAGTATGGCCGATCCCGTCTGTCCGCGCTTGTCCGGTCTTGCGGCGGCGGCAGCGCGGGCGGCGGGGGCGGACGTGCACGAAGGCGCGACCTATCTCGCGATGGAGGGGCCGCAATTCTCGACGCGCGCCGAATCGAACCTCTACCGGGGGTGGGGCGCGCATGTGATCGGCATGACCGCGATGCCCGAAGCGAAGCTCGCGCGCGAGGCCGAGCTGCCCTATGCGCTGGTCGCGATGGTCACCGATTACGATTGCTGGCGCGAGGGCGAGGCGCATGTCGACGTGGCAACCGTTGTGGCGCAATTGGGCAGCAATGCCGCGACGGCGCGCGCCTTGCTGGCCGAACTGGCGAAATCGCTGCCCGCGACGCGCGCGCCGTCGCCTATCGACACCAACCTCGATGTCGCGCTGATCACCGCGCCCGATGCCCGCGACCCGGCGCTATTGGCGAAACTCGATGCGGTGGCGGGCCGGGTTCTTCGTTAGGCACTTATGCGCTGCGTTTCGGTCTGTTTGCTGGTCGCGATGTCCGCCCCGTTGCGGGCGCAGGACGATATTGTCGTAACGGGTCGCGGGCTGGCCGATCCAGCGGGCGATGCCGCTTATAGCGTCATCACGGTCGAGCGCGCGCGTCTAACCGGCACGGCAAGCGGGCGGCTCGAAGACGCACTGAAGGACGTGGCCGGGCTGCAGCAGTTCCGGCGGTCGGATGCGCGGTCGGCCAATCCGACCAGTCAGGGAGCGACGTTGCGGGGGCTTGGCGGCAATGCGGCGTCGCGGGCGCTGGTCCTGCTCGACGGGGTGCCGCAGGGCGATCCGTTTGCGGGCTATCTGAACTGGCCGCTCTATTCGCCCGAGCGGCTGGGACGGGTCCGCGTGACCCGCGGCGGTGGGAGCGGCGCGGGTGGATCGGGGGCGCTGGCGGGGACCATCGAACTCGAGAGCGTCGCAACGGGGGATGCTCCGGGGCTGGCAGGGTCGGTCGCGGGCGGTAGTTTCGGCGCAGTCGAGAGCCGGGTGCTAGCGTCGGGTCGGCTCGGCAGCGGGTTTGCGCTCGTGTCCGGCGGCTATGCGCGCGGCGACGGGTTCGTACCGGTCGTGACTCCCGGCACCGCCGACAGGGGTGGGCGCTACGAACAATATAACTTTGCCGCCCGCGCCGTCATTCCTGTCGGTGCGAGCGAGCTTCAGGCCAATGTCGATGCCTTCGACGATGCCCGCACGCGCGGTAGCGATTTCAGTGCGAACCGCACGACGGGCGCGGATGCCAGCCTGCGCCTTGTCGGCAGGCAGTTCGTCGCGCTCGGCTATCTCCAGCTGCGCCGCTTCACCTCGCAATTCGCCAGCGTCGATGCAGGTCGGACCACAGCAACGCAGACGCTCGACCAGTATAATACGCCCGCCACCGGTGTCGGTCTGAAAGTCGAGGCGCGGCCCCAAATTGGCAGTACCGAACTCCGTCTCGGCGGCGAATGGCGGCGGACTTCGGGCGAGACCAACGAGGCGTTCAGCTATGTGTCGGGCTCCCCGACGCGGCTGCGCGTGGCGGGCGGCGCGAGCGATATTGTCGGCGGCTTTGCGGAGGCGACGCGGGTGGCGGGGCCGTTGACGCTCACCGGCGGCGGGCGGGTCGATTACTGGTCGTTGACCGGCGGTTTCCTGACCGAGCGGCGGCTGGACGGGACGGTCGTGACCGACAACCACTTTGCCGACCGTACCGGCTGGGCAGCGACCGGGCGTGCGGGGGCCGCCTATGCAATTTCCCCGACGCTGACCGTCAGCGTCGCGGGTTATGTCGGCTGGCGTTTGCCGACGCTCAACGAGCTCTACCGCCCGTTCCGCGTCGGGGCCGAAGTAACCAATGCCAATGCCGCGCTGCGGCCGGAGCGGTCGCGCGGGATCGAACTGGCAGCACGCTGGCGACCGGGCGGGGGGGCGGCAATCACCGTGACGGCCTTCGACGTGATGCTCGACGATGCCATCGCCAATGTGACGCTGTCGGGGACGACGCGGCAACGGCAAAACCTCGACGCGCTGCAGTCGCGCGGGATCGAGGTCGATGCCACATTCGCGCGCGGCGACTGGCGACTCGCCCTGTCGGCTGCCTATGCCGATGTCGTCCTGCAAGGCGCCGGGGCATCGGCATCCCTGACTGGCCTGCGACCGGCGAGCGTCGCGCCGTTCCAGTCCTCGGCGACGTTCGGCTGGCGCGGTCTGTCGGCGACCGCACGATATGTCTCGGCTCAGTTTGACGACGATCTCAACACGCGGCGACTCGCGCCTGCGCTTACTGTGGATGCCGTCGCCGATTTACCGCTAGGTCGTGGTGCGATTGTGCAACTGCGCGGCGAAAACCTGTTCGACACGCGCGTCGAAGCGGCGGTCAGTGCGAGCGGGGTCGTCGAACGGGCCAGTCCGCGCACGATCTGGCTGGGCATTCGTTTCGAAAGGTAAACGACTGTGGCGGGATATCGAACGTCTCGCATCCGTCACGCGTTGCGGCTACGCTGTCACGGCTGCGGCCAGCCCGCCCTATTAACGGAGAGACGATATGAGCATTTTCGGTGCCATCAAGGACGCGATTTTCGGCAAGCCCGCTGAGGCCGCAACGCCGCCCTCGCCCGCTGTTGTGGCGCCCACGCCGCCGCCGCCCGCACCGGTCCCCGCGACTCCCGAGGACATCGATGCACGCCTCGCCTCGATCGCGGCATCGACGGGACATCCGTCGAATTACAAGACGTCGATCGTCGATCTGATGAAGCTGCTCGGTCTCGATTCGAGCCTCGCCAACCGCACCACGCTGGCGAAGGAACTCGGCTACACCGGCGACACCAATGATTCGGCCACGATGAACATCTGGCTGCACGGTGAAGTGATGAAGAGCCTCGCCAACAAGGGGGCGTAACTTCTTCGCCGAGCGTTAGCGAGGTGCTCTTTCGAGCGTCAGCGAGAATCACAAAGTCACCTCGCTGGCGCTCGGCAGGGCTTCTCGCTGCGCTCGAAGAAGCGTAGTCACGTCGCATGTCCGATCTTTCCGTACCCCCCCTCTCGCTGGCGACCCAGTCCGCCGACCCCGAAGCCTTTGCGCGCGATTTCGGCGCGTCGTTCCAGCGTTTCGGTTTCGCCATCATCGCCGATCACGGCATCGACGCCGCGCTGATCGACCGCGCCTGGACCGCGACCAAGGCGTTTTTCGCCTTGCCGCTCGAAGAGAAGATGAAATACCGGGCCGGAAAGGGCGGCCAGCGCGGCTATATCCCGTTCGGGATCGAGATCGCCAAGGGCGCGACCGAGAACGACCTCAAGGAATTCTGGCACATCGGGCGCGACCTGCCTGTCGGCCACGCTTTCGCCGACCATATGCCGCCCAATATCTGGCCCGCGCATCCGGACGATTTCCGCGCCATCTTCACCGAGCTCTATGCCGAATTCGACAAGGTCGGCGCGCGGTTGCTCTCGGCAATCGCGCTCTATCTGGGCCTCGACAAGGACTGGTTCGTCGACCCCGTGCGCGACGGCAACAGCGTGCTGCGGCTGCTCCATTATCCGCCGGTGTCGCCCGATGCGCCGGGAGTGCGCGCCGGCGCGCATGAGGACATCAACCTGATCACCCTGCTGCTCGGTGCCGAGGAGGGCGGGTTGCAGTTGCTGACGCGCGAAGGCGAGTGGATCGCCGTCGCGCCGCCACAGGGTGCGCTGGTCGTCAATGTGGGCGACATGCTCCAGCGGCTGACCAATCACGTCCTGCCCTCGACCACGCACCGTGTCGTCAACCCCCCGCCAGAGCGCCGCGGTGTTGCGCGCTATTCGATGCCGTTCTTCCTGCATCTTGCGAGCGACTTCGAGATTTCGACGCTGCCGGGGTGTGTGACGGCGGACAATCCGGATCGCTATCCGCAGGTGATCACCGCGAACGGGTATCTGGAGCAGCGTTTGCGGGAAATCGGGTTGCTCTAAGCGGCACCTCTCCCCTTGCGGGAGAGGTCCACACGCGCGTAAGCGCGGCGGGGTGAGGGGGCGAGCCTTTGGCTCGCGCGGCGCTTCGCGCCGCACCCCTCATCCAACTTCGCCTAAGCTCGCTTCGCTCGCTAAGGCTTCGTATCCTTCTCCCGCAAGGGGAGAAGGGCTAGCTGGGAACCGCATGACCGAACCTCTAAAAATCGCCCTCGCCGGGCTCGGCACCGTCGGCGGCGGCGTCGTCAAGCTGCTCGATGCCAACCGCGACCTCATCGCGCGTCGCGCGGGACGGCCCATCGAGGTCGTTGCCGTGTCGGCCCGCGACCGCAGCCGCGACCGGGGCGTCGATCTGTCGCGTTTCGACTGGGTCGACGACACGACCGCGCTGGCAGAACGCGACGGTGTCGATGTCGTCGTCGAACTGATCGGCGGCAGCGACGGCCCCGCGCTTACGCTTGCCAACCGGACGATTGCGGCGGGTCGCGCCTTCGTCACCGCGAACAAGGCGATGATCGCGCATCATGGGCTGGAACTGGCAAGCGCTGCCGAAACGGCGGGCACCGCGTTCAAATATGAGGCAGCGGTCGCGGGCGGTATCCCCGTCATCAAGGGGTTACGCGAGGGTGCCGCAGCCAATGAGCTGACCCAGGTTTACGGCATCCTCAACGGCACCTGCAATTACATCCTGACGCGGATGGAAGCCGAAGGGTCGGGCTTCGACGCGGTGCTTGCCGACGCGCAAGCGCTGGGTTTCGCCGAAGCCGATCCGTCGTTCGACGTCGATGGCGTCGATGCCGCGCACAAGCTCAGTATTCTCGCGAGTCTCTCGTTCGGAACGCGGATCGATTTTGCGGGTGTAGCCTTGGGCGGCATCCGGCAGGTCCAGGCGGGCGATATCGCGCAGGCGCGGACGCTCGGCTATTGCATCCGGCTGGTGGGCTTGGCCGAGGCGGGCAGCCATGGCCTTTTCCAGCGCGTCCACCCTTGCCTCGTCCCGCTGTCGCACCCGCTGGCGCATGTCCAGGGGCCGATGAATGCGGTTGTGGCGGAAGGGAATTTCGTCGGGCGGCTGTTCTTCGAGGGGCGCGGCGCGGGCGAGGGACCGACCGCGAGCGCCGTCGTCGCCGACCTGATCGACATTGCGCGCGGCGAGATCGGACCGGCCTTTGCCATGCCCGTCGCCAGCCTCGCCGCTGCCACGACCGCCGATCCCGGTGAGCGCCGCGAGCGGGCGTATCTGCGCTTCGCCGTCGCCGACAAGGCGGGGGTGCTCGCCGAACTGACCGCCGCGATGCGCGACGGCGGGGTGTCGATCGAAAGCATGATCCAGAAGGGCGAGACGGCAGACGGCGGCGTGTTCGTCGCGATGACCACACATGAGGGTCCTGCCCGCGCGGTGCACGCCGCGCTCGACCGGCTCGACGGCAGCCCGAGCCTGACCGGCAAGCCCGTGTGGATGCCGATTTTGGACGTCTGATCAGGGCGCGAGCTGCCTCAGCTTCAGCCCGTCGCCCGCCATTCGCGTACTGACACTCACGCCCACGCCACCGCCGCAGTCTGCAATGATGGCACGACGACCGCAGGGCGGGCGATGCTCGTCTGAAATCCGCTTGCGTTCGCCCTCGACGCTCTCGCCGCGCGGATCGCCCAACTCATAACCGACGAACGGCACCCGCCAGCGGTCCGCCCGTCGCGCACCGCAGACCAGGATGTCGCGATCCGACGACGGGCGAACGCAACGTGGCTCCACACTCGTCAGTTTTTGATAGGTTTCCAGCGTGTCGGGTGTTGCGGCCGACAGGGGGATGGCGACGCCAAGCGCGGTTGCCGCAATGACAATTCTCGACAATGACACATGCGGCTCCTATCGGCCTGCCAACTGTTGCGATCCAAGGATGCCATAAATCGTGCCCGAAACAAATATCGCCCCCAGCGACGTCCTCGACCGTGTCCTCGTCCTCGAAATGGTGCGCGTCACCGAAAAGGCGGCGATTTCGGCCTCGGCGTTGATCGGGCGGGGGGACGAAAAGGCCGCCGATGCCGCCGCTGTCGAGGCGATGCGCGACGCGCTCAACAGCCTGTACATGGACGGTACGGTCGTCATCGGCGAAGGCGAGCGCGACGAGGCCCCGATGCTGTTCATCGGGGAAAAAGTCGGCTCCGCCCCGGGCAAGGGCCCCAAGATCGACATCGCGCTCGACCCGCTCGAGGGAACGACGATCACGGCCAAGGCCGGTCCCAACGCACTTGCCGTGTTGGCGGCAGCAGAGGGCGGCAACCTGCTCAACGCGCCCGACACCTATATGGACAAGATTGCGGTCGGCCCCGGCTATCCGGAAGGCGTGATCGATCTGACGAAATCCGCGACCGAGAATGTGCACGCGCTCGCCGCTGCAAAAGGCGTGGCACCGAACGAGATCATCGCCTGCGTCCTCGACCGTCCCCGCCACGAAAAGCTGATCGCCGAACTCCGCGCGATGGGCTGCGGGGTCATGCTGATCGGCGACGGCGATGTCGCGGGCGTGATCGCGACGACCGATCCCGACACCGGCATCGACATCTATCTGGGTCAAGGCGGCGCGCCCGAGGGTGTGCTCGCCGCAGCCGCATTACGCTGCGTCGGCGGCCAGTTTCAGGGCCGCCTTGTCTTTCGCAACGACGACGAGCGTGCCCGCGCGCGCAAATGGGGGATCGAGGATCTCGACCGCGTGTATCACCTGAACGACCTGGTGAAGGGCGACTGCATCTTCGCCGCCACCGGGGTGACCGACGGCTCGCTGCTCGGCGGCGTCAAGCGCAAGGCCGGCGGGCGACTGACCACCGAAAGCATCGTGATGCGCGCATCGACCGGCACCGTTCGCTGGGTCAAAGGCGAACACCGTATCCGGTAGTCAGCGCACCTGCGCGGTGAAGCTGAGCGTGAAGCTCGGCTGGCTGGTCAGCGTCGCGCCTGCCATCTGCGTCGTCGGCGGCCCTGTTCCGGGGGCAAAGCGGATGCCCGTGACCAGCGTATCGAAGCCATTGGCATCGGCGACCGGCGCATAAGTGAAGGCGCTGTTGCCGCCCGCTGCTTTCGTCCATTTGAGATCGGTGGCCGCATTCCATGTCAGCCCGCTCGGCACCGCGCCGTCGGTAAACGTGACGGGCGTGCCCGCGACATAGGCCATCACTGTCGTGGGCAAGGGATCGACGATCACGATCGTCCCGCCATCGACGGTTCCGGGACCGGTATTGGTGACCGTGATCGAATAACGGATCAGGGCGCCCGGAATCGCCTTGGGATTGGTCGTACCGTTGACGGGGTCCGACACGACGATCCACGCCTTCGTCATCCCCAGAATGGCTTTGGTCGGATTGGGCGTATTGGTCAGCGTGCAGGCGATGTTGTCGCCCCAGTCTGGCGTCACCGTCCCGCCGACGGTTGTGGGCAGTACCGTTCCCGAGACGCCATAGGCATTGGTGCACGACAGCGCGCCACCATAGAGCAGCGTGTTGGTCGTGCCGGCCGCGATTTCGGTCAAGGTGTAGGCAGTGGCCGTCACCACCTGCTGCACGCCGGTCGTGCCGGTGCTGACGGTGGCACCCGTGCCGGTCGTTGTGGCGCTGGCGACAACCGTCGCCCCGTTCTTGATCTGCACGGTGAATTGGTCGGTATTGAAGACGCGGTTGCCGCTCAGCGCTTTCGACAACGCGATGCGCGGCTGCGGCGCGTTGACGAAAGTGCAGGTGATCGCATCGCCATAGGCAATCGAACCGAGGACATAGCTGGTCGTGGTCAGGTTGGTGGGAAGAACGGTCGGCGACCCGGCGTTCGAGTTGGTACAGCTGAGCTTGCCCTGATATTGCGACAGGGTGCTGGTACTGCCTGCCGCCATCGCCTCGCTGAGGGTGATCGAAATGCCCGACGCCAGCGACGCAGCAGCATTGGTGAAGGGTCCGGCACCGGTGCCGGTCGACGTGGCCGAGGACAATGCGGTCCCCGAGCTTGTCGATCTGATGCTGTAGGTGAACTGGTCGGCGGCGGCGAGGCGGGTCGAGGCGATGGTCTTGTTCAGCCGCACCGAGGCGAAGCGTACCGCGAACATCACCCCCTGGAGGCCGCCCGCGACGATTGTCGTCGTTACAGTGGTCGGTGACGTGCTGCCGAAAATCTGCCCGCCGACGGTCCCTGCGACGCCCCCCACATTCACGGTCGTGCCGCTGTTGGTGTAGGTGGGATAGACCGCGCCCGAAATCGGCGGCACCAGATCGAGCAACTGCCAGTTGCCGCCATTGGTTTGATAGGCGAGCGATTCGCCGTTGTTGCTCGATTCGCCGTCGGCAACGATGAACATGTAGCTGCCCGACGTCGCCCCGGCCGGCGGCGTGATCGACATGCCCGACATCGTCAGCGTGATCGTGCTCGCGTTGTTCGCCGAATACATGATCGGCTTGCCGGGGATGGTCAGGAACGAGGTGTTGCCGATGGCCGCCCCCGTCCAGGCAGGGGCGGTCGTCGCCGTGACGCCTGTCGCTGCGGTGCTGACCGTCTTGACCGTGACGTTGAAGACCGAGCCGTCGCTGAGGTTGAACGTCATCGCCTGTCCCGAGGCGGAACGCGCGGTCGCATCGTTGTAACTGGTCATGTCGAGCCAGCAATAGGTGTCCCAGCCATTGGCGGCCGCGCCCGCCGAGCCTGCGGGCGCACAGCTGGCGGCGTGCGCGGGAGCCGTAGCGAACAGGCACAACAGGGCCGCCAGCAGCGACCGGAGGATCAGCAGCTTGACCAAGCTGTTGCAAAAAAACGGAATAATGCCCGTCATGGTCCGGCCAATCTACCGAAACAAGGTTAACAAGGCGTTGGAAAAAGCACGATGTTGACCCTTGTTTACACCCTCCCCCCTCCGCATAGCGGCGACCATGAACCCCCTGGACGTCAACCAGTCGATCTCCGGCCAGTCGTGGCGCTGGCGCAGCGGCGTGGGTCCGGGCGACGATCTGGTCGCCGGGCTGTTGCTGGCGCGGGGTTGTCCGCCCGACGAGATCGACGCGCACCGCGCGCCGACCTTGCGCGGTTTCATGCCCGATCCGTCGATGTTCCGCGACATGGACGTGGCAGCGTCACGGCTGGCGGATGCGGTCAGTCGGGGCGAGGCAGTCACGGTGTTCGGCGATTATGACGTCGATGGCGCAACCTCGGCGGCGCTGCTGATCCGTCTGTTGCGCGGCCTCGGACTCGATCCGCAGGCGTATATCCCCGACCGGCTCATGGAGGGTTATGGGCCGTCGGGCGAGGCGCTGGTGAAGATTGCCGAGGGCGGCGCATCGCTGATCGTGACGGTCGATTGCGGCGCGCAGGCGTTCGAGGCACTTGCCATGGCGCGGGACGCCGGAGTCGACGTGATTGTCGTCGATCACCACCAGTGCGCGGCAACGCTGCCGCTGGCACTGGCGCTGGTCAATCCGAACCGGCTCGACGAAGGCGAAGGGGCCGCCCACGGGCATCTGGCGGCGGTCGGGGTGGCGTTCCTGCTGGGGGCGGCGCTGCTGCGCGAGCTTCGCGGGCGGGATTTTTTTGCCGCCCGCGCCGAGCCGAAACTGATCGAACTGCTCGATCTTGTCGCGCTCGGCACCGTCGCCGATGTGGCGGCGCTGCGTGGCCTCAACCGGGCGTTCGTAGCGCAGGGGCTGAAGGTCATGGCGCAGGGCCGCAATATCGGGCTGGAGGCTTTGCTGGCAGCGTCTCGGCTCAAGCGCGCACCGCAATGCTCGGACCTCGGCTTTGCGCTGGGGCCGCGGATCAATGCGGGCGGGCGGGTCGGCAAATCCGACCTTGGCGTGCGCCTGCTCACGACCGATGACGCCCAGGAAGCGGCGGACATCGCCGAACAGTTGAACCAGTTGAACGAGGAACGCCGCGCGATCGAAGCCGGGGTGCAGGCCGAGGCCGAAGCATTGGCGGTCAACAAGGGCAACCGCGCTGTCGCGGTCGTCGCCGGGCAGGGCTGGCATCCGGGTGTCATCGGCATCGTTGCGGGGCGGCTGAAGGAGAAGCTCGGCAAGCCCGCCATCGTGATCGCGCTCGACGAAGCTGGCGTCGGCAAGGGTTCGGGCCGCTCGATTTCGGGCGTCGATCTGGGCGCGGCAGTGCTGGCCGCCAAAGACATGGGGCTATTGGTCGCGGGCGGCGGCCACGCGATGGCGGCGGGACTGACGGTCGCGGAGGGACAGGTCGAAGCCTTCGCCGATTTCATCGACGAGCGGTTGTCCGCCGATATTGCCCGCGCGTCGGGCGACCGGGCCCTACTGCTCGATGTCGTCGTATCGTGCGGCGGCGTGACACCGTCGCTGGTCGAGGCGCTGGAGGGGGCGGGTCCCTATGGCATGGGCTGGCCCGCGCCGCGGGTGGCAGCCGGACCGATGCGCGTCATCAAGGCCGATGTTGTCGGCAGCGGCGGCCATGTCCGCGCGATCATGCAGGGCGACGACGGCCGCAGCCTGAAGACGGTCGCCTTCCGCAGCGCCGATACGCCGCTGGGCCAGGCGTTGCTCGCTGCCCCGCGCGACCGGCGGCTATGGGTAGCGGGGCGCGCGAAAATCGACGACTGGGGGTCTCGCCCAGCCGCCGAACTCCACATCGACGATGCGGCATGGTGCGATTGAGGGAGGCAGGAACAATGTTCAGCCACATAACGCTCGGCACCAACGACTGGGCACAGGCGCGCCCCTTCTGGATCGCGGTGATGGAGGTGCTCGGCCATCCGGCGCTGTTCGAACGCGAAGGGGGCATCGCTTTTGGCGAAGCGGCCGGACCCAAAACATTTGTCGGCCCCGCGTTCGACGGCGAACCGGCAAGCGTGGGCAATGGCACCCATATCGCCTATCTCGTGCCCGACCGCGCGACGGTCGACCGCTTCCATGCGGCCGCTGTTGCGCACGGCGGTGCCGACGATGGCGCGCCGGGGCTGCGTCCGCATTACCATCCCCATTATTACGGGGCCTATGTCCGCGATCCCGACGGCAACAAGCTGCAGGCGGTATGCCATCGCCGTGAAGCATGACGGGCGAGGTTGACGATACGAACGCTTATGCTATGCGCGCGCCTCGCTCCGACGGCCCCATCGTCTAGCGGTTAGGACGCGGCCCTTTCACGGCTGAAACACGGGTTCGATTCCCGTTGGGGTCACCAGGCGGATGTCCCGGGCGGACCGCTTTCGACAAATCGCGCACCTCTCTGCCGATACCGGACGGCCCGGCATTGCCGTCAGCGAAAATATCACAGACAAACCGGTAGCTTGCGCGCCGTGTCTACTGTCTGGTTGACTGCGCCTTAACCGCTTTTTCTTGGCGCGCGCATTTCCGGCAAGAATCGGCGTGTCGAACGACAATGGCGCACAGATGGGCGCATCCGGCACTATAATAACGATTCTGCGATTGACAGCTTTCGAAAGACTGCGTTAGTCTCAAAAGAAAAGAGCAGCTCTCAATCGGGATCGCAGATTGGAGTAGCAAAATGCCCCAGACTCTGACGTGGTCCTTCAGCGCCGGCAGCCCAAGCGGCGCGCTCAATACATCGGGCAGCACCGAAGTAGATGCCTTGGTTTCCGCGAGCGTTACGCTCGATGCGGCGATGGCCAATACCAAAGACCTTGCACTCCAGATCGACGATGTCGCCAAGGTGCGCTTCCTGTCGATTTCCAGTTCGGACAGCGGCGGCAAGGTCGAGGTCAAAGGCTCGGGCGCGGCCATTGCGCTGACCGGACCGCTCGTACTCTATGGCGCTGCGGTACCGCTGTTCGCCACCGATCTGAGCACGATCAAGGTGCAGAACAAGCACGCGACCAATCCCGCAACCCTCACCATCCTGGCCGGTCTGACGCTGGGCGCCTGACGCCTTCGCGTTCCGGTCGACGCTCGATCCACGTCCGGCTTTTACCGAAGCCCACCACTTAACCCGCCACACAAGGGGAAAGTCCATGGCGATTTCACCGACCTATCCCGGGGTATATTTGCAGGAAATCGATTCGGGCGTCCGCACCCTGGCCGGTGTGCCGACGTCGATCGCCGCACTGATCGGGCGGGCGCTGCGCGGACCGGTCAACGAACCGACCACCTGTTTCAGTTTCGGCGAATTCTCGCGACGCTTCGGCGGCCTGTGGACCGATGGTCCGCTGTCCTATGCCGTTGCCGATTTCTACGACAATGGCGGCGGCCAGTCGGAGATCGTGCGGTTGTTCAAGGCAAAGGCCGGGGGCGACGGGATTGCCACGATCGATATCGGTGCGCTGCGCCTGCGCGCGGCGAACCCGGGCAGTTGGGGGAACGCGCTGAATTGCAGCGTCACCCATCCGTCGATCGCCGACCCGACCGGTACCCAGGCAGCAGCCGACCGTTACGGCCTGCTGCCCGACCAGCTGTTCGACCTGAGGGTGGAGGACACCGGCAACCGGACAGTCGAGGTGTTCCGCAACCTGACCACCGAAGAAACCGGCGGCTCGCGGCGCTTCGACCGGGTGCTCGCCGATGCTTCCAACCTGGTCCGCTGCGCGTTCAACCTCGACGGCTCGGTGCGCCTCGGCAACCGTCCGGCGAACAACTCAACCGGCACCGGCACCGGCGGCGACGATGGCGACGCGCTTACCCCGGGCGACTATATCGGCGCCGAGGCCGATAAGACGGGCCTGTTCGCCCTGCTCAAGGCGGACATCTTCAACCTGCTCTGCATTCCGCCCGACGTGCGCGGCGGCACGCTCGACAAGAGCGTCTGGGAAGCAGCGGCTGCATTCTGCAAGAAGCGGCGCGCGTTGCTGATCGTCGATCCGCCCGCCAGCTGGGATGCCAATCCCGCCGAGGCCGCCGCCAAGGTCAAGGCGGAACAGCTCGATCCCAACAAGATGGTGCTGTCGCTGACCAATGCCGACAATGCCGCACTGTACTTCCCGCGCCTGCGCAAGCGCGATCCGCTGCGCGCGGGACAGATCGACACTTTCGTGCCCTGCGGCGCAGTCGCCGGGATCATTGCCCGCACCGACGTCAACCGGGGGGTGTGGAAAGCACCGGCCGGGATGGCCTCGACGATCTCGGGGGCCGACGGCCTGACGGTGAAGCTGACCGACGACGAAAACGGCCTGCTTAATCCGATCGCCGTCAACTGCTTGCGGAGTTTCCCCAATATCGGACGCGTCGTCTGGGGCGCGCGGACGATGAAGGGGTCCGACCAGTTGTCGGACGACTATCGCTATGTGCCGGTGCGCCGTCTGGCGCTCTATATTGAGGAGAGCCTGTTCAGGGGGACGCAATGGGTCGTGTTCGAGGGCAATGACGAACCGCTCTGGGCCCAGATCCGCCTGTCGGTCGGCAGTTTCATGCATCGCCTGTTCCGGCAGGGAGCGTTTCAGGGCAAGAGTCCGCGCGAAGCCTATTTCGTCCAGTGCGATGGCACCACCACGACGCAGGACGACCGGAATCGCGGGATCGTCAATATCGTGGTCGGCTTCGCGCCGCTCCAGCCCGCCGAATTCGTGATCATCTCGATCCAGCAAATCCGCAACGCGGCCTGATCGAAGGGGGACTGAACCCATGCCGAAGTTCACCAAAAATGCCGACCACCGGAACGGCGATCCCTATAAGACCTTCAAATTCCGCCTGAAGATGCCCGACGGGGCCTATGTCGCGGGCCTGAGCAAGGTCGGCGCGATGAAGCGCAGCACCGACGTGATCAAGTGGCGCGAAGGGGGCGACCCTTCAAGCTCGCACAAGACGCCGGGGCACACCGAGTACGAGGCGATCACGCTCGAACGCGGCGTCACCCACGACATCCAGTTCGAGCAATGGGCGAACAAGGTGTGGAATTATGGCGCGGGGCTGGGGGCCGAAGTGTCGCTCAAGGATTTCCGCAAGGATCTGGTTCTCGAAATCTATAACGAGGCCGGACAACTGGCGATTGCCTATAATCTCTACCGTTGCTGGCCTTCAGAGTTCGTCGCTTTCCCCGACCTCGACGCGTCCGCCAATTCGATCGCGATCCAGACGCTCAAGCTCGAGAACGAAGGGTGGGAACGCGACTATGATGTCGGCGAACCCGACGAACCGTCGTTTGTCGAGCCGGCCCAATGAGCTAGGCCATGCACGCGCTCAGCCCCGCGCAACTGCTCGATCTGTCGGAGCGCGGACGGTCGCTTGGCATGGCCAGCCGCGCCGCGCTGGTCATCGGTGTCGCACGTCCCGACCTCGCCGCAACCGCGATCCACGCGCTGCGGCTGGGCGAGGCGGGACGGTTGTTGCTCGAATTGCGTGCGGCGACTTTTGCCGGCCCGCTTAGTACCAGCCAGCCCTGCCCGGCCTGCGGCACCGCGATCGAGTTCGACCTGGAATGCGACGAACTGCTCGACAGGTTTTCGGGAACTAGCGACCCTGCCGCGCCCGCTTTGCAGCTGACCGATCTGATCGCGGTCGAGGTCGAGGGCGAATACGATCCCGACCGGATCAGGCACCTGCTGCTCGCGCGGATCGCCGGGGAGAGCGACGACGACCTTGCGGCCCTGTCCGCTGCGCTGGAAGCCGCCGATCCCGACGCGGATATCCAATGCGAGGTCAACTGCCCGTCGTGCGGCACCGACCAGCTGCTACTGTTCGATCCGGCAACGTTCCTGTGGGGCGAGATCGCCGCGCAGGTGCCGCGCATCCTGCGCGAGGTCGCCGAGCTAGCACGCGCCTTTCACTGGTCCGAACGCGATATTCTGGCGATGTCGAGCCAGCGCCGCGCGCACTATCTGGGCATGGTGCAGTGAGCGCGTTCCTCGACCATATCGCCGGTCGCGCCGCCGGTACCGCGCCGATGTTGTTGCCGCGCAAGCGCTCGATTTTCGAGCCTGTCCCCGGCCTCGCCGACAGCACGCCCGAACCGCTTGAGGCGAGTGTTTTCGAGGAAGGATTGGCTCCCCGAGGCGATCCGGGTCCGGCGACCCGGCGCGCGCCCGAGACCGCTGTCGAGGTCCCGCCCGAACCTATGCGGGGGACGAACGTCGCAACGACCGCACCACCGCCTGCTCCGGTGCCGCTGCGACTCGGCGCACCGATTGCGGACATCGTCCAGCCGGCGCCCGCTTTGCCATCAGCCGCAGCAGTTGCCCCCTCCCCGATAGCGCTGACTGCAACGGCACCTGCAGTTGCGCTTCCGGCGCATGCCATTCCGGCAGCGAGCCGCGCCACTGCCGGGGCGCTACAGCGCCGGGAAACGGCGTCTCATATGGCAGCGACGATCGACATTCGCAGTTCGTCGCCGACACAAGCGATCCCCGACCGCGCCGGGTCCGGCATTGATCGGTCGCCCGACACGGCGGGCAGCCCGATATCCACGCCACCGCGCCGCCGCACCGGTTTTACCCCGGTCGAACCTGTGCCGCTGCAGACCGAGACAGCGCACCGGGCGTCTCCAGCCGCGACGACGCCGCTGCCCGCAGTGGCAGCGGGGCAGAGCTGCTTCGCACAACTTGCCAAGGCAACTTTGCTTACGGCGGAAACCGCGCCTGCCGAACCAAAGCCGGTGACCCCATCGACGCGTCCGGTCGCCGGGCAACCGCGCTTGCCCGAGACCCTGCGGGCACCACCAGTCCAGCCAATTCCGCCGCTTCCCGCGCTCGCCCGCCAGGTCGATGCGCCAGCACCCATCGAAGTGCATATCGGTCGCGTCGAGATCGTTGCGGATCGCACGCCGACGGCCTCTGCGCCGGCGGCGCCCGTGTCGCAGGGTCCATCGCTCGATGCCTTTCTGGCGCGGCAGCGGCGATGAGCAACTTCCGCGCCATCGCCGCCGTGGTCGCCGCGCTCGAGCAAGTGGTGCAGACTGCGGCCAATGCGGCCGTCGGGCAGGCCAATGTCAGCTTCGGACCGCCGGTTGCCCGGACCAAGGATGACGATCCCTCCGTCAACATCTGCCTGCTGCGCGTGACCCCCAATGCGGCGATGCGTAACGTCAACATGCCCAACAGGTCCGGCGAAGGCGGGCTGATGCGGCGCAGCCAGCTCGCGCTCGATCTCCACTTCGTCCTGTCCTTTTACGGCAGTGCCGACAATTTCGAGCCGGAACGGATGCTCGGCGCGGTCGCGGTCGCGCTCGAGGACCGGCCGATCCTGTCTAAAAGCGCGATCGCAAGTGGGATCGCCGCACATCTGGCGGCGATCGGCGAAAGCGACCTTGCCGACGCCGGGACGAATATCCGGATCACACAGGACCATTTCTCACTCGAGGAATTCACCAAATTATGGTCGGTGTTCTTCCAGGTGCCCTATGTCCTGTCGGCAGGTTACCTGTTTAGCCATGTCATCGTCGAGACTGACGACAGCCCGGCACCGGCACTGCCGGTTACACAGGGCGGGGTGTGGGTCGGGCCAATGGCGCAGCTGGGACTCGACCGCGCCGGGGCTGTCCCCGGCGGATCGGGACCGATTGTATGGAACGGGCCGTTGTGGATCCTGGGGCATGGCATGGCCCAGCCCGGCACCGATTTCCTGATCGACGGCACGACGGTGACCGTCGATGCCGCCCAGACTTCCGACCGGCAAGCACGGATTCCCCTGACGCCCGCAAATTTCGGCGGCGGCGAATTGCTGGCCGGAACGCATAGCGTTCAGGCGCTGGCTGCACCAAGTTCGCCCGGCCTGCCCGCGCATCTCCGCCAAGGGTCGAATATCCTCGCCTTTGCGCTTCAGCCCGTCGTCGCGCTCGGGGCCAATCCGCTGACCGTGACCAGCGGGGCAGCCCCGAAGCGCAGTGGGACTTTGGGCGTGGATTTCGTGCCGAAGCTGGGTGAGAAGCAGCGGGTTAAGCTCGCGCTCGACTCGCGCGATCCGGCCAAGCCGTGGACGACGATGCTCGACCGCGTCGCCCCGGCGGCGAACAGCGGCCTGTCGACATCGGCGAGCTTTGCTTTCACCGATATCGATCCCGGCACCTATCTGCTGCGCGGCGAGGTCGATGGCATCCCCAGCGTACCCGTGACGGGGAGCAATCCGCAGGCCGCCGATTATCTGCACATCGTCGGGCCGGAACTGGTCGTGCCATGACGGCGGCCGCGCTCCACCCCTTGGCCGAGGCCTTCGCGTTCGTCCGCGCGTGGGTGGAGGGCGCGCAGTCGACACCCGAACCGGCGCGGACCAGCGCGGACGTGCTCGCGGAAATTTTTGGGCTGGACGCGTTCGAACGCAATGTCGTGCTGCTCGGCGCCTATGCCGCACTGGAACCCGAAGGGAGCGAACGGATCGGGCAATTGCACGGCGACCCGATGCAAAACCAGCCGTCGTTCGGACTGGCCGCAGCGACGCTGCCCGGCGCGCACTGGTCGGCCTTTGCGCCCGCGTCGCCGCTTCGCCGCGAAGGCCTGATCGAACTCGACCGGCAGAACGCCTTGGCGGGGACGAGCTTCAGCCTGGCCGAGCCGGTGCTGTTCTTTCTGCTGGGCGAGCCGGTGCTGACCGAGGAATTGGCGGCTATTGCCCGGGTTCCGGTCGCCGCGGCCAACCCCGCCCCGGCGCGGCAGCGCTTCGCAACGGCAATCGCCAACCGAATCGCCGCCGACCGGGACGAAGTACTGATGCTGTGCGGCGGCGACAGCGTCGGCAAGGAACAGGCGGCGGCGCTGGCCTGCGCGACAACAGGGCGCGCCCTGTTTGCGATCAACGCGCTGACCATCCCGACCGCGACCGCCGACATCGCCCGCTTTGCGCGGAGCTGGCGGCGCGACCTGCAGCTTCTATCCGGATGGTTGCTGGTCGAGGCCTCGGAAGTCGAGGACCGGCGCGCGCTGCTGCTGTTCGCCGACTTGCTGCGGCTACCCTTTCTGCTCTCCGCGCCCGAAGCGGTACATATCGGCGGGCGCAGTGCGCTGCGGCTGGACATGCCGCGTGCCGAACCCGCCGAACACGCCCCGATCTGGCGCGCGGCGCTGGGGCCGCTCGCCGCGCGGATGAACGGTTCGGTCGAGCGGCTGTCGAACTTCTTCAACACGCCCCCCGAAACGGTGGCGACGATCGCCAGCGACCTGCACAGTGCCGACACCGCCTATCAGGCGGCGAAAAGGCGCAAGAAGCGTAAGACCGCCGTTGCCGAACCCGACTTCGAAGCCCTTGCCTGGAACGCCTGCCGCCAGTTCGCCCGGCCGCGGATGGACGATCTGGCCCGCCGCGTCGCCAGCACCAGCGGCTGGAACGATCTGGTCCTGCCCGAGCCGCAAAAGGACGTGCTGCGCGCCATCGCCGCGCAGGTGCGCCAGCGTGCCAGGGTTTACGGACAATGGGGCTGGGAAAAACGGTCGGGCGGTCGAGGCCTGGGGGTCAGCGCGCTGTTCGCGGGGCCGTCGGGCGCGGGCAAGACCATGGCGGGCGAGGTTCTGGGGGCCGAACTCGGACTCGATGTCTATCGCGTCGACCTGTCGTCGATCGTCTCAAAATGGCTGGGCGACACCGAGAAGAACCTGCGCCGTGTGTTCGACGCCGCCGAGGAAGGCTCGGTCATCCTGCAATTCGACGAGGCCGACGCGATTTTCGGCAAGCGATCCGAGGTCAAGGACAGCCACGACCGCAACGCCAATATCGAAGTGAGCTACCTGCTCCAGCGCTTCGAGGAATATCGCGGGCTGACGATCCTGACGACCAATTTGCGCGGCAATATCGATCAGGCGTTTCTGCGACGCATCCGTTTCATCGTCGACTTCACCTTCCCTGCGCTGCACGAACGTCGCGCGATCTGGGAAAAAATCCTGCCGACCGACACGCCGCGCGACGGCCTCGATTTCACCCGTCTGGCGCAGCTTAACCTGACCGGTGGCGCGATCCGCAACGTCGCGATGACGGCGGCATTCTTTGCCGCCGATGCCGATGATGCGGTCGGCATGGGGCATGTGCTGTCCGCGGCGCGGCTCGAATATGAAAAGACCGGACGCGTCATCACCGACGCCGAACTCAGCGGATGGCCGCGATGAGCGGGCGGCCGCCGATCCGCGTCGATATCGACCGGCTGGTCGTGCGCGGCTGCACACCCGGCAGCGGACCGGCGGTACAGCGCGGCGTGGCGGCAGGCATCGCCAGCGCACTGGCGCAACGCGGCGTCGCGCTGGCTCCCGCACAGGTGCCGGTAGTGCGGGTGAACAGCGCCGGCGAAGGCGATGCCGCTGCCGTCGGGCGGGCCATCGGGAATGCGCTGGGCGCGGGCAACTCTCCCGGACGCGGGGGGGCACAGCGGTGACCGCCACGCAAAGCCATGCCCCGGCCAAAAGCCAGGCACCGCCGCTTCAGGTGCAGGCAGCGGCCCCTGCGCTGCAACGTCAGGAACAGCGGGCGGGCATTGCGCTGCGCCCCTTGCGCTCGCTGTCGGGCATACCCGCGCGCCCGACGGTCCAGCGCAAATGTTCGGCCTGCAAAGGCGATGACGAGCGCGCGGAAATGCCGGTGCAGCCCCGGCTCGAAGTCGGACCGGTCGGCGACCGCTACGAGCGCGAAGCCGATGCCATTGCGGGAACCGTCATGGCGATGCGCGAAGGCGCGGCTTCCCCGACGCAGGCCTCGGTCGCGCGGCGCTCCATCCAGCGCGCTTGTTCGGCGTGTTCGGCGACCAAGGAAAAGAAGATCAGGCCCCGTCGCCAACCCGATTCAGGGCCCGAAGGCGGCGAGACGATCGCGGCATCCGATACGCAACTGACCAGCGGCGGTGCCGAATTGCCAGCTGCGACGCGGAGCTTTTTCGAAACGCGGATGGGCCGCGACCTGTCGGATGTGCGCGTCCATGGGGGAGGCGAATCGAACGCGCTCAATGCGTCGATTGCCGCGCGCGCCTTCACCTATCGCAACCACATCTGGCTGGGCGCGGGCGAACGCCCTGCACCGGGTTTTACCATGGCGCATGAACTGGCCCATGTCATGCAGCAGACTGCGCCGGGACCGGTGGGGCCAGCACCGCAGAGAGTGATGCGGATTGAATGCAATGAAGATTCCGACGATTTGTTCTTCGCACCGAAAAGTTTTGATCAGTCAGCGGCAGAACAAGGGTTTATCAAGCAACTGACCACTGGTACAAATATCATCGGTGAAGTCCCGATCCCGAATTCCAATCGAAAGGGCAATAAGGGTGGCTGCCAGGCGCTCGGCCTAAACGGCCGCGCCGACCTTGTTAAAACGAATAATGGCAAAGTATTCGGTTACTCATATCACGCGGAAAAGGGTCCATTGATACCACGACCATGGTATGTTCCCGATCATACTGCAATGGGATGCATTAGCCTCGACAAAGGTGAACGACTTATTCCAAAAACATGGATGTTCAATCATGAGCTATTCATCAATGGAAAAGATGCTCGGAAATCACTTGGTTCGCTCATTGCCCCGCGGTGGAACACCAGAAGTCGTGAATTCGACATTGATGCCGCGAGCGCGCCAACTTCGGTCGAGATCGGTGAAGTAAAATTCGGAGGCACACCAAATGCGCGAACCGTGGCGGAGCGCCAAATCAACAATTATCTTGCCGGGATAAAATTTGCTCGGGAGGGCTATGAAAATGTTCGCATCAACATTTCCCGGGGGAGCAATCAGCTCGAAGCCGGGACAAAACCGAATTTGTCCGCTTGGCCTGCACTTACGACGGGTAAGCTGACGAGCATTTCCGGAGTTTCCGACGGTTGGCAAGCACAGGGAGCTACTCAGGATCTCGTGCTTGCGCGATGGCATAAATTGCCCGGCGAGGAGGACACAGTCGTCCCCCGTCGGTGCGATGGCAAAGGAGTCCTACCTGGAAAGCAATTCCACGGCCATGATAGTCAACTGCCGCACGTCTGGCTTTACGCTTGGTACCCGGACGCCGCGCCCCCGATGAATAATCCACAAGGTGGAGCGCAGTATACTGGCTATCGTGATATCGCAGAGAAGCTTATCGGGGAAGCGACGACCGCCCCAGGTGACAAGCCCAAAAAAATCCAACCGCTCCGCCTCAACGCGGCTCCTGTGCCGATTGCCATTATGCGCAAGGCCAAGCCGGCAAAGCCCATCCCGGAAAGCGATCCTTTCAAGGATGCATATCCACAGTGGAAGGAATCGCGCAAAAAACTCGCAAAGGAATTTGGGACATTCGAAAAGACGGACGAGTTCCGCAAGGACACAATGCCGCTGCTGTTCAATCGAGCGCTAAAAAATACTACAAATATCATTGGAAAATCACCCAATCTGGTAACGCCGGATACGTCGGATCCAATGAAAAAGGCCGAAAAAGGATTCCATCATCTTAATTTGATGGCAGGCCCGGGGGGCGCGGTTATTGGTGAGCTACGCTATCGGCTGGGCCCCGTTTTCCTAAAAATCCTGGCGGCATACGAGAAGATCCGCGCCAAGATCGACGGCTTTTTCAAGAAGAAGGACCCGGGCTCGGGGGGAAGCGGACTTGCCGCCCGGGCCTTGAAGGTATTCCTCAAGATCGTCGGCGCAATTGCGTCGTACATGCTCCCCCGTGTCACCGACGCTCTGATAGACTGCGTGCAAAACGGATTCCGCAACACGCTCGAAAAATGGTTCGCCGAGTCGCCGCTCGCGTCGATCAAGGACGCGATCGACGGATATGTGGCAAAGGCCGAAGCGCTCAAAGAAGAAATATTCGGCGAAATCACCGCTTTCATCGAGCGGATCATCGGCCCGTTGAAAGAAAAGTACCAAGCGGTCATCGAAGTGGTGAAGACGATTGCCGATATCGTCGGCATCGCGAAAAAGGCGTTCGACGTCGCGCGTGGGCTCGCTTGCCTGGCCGGTGGACTGGAGACGCTGGGGATATCTTGTATCGTCTCTGCAGTCGATAAGTTGTCAGCGCTTCTTGGCGGGCCATCGTCGGAAACTCTCATGGCGTGGCTTCTCGAGACCTGCCCAGCCAAGGAGTATTTTGCCAAGGCGCTGCTCGCCTACCAGGAAGTCAAAAAAATTCCGCAGGAGATCGCAAAGAAGATCGTTGAACTGGTGCGCCCGGCGCTACCCGAATGGTTACAGAGCTTCCTCTGCGATCCAGCCACGATGGACGGGATCAACGCCGACCTCCCGACCTTCGACGAAATCGCCTGCGACGGCACCGAAGGCGGTGTTTCGCGCGCGGACCGGCCAAGTGATGTCGGAGCCGATGTCGACCGCAAGCCAACCGATGCCGAAAAGCGCGATCATGGTGGCTTCGATAAGGACAAGCGGGCGGCTGAACGGCCGCAAGTGCCGCAGAAAGCAAAACCACAACAGCCGGGCTCCGAACTCAAACCCGGCGACAGTCCGCCACCCGAAAAGCCTCCAGGTGCGAATAACAACACGACCAAGCCCGCAGCTCCAGCCGATCAAAATACCAAGAAGACGGGCTATGGTGGGATCATTCAAGGCGGCGAACAGGCCACAGAAGCCTATACGAAATTCGACGTTGCTGAACAGAAGATAGAACATATTGCACCCACGCCAAAAGAATTTCAGGCGATGTTTATCCATGGAATTGACAGTGGATTCCGCACGGATGCCACGGGCAATTTCGACGAGAAGACTGCAGGTGGATGCTACTCAAAAAGTGTAAAATTCAGCATTCAGGATTCATACGGCTTCCATCAAGATAACAATGCCATTCCAGTTCAGATATGCAAGCTTGTGAAAGCCGACAAACCTGCCTATAAAACAATGCCTAACAAGATTTGGTTTAAATGCGTCAATGATGTAACGTTGAAATTAACTGACGTCAGTAACAATATTTTGGTTACGTATGCGATGCAGGCTGGCAAGCTATATTCTGCTTGGCTTGCCCAACGCTTGCCAGACAACGCGAAATGACCACCTTCCCCGGCTCCCCCCAGGTCCTCAAGGGCGCGATTGTCGGGATCGACATTTTCAATCCTGTGTCGTCGGTCGCGGTGTTCCAGTACAACCCCGAGCAGCTGTCACGTTCGGTCACGCCGCGCTATTCGGAAGCTGGTGGCGGGCGGGCCGAGCCGTTGCGGCTGCAGGGGCCGCCGACCGAGACGATCAGTGCGACCTTGCAAATGGACGTGATCGACCAGCTCGAACGCGGCGAGACCGGGCCGCTCGGCGGCGGGCTGACCGGCTATATCGCCGCGCTCGAAATGCTGGCCTATCCCAAGACCATTCAGGTAGCGATCAATCAGGCGCTGATGCTGGCCGGCACGATGGAAGTGCTGCCGCCGGTCGCGCCGCTCACCCTGTTTATCTACGGCTGGAAGCGCGTGGTGCCGGTCAAGCTGGAATCGCTGTCGATCACCGAAACCGCGCACGACCCCGACCTCAATCCGATCCGCGCCGATGTCGCGCTGTCGATGAAGGTGCTGACCTATAACGACCTGTCGATGACGCATCCCGGATACTGGGCCTTCATCGCGCATCAGGTGATCAAGGAAGTCTACGCGACCGCCGCCAGCATCGACAATATCGCCAATTTCGGCGCGGTGCTGGGCGCCGGACCCGGTAGCTGAGGAGGAGACAGGCGCATGTTCGACAACCGCAGCCGCTATCGCGACCAGCCGCAGCGCGATTTCGTCCGCGCCGACGGCACGTCGCTGCGCTATGTCCTGCCGCGCTGGATTCCCGAACCCGCGCAGTCGGTGACAGCAACCTTGCACCGCGCCAGCGACAGCGACCGGCTCGACAATCTGGCCAGCCGCTATCTGGGTCTTGCCGAGGGCTGGTGGCTGATCGCGGATGCATCCGACGCGACCCATCCGCGCACCATCGGCGCGACACCCGGCGAAAACATCCGGATCCCGATGCCGCAGGCAGGCCCGGTCAAGGGATGAGCCTGATCGGCAACATACTCGGTGTTCGCATGAACATCATGATCGGCAATCCAGTCCTCTTGCCGATGCCGATGGAGGCGCTGGCCGGGCTGAGCGAGCTCGAGATCATGATGTCCGACTGCGCGCCGTCGGGGTTCAAGTTGGTGCTTCAGGCCGGGCGCACCGGCCTCCTCGATTTTCTCGGCGCGTCGATCCTCGAGGATCCGCGGTTCGCGGCCGAGACAAGGGTCGTCGTCACCATGATCTTCGACATTTCGCCGACGGTGATTTTCGACGGGCTGGTGTCGAAGCGCGTCTATCGTCCGGGCAGCGAGCCCGGCAAAGGGACGCTGACCCTGCTCGGCGACGACCTCAGCACCGAGCTCGACCGCGAGGTCAAGCAGGTCGAACATACCGCGCTCGACGAGACCATGATCGCGATCAAGATCGCGGGCTCCTACCCGAAACTCGGGCTGATGCCGGCGGTGTTCCCGCCCAAATTCGTCGATCCGCCGATCCCGATCGACCGCGTGCCGCAGCAGCGCTGTTCGGACTGGGCCTATCTCAAGCAAATGGCGCGCCGTCACGGGTATGACACCTATGTCGATCCGGGCCCGGCGCCGGGGCTGAACCAGCTGTACTGGGGGCCGCCGGTCAAACCCGGCATCCAGCAAAAGGCGCTCTCGATCAACATGGGGCCGGGGTCGGACGCGTACGATGTCGAGGTCTGGGAAAACGGTGACGAGATGGTGAAGGTCGAGGGTCAGGTCAAAGACCGCCAGACCGGAAAACTCGTGCCGATCTATGCCTTGATGCCCAGCCAGACGCCGATGGGCCTCGTCCCCGCAGGGGTCACGAAAATGGGGAACACGCGCAAGCAACCGATGGAGACGAGCGGACTGTCGGCGATGCAGGCGCAGGCGCGCGCGCAAAGCGAAGTCGATTGCGCCGCGCGCGAGGCGTTCAGGATTACCGGCACGATCGATTCCGCCTCGTACAACGATGCGCTCAAGGCCCGCGACAAGGTCGACCTGCGCGGCGCGGGCGCGCGCTACAACGGCACTTACAAGGTCGCCTCGGTCCGGCACCTGATCAAGCCGGGCAGTTACCAGCAGCAATTCAGCCTCACCCGCAGCGAAGCCTATTCCGCGCTGCCGGGTGTGAGGGCCTGACGAGGACATGATGGAAGAGGAATGCCCCAAATTCTTCGGCAAATACCGCGGGACGGTCGAAGCCGTGATCGACCCGCTGGGGCTGGGCCGGGTGCAGGTCAGCGTGCCCGATGTGCTGGGCGACGGCACATCGGCCTGGGCCTGGCCGTGCCTGCCGGGCGCCGGTCCCAATCAGGGATTCTTCATGATCCCGCCCGCCAAGGCGAATGTCTGGGTCGAGTTCGAGCGCGGCGACCCGGATTCACCGATCTGGAGCGGCGGCTTCTGGGGACCGGGCGAAGCCCCGGCGATGATCGGCCCGACGCAACAGATCACCCGCGTCTGGGCGGGCAAGAATTTCCGCATCGAAGTGCTCGATCTCGACGGCGCGCCCACGCTCGAAATCTCGCTCGACACCGCGATGGGCAAGGCCGAGATCAAGGCCGGGGCCGAAGGGATGGAGATCAAGGCCGGCGCGTCGAGCGTGAAGCTGGCGATCGACGGCGTATCGATCAACGGCACCAATCTGAAAGTGCTGCCATGACGACGCCCATCGTCACCATGGCCACGATGGTCCAGTGTCCGCATGGCATTCCCGGCACGGTGATGACCGCCACCGCCAAGGTGCTGGTCGACTCTGCCCCGCCGCTGGTCGCGGGCGACAAGGGGACCATTGCGGGTTGCCCCTTCACGGTGCCGACCGGCAAGCCGCAGCCCTGCGTCACCGCGCTGCTGACCCTGGCCTCGACCAAGGTGATGGCAGAGGGCAAGCCGGTTCTGCTGATGAACCCCGCCGACATCTGCCAGTCCGCCGAACAAATTCCGCAGGGGCCGGTGGTGTGGACCAATATCCAGGCGAAGGTGCTGGCGGCATGAGCAACTTCCCCTTCCCCTTTGCTATCGGGGCGGATGGATCGACGGTCCAGCCCGGCGACGAGCGCCATATCCGCGACATGATCGAGCAGGTGCTGTTCACGCGCCGCGGCGAACGCGTGAACCGGCCAGATTTCGGCGCAGGCGTGACCGACCTGCTATTTGCCGAAAACGCCCCCGAACTTGCCGCGGCCGCGCAGCACATGGTCCAGGCGTCTCTCCAGCAATGGCTCGGCCAGCTTATCGAGATACTCTCGGTCGAGACCGGCAGCGACGGTGCCCAGCTCAACGTGACGGTGACCTATCGCTCGCGCGCCGACGGGCAGGAAGACGTCGCCCGCTTCCGGAGGGCGACATGAGCACGGCGCTGTTCCATTGCGGCACCACACGCCGCCGCCAGCGCGTCGCCGATGCGACCATCGACACCGGCGGCGGCGTCCTGCTCAACGGGATCGACTTTCTCGAAGTCATCGACCGCGAGGCACTCGATCCGGCGCTGCGCCAGCGGCTGTTGCACCTGACGTTCATCCGCGATGACGGCGTCATCGCGGGCGGAGTGGCGTTGCTCGGTCCCGGCAATTTTGCGCTGAGCGGTGGCACCCGGGTCACCGGAATCGCAGTGCAACAGGTGACGCCACTCGCCGACGGGCGCACCCTCGAACTGTTGCTCAGCGAACCGGGCGACTATTCGACCTATGCGCTCGCGGTCCAGGCGACCGTCGACAATCCCGAACCGCCACCCTTCATCGACCGGCAGCTCGCCCGGGTCGAGTTCAGCTTCAAGGTCGAATGCCCCGCCCCGTTCGACTGCGAGGCCCCGACCCCGCCCGTCGCGCCGCGCGCCTTCGGTCCGCCGTCGAACTACCTCGCCAAGGACTACACCAGCTTTCGCCAGCAGATGCTCGACCGGATGGCAGCGACGCTTCCAGGCTGGGTCGAGCGCGCGCCTGCCGACCTCGGCGTCGCGCTGGTCGAGACGCTGGCGCACGGGGCCGACCAGACGAGCTGGTTTCAGGATGCGGTCTCGACCGAAGCATTTCTGGGGCGGGCGCGGCTACGCCAGTCGGTCGAGCGCCATGCACGGATGCTCGGCTATGCCTCGGCGGACAGTTGCAACGCGCGTGTGGCGGTGGCGATCGATGCCGCGCTCGACCGTAGCTCGGTGCAGCCGCCGCTGATCGCCAAGGGGACGCGCCTGCTGACCCTCACGCCCGATGCAACCGGTACCATTGCGCCGGTGCTCCCGGTCGATGCCGACAAGGTCGAGGCGGAGATCGACCGGGGTGCCTGTGTGTTCGAAACGCTTGAACCGGTCCATTCGTTGGCGGTCGCCCGCAATGCGATTTCCTTTCACGACTGGGGCAACGATTTTTGCTGTCTGGCCACCGGATCGACGCGCGGTTGGCTGGTCGGCAAGCGGGCGGCACTGGGGCTGGCCGCAGGCGACTTGTTGCTGTTCGAGGAGATGATCCCGTTCGGCGGCACCGTGAACGACCCGCCCGACCCCGCGCATCGCCAATGCGTGCGGCTCGTATCCGATCCCGTCGACATGCGCGACGCGGTGCTGGGCGTGGACATCGTCCAGATTGACTGGTTCGAAGACGACGCGCTGCGCTTTCCGCTCAACATTGCGTCGGCAGGAGGTACTCCCGGCGCGCTGGCGCGAGGGAATATCGTGCTCGCTGACGAGGGGCGAACGCTCGACTTTACCGACCCCCTGTCGCACCCCGAAGACGCGGTTGCGCTGGCGCGCGCCGGGGGTACGGGCCTGCAACCCGATCGCGGACCCGGAACGCGCGAACGGCTGCGGCTGGCAGTCGACAATCTGGTCTATGCCGCCGGATTCGGAGCCGATGCGAACCGCAAGGCTCCCGCGGGAATGGCTCTCGCACCCGCCGACGCAGAGGTGCGCGCGCAAGTGAAGCTTAGCGGCGACGGCACCGACTGGGTCACGATGCCCGACCTGCTCTCCTCCGACCGGTTCGCCGCGCACATCAAGGTCGAGGGGGATCGCGGCAGCTATGCCGCGCTGTTCGGCGACGGGACGATGGGCCGCCGTCCGACCGATACGAGCCGGTTGAAGGCGCGGCTGCGCCAGGGCGGCGGCCAGCGTGGCAATGTCGCCGCCGAGGCGATCCGCCGCATTGTCAGCGCCGATCCCGATATGATTGCGGGCATCCGCAACCCGCTTCCCGGTATAGGCGGGCGCGAAGCCGAAAGTGTGACCGCGATCCGGATTGCCGCACCGCAGGATTTCAAGCGCCAACGCCGCGCGGTGACGCTCGACGATTATGTCGCGGCGGCGCAATCTTATCCCAGCGTGCAGCGCGTCCATGCCGAACGGCGCTGGACCGGCAGCTGGCTGACCGTTTTTCTGGCAGTCGACCGCCGCGACAATCTGGACGTCACGCCCGAATTCGAGACCGGGTTGCGTGCCCATCTCGCCAACCGCCGCCTTGCCGGGCACGACCTCGAGGTCACCCCACCGCTGTTCGTGCCGCTCGACATCCGACTGTTCTGCTGCGTCTGCGCCGATCATTTCCGGTCCGATGTCGAACGCGCGCTGCGCGACAGTTTCAGCGCGGGCTACACCCAGGCGGGAACGATGGGCTATTTCCATCCCGACCGGTTTTCGTTCGGCGACAATATCCTGCTGTCGCCGATCATTGCCCGCGCGATGGCGATACCGGGCGTGGCGTGGATCGGCACGCGCGACGGTAGCGGCACGCTGGTCGGCCATTTCGGGCGCGCCGACCAGCCCGACCTCGAATTCGAGGGCGACGCCGAAATCCCCATCGCCAGCGCCGAAGTCGCGCGGATCGACAGCGATCCCAACCACCCCGAACGCGGCCGCATCCGCTTCGACATGGCGGGAGGGCGCTAGGCGATGGGCGACCGGCCCGACACGCTCTGCGGTGCCCGCGATCTGGCGGCGAAGCGCCCGGTCAATCGGCCGGGACTCGCGCGGATCGACTATCGAATCGGCACCCAGCCCGAATTCCTCGACCGCCTCGCCTGGGGAATTCCGCGCCAGCAGGTCGTCGATCCCGACAGCGGCCTGCCGGTCCAGCCGCTGGCACGGCTGCGTCGCCGCGACACGGGCGACCCGACGATCGCGCTGCTCGACAGCTTTGCGATGACGCTCGATACGTTGAGCTTTTATTCCGAACGGATCGCCAACGAGGGCTATCTGGGCACAGCAGGCGAGCGCCGCTCGCTGGTCGAACTGGCACGCACCATCGGCTATGAACCGGCGCCGGGTGGTGCCGCCTCGGTCTATCTCGCGCTCGAAGTCGAAAGCGCCGACGATCCCTATCGCGCGATCGAGGTGGCGAGTGGATTGCAGGCCCTGTCGGTGCCGCAAGCCAAGGGCGAACTGCCGCAGGTTTTCGAGACTGTCGAGACGATCACCGCACGCGCCGAATGGAATGCCATGCCGGTGCGAAAGGAGCACGACCAGAATCTGGCGTTGTGCCGGACGGGTAACGGGGGTCTGGTCAACCGGGCACTCTATCTGTTCGATACCGACAATTCGTTCGACGAGACACAAATCGACGCCGCCGATCTGTTGCGGGTGGCCGATCCTGCAGTGCTCGACGACTTCTATCCCGTGACGCCCGGACTCGACCTCACTGGCGCGCTCGCCCAGCTACAGGCCGACAGCGCGCTCAATCCCGAAATCGTTCCCGAGCTGCGTGCGGTGCAGGTCAACGAGGTTTTCCTGCGCGGCACCGGGCTGGGTCTCGCGCGGGCTGCCCGTATCGCCGTGGTCGGAATCCGCATCGCCGCCGATGCCAGCCGCCATGTCGAGACGGCAGTGTTCCATGTTGCCGAGAGCAGCGAGGATAGTACGCTCGGGATCACGCGGCTGATCGTGCGCCAGCCGAAGCAATCGGTCGGGCGGTTCCGCCTCGCCCCGCTGCGCCGCGCGCCGCGGCTCAAGCTGCTGTCGCTCCCGTCCGAACGGGTCGCCTTCGACGGGCCTGCCGTCGAGCACTATGTCCGCACCGCCAGCTGGACCGAGACCAGCCTCAACGCCTTTGTGCGGACACAGGCCTGGCCGCGCGAAAAGCTGTTGTTCGCCATCCGCCGCCGACCGGAAGTGACGGTTCCCGAAACGTCCGAGCCCCAGGCCGGGCTGTTCCTGATGCGCGAGGATGCCGGCTTTTTCGGCAATGCCGCCGTGCGCTGGGAAACCCTGGCCAAACCCGATGAGGCGCGCGGGACCGACCCCTATCCCGCGTCGTGGGACGGCAGCGACCCGACCAGCATCTGGGAGGACAGCCAGCGCACGTCGCTGGCCGATATCGGCATGCACGCGCTGCTCGAACGCGAGATCAAGCAAGTCGCGCCGGACGGCTGGGCGGTACTCGAACCCGGCACGGGCAATGCCAAAGTGCTGCGCGTGGCCGGCGCGCAGACCCTGTCGCGCGCCGATTATGCGATGTCGGCCAAGGTCACCGGGCTGTTGTTCAACACGCCCGACAACACCGCTTTCTCCCCGTCCGCCAACGACGCGAATTTCCGTAACCGGACGAGCAAATGTTTCTGCGCCAGCGAAGCGCTCGTCACGGCGGGCACCCCGATCCGCGACGGGGTCAATGCGGGGGAAACGACCATCGACCTCGACGGGCTGTTCCTCGACCTCAAGCCCGGACAGGCCATTTCGATCCGCGGCGAGCGCAGCGACTTGGCCGGGATTACCGATGCTGAGGCGCTGATCGCCGAGGATGTTTTTCATATTGGCGGGCATACCCGGCTGCTCGTCGATAGCGGGCTGGCCAATTCCTATCTGCGCGCGACCGTCACGCTCAACGCCAATATGGCGCGCGCCACGCATGGCGAGACCCAGACCGAGTTGCTGGGTTCGGGCGAGGCGTCGCGCACCAACCAGAATTTCAAGCTCGCCAAGGCGCCGCTCACCTATGTCTCGGCGGCAACCGCAAGCGGGCGCGCCTCGACGCTCGAAATCCGCATCGACGAAGTGCTGTGGCACGAGGTCGGCGCGTTGTATGATGCCGGTCCAGAAGATGCGGTCTATATGGTGCGCCGCGAGGACGACGGATCGAGCTGGGTATGGTTCGGCGACGGCGTCCATGGCCGGCGGCTGCCGACCGGGACCAACAATGTCGCGGCAACTTATCGCGCCGGCAGCGGCCTGTCGGGCGAAGTCGGCGACGAGGCGATTACGCAGCTAAAGACGCGCCCGCTGGGCCTGCGGAGCGTGTACAATCCCGCACCAGCAACCGGATCGGCGGAGGCGGAAACCTCGGACAAAATCCGCCTGAGTGCGCCGCGCAGCGTCCGCACGCTCGGGCGCATCGTGTCGCTGCGCGATTATCAGGACTATGCCGAAACCTATCCCGGCATCGGCAAGGCCCGCGTCGATGCGCTGTGGTCGGGCCAGCACCGGCTGGCGCATCTTTCGGTCAGCCCGGAAAGCGATTCGCAGTTCGATCCATCGGCGCAAACGCTGCTCGACCTGATCGCCTCGCTCGAACAGTTCCGCGATGCCCGCAACCCGCTGGTCGTGGCGCAGTGTCTGCGTCGCTATTTCCAGGTCGCGGCTTGCCTCCAATATCACCCCGACTATCTTGCCGATCTGGTCAAGGCCGACGCCCAGCAGGCGTTGCTCGACGGGTTCGGCTATGCCGCGCGCGGCATCGCCCAGCCGGTCAGCGCGGCAGAAGTGACCAGCACCCTGCAACAAGTACCGGGGGTTGTCGGCGTCGATGTCGATATCCTGTCGCGGATCGAACTCAACGGCAGCGGCGGCAGCTCGACACTGGCGACCATCCTGACGGCAGCACCGGCGCAGGCGCTGGCCACAAGCACTGGCGTGACGCTCCAACCCGCCGAATTGCTGACCATTCTTCCTTCGGGGATCGGCCTGACCATGGAGCCCGCCCATGCATAACCGGCCCGCACCCGACCTCTACACGCTGTTGCCGGACCATTTCCGCAACCGCGACGCCGATCAGGGACGCCCGCTGCAAGCGCTGATGGAATTGCTCGCGGGCGAACTTGCGCTGGTCGAACGCGACATCGACCAACTTTACGACAACTGGTTCATCGAAACCTGCGAGCAATGGGTCATTCCCTATATTGCCGATCTGGTCGGCGCGCGGGCGCTCCGGTCGTTCGGCGACGGCGAAGCGGGTCTGCGTGCCTATGTCGCCAACACGCTCGGCTACCGGCAGGCCAAGGGCACGGTCGCGGTGATCGAACAGATCGCGCGCGATGCCACGGGCTGGCCGATCGTAGCGGTCGAATTCTTCCAAAAGCTGGCGACCAGCCAACACGTCAACCACATCCGGCCTGACGCACCGGCCTTCGCCTCGGTGCGCGATGCGGAAACGGCACGGCTGGCGCATCGCCCGTTCGATCCGCTGTGCCATGCCCCCGGGGTCGGCACGGCATCGTCATGGACCGGGCGTTACAATATTCCGCATATCGGCCTGCTCGCCTGGCGGCTCGACGCCTATCCGCTCGGCTTCGTGTTCGACGCTCCGGCGGGCTATGTCGGCGGGCCGCTGGCAAGAGCGACGGCACTGGGGCCGGGGCTGCTGACGTTCGACCGCATCGGTCGCGACCGCCCGCTCCATAATCCACCCAAAGCCGATGTCTCGATTGCCGCGCGGGTGACCGAGCGGGTGGTCCCTGCCCCGCTCGACCGGCGACGCATTTACCGCAGCCTCGAAGCGCTGAAGGACGGCAGCGCCGACAGCTCGATCTGGTTCGACGACGAACCCGTGCTGCGCGTCCGGCTCGACGGCCAAACGGTGCCGCCCGAAAAACTGTGCTGCTGCGCGCTCGAAACCTGGGTCGACGGCGGCGGCCAGACCCAGTGGCGGCGGCCCGACAATCCGGGCGAGGTCTGCTTCGACCCCGAACTGGGGCGTCTGTCGCTGCACAGTAGCGACGAAGGCAAAAAGTTGGAGACGGTGCATGCCTATGGCGGGGCCTTCGACATCGGCGGTGGCCCTTATGACCGCACCGCTTCGGTCGATGGCTGGGCGCAAGATTTCTTTGTGGCCGGCGAGCCGCTGCCGTGGCGGGTGGCGGTGTCGCTGCGCGCGACCGAACTGACAGCGGACCACGTCTACGACGTGACGGTCCATCCTACGCTTGCGGCTGCGATCAAGGAATGGAACCAGCAGGCGACGTCGGGCAGCCGGGGCATCATCACCATCCTCGACAACGGCAGCTATACCGACAATCTGCACACCCCGACACGCATTATCCAGATTCCCGGCAATGCCCGGCTCGCCATCGTCGCAGCGGCCAGCCCGGTTTCCTCGACACTCGACGCCCCCGCCGCCAGCGGCACCTGGCCGCATCTCGCGAGCGATCTGGCCGTGCAGGGCAGCGTTGCGGGCGGTAGCGAAACCCCGGGCACATTGGTCCTCGACGGCCTGCTGATCGAAGGGAGCGTCCGGGTAAAGGACGGCGATCTCGGGCGGCTGGTGCTCCGCAACTGCACGGTCGGTGCCGCGTTGGCAGGCCTGACCGGCAATGTCCGGGTCGAGGCGAACAACAAAGGGCTGGCGCTCGATCTCGGCGCGTGCTGCGTGGGGGCGTTAAAACTCGGGGCGGCGGCGGGCGGTCTCATGATCGCCGATTCGATCGTCGGTGCCGGAACCGATCTGTCGGTCGACCCGGCCGCGCTGCCCCTGCTGGTCGACGGCGCCGAAACCGATGCGGATATCCAGCGCTCGACGGTCTTCGGCCGGTGCGAAACGCGGTCGATCGAAGCCGGAAACAGCCTGTTCCTCGGCGTTGCCCGCGCCGCCCAGCGCCAGCGCGGTTGCGTTCGCTTCTGCTATGCGCCGCCGGGCTCGCGGCTGGCGCGACGCTTCCGCTGCCAGCCCGAACTTGCCTTGGAGGCAGCGCAGCAGGCCGCTGCGCCGCTGACCGCCGCCGAGCAACAGGACATCGCGAGGCTTCAGCGCCCGATTTTTTCGAGCGTCCGCTGGGGCGATGCCGCCTTTGCCCGGCTGGCGCTGACCTGTCCCGAAACCATCCGCAGCGGGGGCGACGACGGTGCCGAGATGGGTGCGGGCTTTGCACTGGGCGAACCGTTTCGCCGCAGCAACCTTGCCGATGTGATCGACGAATATCTGCCGTTCGGCCTGACCGCGGCAGCAATTTATACAGACTGAGGATCGAGCTATGACCGGTGATTTCTCGCGCAACACCTTCGATCCCGCCAAGGGGTACAGCGCGGTGCGGATGCAGCAGGGCCGCCTGTTCACCGATGCCGACTGGAACGAAGAGGGCGATATCGCCCGCCATGCCGAACGCAGCACGACGCGCGCGGTCATCGGCGCGAGCGGCTTTCCCGAAACCGACCCGGGCTTTGCGATCCAGCCGGGCGCCGGTGCCGCTGCACTGCTGGTCGGCACCGGCGAGGCGTTTCTCGACGGCATTCGCATCGTCAATGCGCCAGGGCCTGCGATATCGCTCGAACGGGCGAGCGGTGCGGGCGCCAATACCCAATGGAAAGTCACCGCAGGCGAGCGGCTGGCGGTCGGTCACTATCTGGTGCTGGCGGGCAACAGTCCGGCGCAGGCGGTGCGCGTCAGCGAGTTGCTCGCCGACGATGCCGCCGGACTGCAACTGGTGAAATGCGCTGCGGCGCTGTCGGCAAACAACCAAGTCAGCGCCGTGCGCTGGTACAGCGTCGAGAGCCAGCCGCACTTTCCATCGCAGGCAATGCCCGCCCAGGCCGCCCAATATCTGGTGTATCTGGATGTATGGGAACGTCCGGTCGGCGCCATCGAGGATCCCGCGATCCGCGAAACCGCGTTCGGCGGCCCCGATACGGCGATGCGCGACAAGCTGTTGTGGCAAGTGCGGATCGCGGCTGTCGCCGACCTGATCGCCAGCGGTGCCGCCGCACAGCCGGTGAGTTGCAAGAGTTTCGGACCCGATTGGACCCCCTTCGGTCCCGGTCCACGGGGTCGGCTCGCCGCACGGTCGACGACAGTGCAGCTCGGCGGCGACCCATGCGTGCTGCCCGCTATTGGCGGCTATCGGCGGCTCGACAACCATTTGTACCGGGTCGAGGTGCACAACGGCGGCACGATCGCCTCGGGCAAGGTCAGGCTCAAATGGTCGATCGACAATGCATCGCACCGCTCGGCCTATTCGGCGATCGATAGCGGCAAGATCGTCGTCGATACGCTCGGCCCCGACGAGGTCACCAGCCTGCAGCGGCAGGACTGGATCGAAATCCTCGACGAGGCGCGCGTCCTTTCGGGCAAAGGCGGCTTCTTCGGACGGATTTCCGATGTCAACGGCACGCGGCTGTCGCTCGACAAGCTGCTCGACCCCGACACGCTGCTCGAACTCACCGCCAATGGCGCGCCCGACACCACGCTCCTGCCGTCGAAAGGGATCGTGCGACGCTGGGAAGGCGGGCAGCCGGTCGCGGTCGCCAACGCCAATTGGCTCGCGCTCGAACCCGGGGTCGAGGTCCAGCTCGCCGAGGGGCGCTTTGCCACTGGCGACTACTGGACCATTCCCGCACGGTCGCTGGTCGCCGATATCGAATGGCCGCGCGATTCGGCCACTGGCGGCCCGGCGCTGCGGCTGCCGCAGGGCATCCAGCATCATTATTCGGCACTGGGATTGGCGACCCTGGCGGGCGCATCGTGGACAGTCACCGATTGCCGACCGCCGTTCGCGCCGCTGACGCTCCAGCGCAGCTTCCTGTACCTCGGCGGCGACGGTCAGGAGGCAATGCCGCAACCGGCCAATACAGCGAACCTGACCGCGCTCGCCTCGCCGCTACGAGTCGGGGTCGTGCGCGGCAAGACTCCGGTCGCCGGCGCCAAGGTTGAGTTCAGGGTCACCACCGGCACCGGCAAGGTCGGCGATGGGGTCCAGAACCTGACCGTGCTGCAGGTTGCGACCGGAGCGGATGGCGTGGCCAGCGTCACCTGGTCGCTCGATGCCGCCACCCAGACGCAGCGGGTCGAAGCGCGACTGCTCGACGCCGCCGGGACTCCGACCCATTTGCCGATCCAGTTTTCGGCAAGCATCAGCCGCGCATCGCAGGTCTCGTTCGACCCGGCCAATGTCCCCGCACTCGCGGGGGCCGATACGGTCCAGGAAGCGATCGAAAAGCTGGTCGCGCTCAAGGAAGCAGGCTGTTCGACCTATGTCGTAGTCGAAGGTAGCGACTGGGTTGCCCTGCTCAAAGCGATCAAGCCCGGCGAGAATGCCGCCATCTGTTTCCAGCGCGGGCGGTTCGCGACAGCCGAACAAGTCGATCTCGAAGGTCTCGGTCATATCACGCTGCACGGCGCCGGCAGCGGCACGACCATCGTCGCGACCAAGGGCGAATGCGCGATCCGGTTCAGCAAATGCGCGAGCATCAGCGTGCGCGAAATTGCGTTCAGCGCGCCTGACGGCGGCGAGGTCAACTGGCGGCCCGGCATCCGTCCGCAACGCATGGGGGCGTTAACGGTGCTCGACTGCCCGGTGGTCACAATCAGCGATGCCGAGTTTACGTGCGGCGGCAGCGCCACCCCCGAACGGACCTGCCTGACCGTGCGCGGCAGTGCCAAGGCGCCGCTCAAATCGGTTGGTATCCTGCGGAACCGGATGATCGCAGGTTATGGACAGGACGGGGTGCTCGTCACCGATGCCGCACGCTGCCTGATCGAGGACAATGAAATCGACATCGCGCCGCGCAGTCGCCGCTTGTCGTTCGAACGGCTGTTGGGGGCGAGGTTCTGGCGTGCAAAGCTGCTCGATCAGCTGATTTCGGGCGTGAAGGAGGGCGGCCTGGTGATCGGTGACAATATCCGGACCATCGCCGCTGGCCCGTTCATCGCTACCTTCCGCTCGACCGTGCCACAGCGCGAATGGAGTTTGTTGCTCAAGAAGCGCCCGCTCGGACCCGCCGCGCGCACGGCCATGGCCGATTTCCAGACGGCGGTGCGCGCGCTGCTCGAAGCCGTGACCGATGATCCGACCTTGCTCGCCAGCTTCGAACGCACGGTGCGTCGGCTCGAGAACGCCGGGGGAAATACCAACCCGCTGGGCAGGGACGTCAAGCGGGCGCTGGTCGTCGCCGACGATGTCCAGTTCGGACGCAAGGACCGCGCCGAACGCGGCGACGCGGGCAAGGTTTCGGTATCGGTCGGCCAGGTCGGCTTGGTGTTCGACTCGGTCGTCGACCAGCAGGACTGGCGGTCGGCAATGGCGATCGTCCCGCCGAAAAAACCGCCGACCGATGCTGCCGAACTCGGCAATCACTTGCGTCGGCTGGCGGTAAGGATGATCGCCGACGTGAAGTTCCGCGACCGGCTGCCCAGCGCGAAGAACTGGTTCACCGGTTTTGCCAAGGCGCTGCCGTCGTTCGGGCGGCAGGCGATCACCTGCGGCGGCGGCGTGCTCGACGACGTGACGGTGACGGGAAATATCACCAGCGGTTTCGTGCGCGGGGTCCATATCGGCACCAGCGTGGATACGCGCAACACCGTGGTGAGCGCAGGCCGGGTTACCGTCAGCCGCAATCATCTCGCCTGTCGCAAACCGGCGGAAAAGGTCTACGCGGGCTGTGCGCTGTTCGTCGGCAATGCCGATACGGTGCGGATCGAGCGCAACAACATCGACTGGTTCGCCACCCCGATGAAGAACCGCTACGCGCAGGGCATCCGGGTATGGGGCAAGCTCGGCCGCTATCTGGTCGTGGCGGAGAACCGCATCGAGGTTGCGTCGCTCGGTATCCGGATAAAGCCTTCCGACCCGGTCGATGACGGCCTGTGGAAACGCTATCTCTGGCTGGTCGCCGACAATCTGGTCGACGGCGTCGATCCGGCACTCGTCATGCGGGTGCCACCCTGGACCGAAAAGCGGTTCAACCGTCCGTCCTGACCGATGTCCGGCATGGATGTGTCCAGCAGAGAGTTTACGGGCCGATTACTTCTTTTTTTCGAAGGATGAAGGGCAAAACAGCGCGGCTTTTGCTTGCCGATGACGCACCGACCGACTATTCTGTTCTCGCTTCAATTTACAATGGCAAATACAAAACTTTGGTGCCGTCCGGTTCGAGTCCGGTTTGGAGCGTGAGGGCGGGGCACAGAAGTGGCCCGCCCTCGTCGATTCCGGCGGTGTCGCCGTGGCAACTCAAGGCTTACGCCCCCACATCGTGCTTGTCCGCCCGCCGCTTTCCCAGCAGCAGCCGCTTCTCCAACCGCACCCGCAGCTGCGTGTAATAGGCGGTCAGAAACCCGTCGATGTCGGTGACTTCGGTCGGCCAGCCGATCTTGTCGATGATCGCCTGTGCGACCGTCAGCTTGGCCGCAGCCTCGCTCCGTCGCAGCACGCCTTCGAGGGTTTCGAGTTCGTACACACCATAAGCATCGAGCTGTTCGGCAGTGAAGACGAATCCCGCCACGGTCGGCATTGTCGTCAGGTCGCGGTCGAGCTTGTCGCGGGTGGTGCAGATGACCCAGGTACCCGCGAGCAGATCGCCGACGCGCAGCCGGTCCCTGTTGAAGAACGGGAAAAACAGGAACACGCCGGTCCAGATAAAGCCGAGCCAGCCGGTCAGCGCATCGACCGTGCCCGCGAACAGGCCGGTGATCAGCATCGTCAGCGGTAGAAACGTCTCGACCTCGCGCATCAAATTGCGCGCGACCACCGCGTCCGCCGTCAATCGACCGCCATCGCGCGCAACCACGCGCAGCTTCATCCAGCGTTTGCCGAGCGTTGCCGCACGCGGGCGCAATTCCATCGCGATGAAATAGAAATTGCGGATCAGGAAAAAGCCGAGCAGCCAGACGACGCCCACCATCTCGTCGCCCGCCTTGTTGCTGGCGGCGGCATAACCGGCGGCGATGCTCAGCACGATCATCAGCGCGAGCATCACGATCATGTCGAGCAGGAATGCGCCGATTCGCTGGCCGGTGTCGCCGATGACGACGCCCAGATCGACCCCCTCGGGCGTCACCAGTCGACGCCGCAAGTCGCGGGGCTTTACCGGCTTGGCAGCTCTAGTCGCCATGGCGCAGCCGGATCCCGTAGTAATAGGTCAGCCAGAACAGCAGCATCCCGCCACCGATGGCAAAGCGGATCCAGTCGGTATTGATCGTCTGCCGCCCCACGCCCTCGAGCAAACCGGCCACCGCCAGCATCAGGATCACCCCGATCATCGCGGTGCCCGATGTGCGTCCTGCCTTGGCCGCGGCGGCCATCCGTGTGCGCGCGCCGGGAAAAGCAATGCGGGTGCCGATGTGCAGACCCGCCGCCGCCGCGAGCGCGATTGCAAAGAGTTCGGTCGTGCCATGGATCGACAACCAGCCGATCATGGGGATTGCCAGACCCTTGGCCGCATAGATCTGAAGCATCGCGCCCAGTGCCGCGCCATTGTAGAAGACCAGAAACAAGGTCGGCACGCCGAATGCGAAGCCCAGCGCGAAGCAGGCGAGCGAAATCTGGGCATTGTGCGTGAACAGGTAAGTCGCGAAGAACTTCAGCCCATCCTGCCCCTTGCCATCGGTGTAGAGGATGCTCTTGAGTGTTTCGGCACTCGCATAGGGGCCGCGGCCGCCCGCCATTGCGCTGCCGACGATCGAATCGAACCAGCCGGGCTCGCTCTGGACGAGCAGGAAGCCCGCCGCCGTTCCGGCAGCGAGGACGGCAATGGCTACCAGCGTCTCGACCCACAACGCGCGCATCGCGGCGGGCCAGTCGGTCAGAAAGAAACGCGCGATCCGCCGCCCGAATCCGCCGCTCGCGCCATAGATGGCGAGATAGGCACGCAAGGAAAGCGCTTCGAGATAATCGATCAGCGCGCGGTCGAGCACCGTCGCGCGCGCGACCGACAGCGACGACAAGGTCGAGCGGTAAAGCAGCGGCAGGTCGAGCAGATCGTCGTCGCTGAGCGCGCGCGGGCTGCGCCCCTCGATGCGCTTGAGCATGGCTTCCAGCCGCTGCCAGTCGCCCTCGCGTTCGGCACGGAACGACGTAGAATCCTGGCTCACAACAGGTTCCTCCGCTTCAGCCCGAGATAGGCGTTGACCAGTTCGCTCCCGATCCGGTCGTGGTGCGCTTCGACGATATGGACGCCCAGCCGCTGAAGCCGCGCAACCACGATCTTGCGCTCGCGCAGCATCGATGCTGCGATCACCGCGCGCGACACATCGGCACTGTGTTCGGGTGCGGTGTCGGCCATCGCCTGCAACTCGACGTCCTCCATAAGCACAAACAGCACGAGGTGGCGCTCGGCGAGACGACCGACCGTCTTCAGCATCAGTTCGGCACTGGTCGGGTCGGCAAAATCGGTGAACACCAGCACCAGCGACCGCCGCTTGAGCTGCGACCCAAGGGTGGTCAGCGCCAGCGTGAAGTTGGTTTCCTCGTTCGAATAATCGAGTTCGGCGGCCAACCCCTGAAACGTCGCGAACGAGGCGACGCCCGATACCGACCCAGTCGAAATGCGCGGGCGCGCATCGAAGCCGAACAGCGACACCTTGTCGCCGAGTTTCAGTGCGACGAACGCTGCAGTCAGCGCGGCGGAGATCGCGCGGTCGATGCGCGGGATGCCATCGACCGGCTCGCACATCAGCCGCCCCGCATCGACGGCGAACACGATGTCGTTGTTGCGTTCGGTGCGGTATTCCTTGGCGATCAGCCCCGAATGGCGCGCGCTCGCTTTCCAGTCGATCGCGCGGCGGTCCATGCCCTGGCGGAATTCGGCGAGCGCCTGGAACTCGCCGCCGGCACCGGTATCGATCTGGACGAGTTCGCCAAAGCTCGCATCGCGGCGGAACAGGCGCAGCGCCTCGGTCCGGGCGGGGCGGACGTCGGGCAGCACCGCGATGCTGCGGTCGAGTTCGACGCGCTTCTGCCGCCAGACGAGCCCGAACAGCCCCGGCCAGCGCAGCCACAGCGCGTCGACGACGGCGGCTCCGCGCCGGACAGCGGTAAAGGTCATCTTCCCGGACGCATCGACCGGCCCGCGCGCGGAATCCGTAGGTGCCAGCCGCGCATCATGTTCGATCGCGACCTCGAACCGGCGTCCGCTCCCGACGCGTGCGGCTATTCCCAGCGCCACATCCTGCCCCACGAACACCGCAGCGGGTGCATCGAGCGTCGCCGTCAGCGACCTTGCGCCCGGCGTACCGAGCGCATCGGCAAGCGTCAGCGCCAGCACCAGCAACACGACCGCCAGCCCTGCGTACCAATAGGCCGGAACCAGCACCGCAACTGCAATCGCCGGGACCGCACTGGCAGCGGCCAGCACGGCAGCACGACCGGAAGGGTAGATCATGGTGCGCTCACCGTGGTGCCTCGACCTGCGCGATCAGGTCGGCGACGACCGCTTCGACCCGCTTGCCGTCGATCTGCGCGGCGGGCGACAGGATGACGCGGTGGCGCAACAGCGGCAGCGCAAGCGCTTTCACATCGTCGGGAATTGCATAGTCGCGCCCGTCGAGCGCCGCGCGGGCGCGGGCGGCACTGGCCAGCATCGCGGCGGCGCGGGGGCTGGCCCCGGTTTCGAGCGAGGCACTTTCCCGGGTCGCGCGGACCAGCCGCACGATATAGCGCACGACATCGTCGACCAGCCCGACGCCCGCGACCGCGTTTGCCGCCGCATCTAGTGCCGCCGCATCGGCGACCGCGCCGATCCCCCATTCCTCGACCTGCGGCGCGCCGAAACGGCTGCCGTGCCGCGTCACAATGGCGACTTCCTCTTCGGCGTCGGGATATTCGACGACCTGTTTGAACAGGAAACGGTCGAGCTGCGCCTCGGGCAGCGGATAGACGCCCTGCTGCTCGATCGGGTTCTGCGTCGCGACCACCATGAAGTTTGCCGACAGCGGATGCGTAGTCCCGTCGAAAGTCACCGAGCGTTCCTGCATGGCCTCGAGCAGCGCGGCCTGCGTTTTCGGCGGGGTGCGGTTGATCTCGTCGGCGAGCAGCAATTCGGTGAAGATCGGCCCCTTGGTCAGCGTAAAGGTGGACGTCTGGAAATTGAACAGGTTGGCACCGACAATGTCGCCCGGCATCAGGTCGGGGGTGAACTGGATACGTCCGTAATCGAGGCCCGTCGCGCGGGCGAAACAGCGCGCAAGAAACGTTTTGGCGGTCCCCGGCGGCCCCTCGAGCAAAATGTGTCCGCGCGCGAACAGGGCGATCAGCAACAGGTCGACGGTGCCGTCCTGCCCCGTGATCGCCTTGCCGACCTCTCCCCTGATCTTCGCGCCCAGCGCCTTTACGTCTTCAACGGTCACGAACCACCTCGTTTCTCCAGTCATGCAGGGCGCGGGCGGCGGACCGCATCGCGTCGGAATTGGGCGCGGCGCGGGTCCGGGCCGCCAGCGTCGCGAAATCGGCCCCGGGCAGGGACGGCAGACCGGCGAGCCACCGCTCTTGCGCTTCGGGGTCGAGCGCGCCCGCGCCCAGCGCAGTGGCGGCAGTTTCACGGATCATCGCGACATAACGGTCACCCAGACGCTTTACGGCACCCGCCCGCGCGATGAGTACCGCAGCATTGTCGGCGAGCGCGCGCTTGCCGAACGGGATCGCGCGCGGCTCGGGAACAGCCGGGCCGAACCGCCCGAAGGCGTGGATACCGACCAACAGTGCCGCCGCCAGCACCGCAAGCGTCAGCGCAAGGAATGGGGGTTCGAACATCAGCTGCAACAAATTGCGCGATCCCGATGCATTGAGCACCATGTCGAATGCCACCGAATCCTTCGTGTCGTGACGGAGCGCATCGACGACGGCGAGCGCCGCTCGCGCGCCCTCGGGCGACTTCAGCCCCTGATTGGACAGGATGTCGGGATCGGCGAGGATATAGTCGGCAGCCCCGTTGTTGAGGTCGGTCCTGCCCATCACCACCTCGCCGCCGCTGTCGATCAACACCGGCTTCATGCCTTTGGCGATATAGTGCAGCGTTGCCGACGGCGCCGGAATGTCGATCCCCGCCATTTCCTCGTCTGCCACGCCGATGATACGATTGCCCTTGGGCGACTTCTCCTCGGCAAAGGCGATGCGGCCGAACACGGCGAGCAGTTCCTTCGACCATTCGGGGTCGAGCATGCCCATATTCTGGACCCATCCAGACCGGGTAAAGCTCGGCAAAGTCAGATATTTGGGCAGGATATAGAGGGTTTTTGTGCCATCGACCGCACGCCGCGCGGCAACCAGCCGCTTCAGCCGTTCGAGATCGGTGTCAGGCTGGATCGTGACGATGACGAACCCCGTGGCCGACCAGTGGGCCTCGTCGGTTCCCAGCTCGGTCAGCCGGCCCGTCGCTTCCGACAGCTTGTACAAGCCGTAGAAGCCGACGGCCGATTTCGACATCGGCTGTGCGCCGCTGTCGCCGCGCGCCCTGATCTGCGGGGCATAAGCCATGAGGAACAGGAAACCGAGGAACGCCAGCACGCCGCCGAGAACGATAATCGCCACCGTCCTTACCGAGAACGGATTATCGGCAGCGCTGCGGTCAGCCATGCGCCGCACTCCAGGTCGCGGGCGTGGCGAAGCGGGCATAGGCAGCGCGGCACTCGGCCCAGGCGGCCTCGTTGACCGACCGGCTGCCGAAGGCGCTGACCTCGACGACGCGGGCAATGGCATCGAACGCGGGACGGGCCGCCCCCGGCAATTCCTGGGCGGCAGCAATGTCACGTGCAGTCAGCGAGGGTTTCAGGAATTGGGGCAGGCGGCGCGAAATATCCTCGACGCTCCGGAGCAGCAGCAACCGCGCGGCTTCCGCATATCGGCCCTGCGCCGCCAGCGCCTCGGCTTCCGCGAGCAACGCGCGCGCGGCACCCTCTTCGGGCCGCCAGTCCTCTTCGATCACAGCGTTGCGGTCTCGCGATCCGCGCGCCCACGGCCATTCGAACCCGTCGACGTTCGACAGCACGAAATAGAGCACTGTCAGCACCGCCAGGATGATCGCGCCCCAAAAAATATAGGGGAAAGCCGGGGACAGCCATTGCAGGAAATCGCCGATCCAGCGCAGCCATTCGGGCAGTTTCGGCGGGGTGCGCGAAGCCATAGGCGCCAGATCGAACTGGATGCTCTTGTCGGCGATCAGCGCGCGGTGCGCGGCATCGAAGCGGCCATCGATCGCTGCACGCTCCGCCGCACTCCCTACTCCTGGTCCGACACCTGCCACACGACCCCCGTACCGATTGTCCCGGTTGTGGCGGCGCGCCCTTGCGGGAGCAAGCGCCTAAACGCCGCAACGGCACAAAATTTGCCTAGCCGGTGCGTGCGCCCGCTCCGGGTTTCCGGAAGTCCGGCCAAGAGACCGGGCATCGCATCATCAGTGAAAATCCCGCGATTTCGGCAAAATACGCACATCGCGGGGATGGCCGTGGCGGGGGTATTGCGGATGCAGAAACGCGTCGGAGCGCGACATCGAGGGATTCGCGTCATGCGCCTCGGACAGGTACCGCAACGCCGCCGTGCGGTCTTGGATCTTGGTCGCCATCAGATGGACGACGCCTTCGGGACTATGCTGTACTTCACCCTCGACCAGCATCAGGCGCGCGGCCATCACTTCGCGCCGCAATGTTTCGAACAACCGCGCCCAGATGACGATGTTGGTGACGCCGGTTTCGTCCTCGATGGTCACGAAGATTGCGTTGCCTTTGCCCGGGCGTTGACGGACGAGGACGATTCCGGCGGTCTTGACGCGGGCACCATTTCTCGCAGCCGAGGTTTGCGCGCAGCTCAGTACGTTTTCCGCCGCGAAACCGTCGCGCAAGAACGCCATCGGATGCCCCTTCAGCGACAGGCGGATGGTCTGGTAATCGGCGGCGACTTCCTCGCCCGCCGGCATCTCGGGCAGGGTGAAGGCAGGTTCTTCGCCCAGCTCGCGGGCATCTGCGGCAGCGAACAAGGGCAGCACGTCGCTGTGCGTGCGCCGCACATCCCAGCCCCCGGCGCGCCGGCCAAGGTCGAGCGATCCCAGCGCATCGGCGTCGGCAAGCAGCCGCAGCGCCCGGGCAGGCAGGCAGGCCCGGCGGGCCAATGTCTCGACACTGTCATAAGGTCGGCCGAGCACAACCCGGTTCGCCCATTCCTCGCGAAACCCGTCGATCTGGCGCAGGCCGAGACGGAGCGCGGGCATATCCGGCCCCTCAGAAAATTCCAGACCGTTGTCCCACAGGCTCGCATTGACGTCGATCGTGCGAACCTCGACTGCGTGTTCCTGCGCATCGCGAACGATCTGGGCGGGGGCGTAGAAACCCATCGGCTGCGAATTGAGCAGCGCGCAGGCGAACACTGCCGGATGGTGGCATTTGATCCACGACGAAACATAGACCAGCCGCGCGAACGACAGCGCATGGCTTTCGGGAAAGCCATAGCTACCGAACCCCTCGATCTGCTTGTAGCAGCGCTCGGCGAAGGCGCGTTCGTAGCCGCGCGCGACCATTCCGCCGACCAGCTTTTCCTGAAACTTGTCCATGCCACCGACATGGCGGAACGTCGCCATCGCGCGGCGCAGTTTGTTAGCTTCGGACGGCGTGAAATCCGCCGCGACAATCGCGAGCTTCATCGCCTGTTCCTGGAACAGCGGCACGCCATAGGTCTTGCCGAGCAGGGTGCGCAGCTCGTCGGGGTCGTGCGGTGGTTTGGGAGAGGGGAATTCGGCTTTCTCGATACCCGAGCGCCGCCTGAGGTAGGGATGCACCATGTCGCCCTGGATCGGTCCCGGCCGCACGATCGCGACTTGCACGGTCAGGTCGTAGAGGTTTTTTGGTTTTAGGCGCGGCAGCATGTTGATCTGCGCGCGGCTCTCGACCTGGAACACGCCGATACTGTCGCCCTTGCACAGCATGTCATAGACTGCCGGATCGCTCGAATCGAGGTCGACTTCGAGCGTGTGATCGCCAAGCCCGTGCTGCCGCATCAGGTCATAGGATTTGCGGATGCAGGTCAGCATGCCGAGCGCGAGCACATCGACCTTCATCAATCCCAGCGCGTCGATATCGTCCTTGTCCCATTCGATGAAGGTCCGGTCGGGCATCGCGGCATTGTGGACCGGCACCGTCTCGTCGAGCCGGTCATGGGTCAGCACGAAACCGCCCACATGCTGGCCGAGATGGCGCGGAAAGCCCAACAAGCGTCCGACAAGCATGTTCAGCCGTGCGATTTCGGGATTGTCCAGGTCGAACCCGGTTTCGGCGATGCGTTTCCCGTCCATCGTCGAGGCGTGACTGCCCCATACTGTCGAAACGAGGCGTGCCGTCACGTCCTCGGTCATCCCCAGCGCTTTGCCCACCTCGCGCACCGCACTGCGCGGACGGTAATGCGCGATCGTCGCGGCGATCCCGGCGCGATGGCGGCCATAGCGACGATAGACGTACTGCATCACTTCCTCGCGGCGTTCATGCTCGAAATCGACATCGATATCGGGCGGCTCGTTGCGGTCCGCCGAGACGAAGCGCGAGAACAGCAAATTATGGGAAACCGGATCGACCGAAGTTATCCCCAGCATGAAACACACCACCGAATTCGCCGCCGAACCCCGGCCCTGACACAGGATCGGCGGCTCCTGCTCGCGCGCGAAGCGGACGAGATCGTGAACGGTCAGAAAATAATAGGCATAATTCTGGTCGCGTATGAGGCCGAATTCCTCGCGGAGCATCGCGCGCAATTTCTTTGGCAGGCGGGTGCGTTCGTGGCGGTCGCGCGCGGCGCGCATCGTCAGTCGGATCAGCCAGCCCATCGGCGTCCAACCGGGCGGCACGGGCTCATGCGGATATTCGTAACGCAGGTCGTCGAGCGTGAAGTCGATCCGGTCCAGAAGTGCCGAAGTCTGGGCTAGCGCGTCAGGCGCATCTGCGAACAGCCGGACCATTTCGCGTGCGTGTTTCAGGTGGCGTTCGGCATTGGCGGCGAGTTTGCGACCGACGTCGGCGAGCTTTGCCTTCTCGCGGATGCAGGTCATGACGTCCTGCAAAGGACGATCCGCAGGCGTCGCGAAAAGCGGGGCGTTAAGCGCGAGCAGAGGAATGCCTGCTTCGCCCGACAGCGACTGCAGAGCCGCCAGCCGACGCCTGTCGCCGCCGCTGCGGTGCATGGTTGCGCCGATCCAGAGGTTATCGCCCACAAGTTGGCGGAGGCGAAGAACAACCCCCAACCGGTCGATTCGACAAAGACGCGACGCGCCGGGGAGGACGATCAACACCATCCCTTCCCCCCATTCCAGCAAGTCGTCGAAGAACAGCTGGCACGCGCCCTTTGTCGCACGCAAATTGCCCAGACTCAGCAAGCGGCACAGCCGCCCCCAAGCGCGCCGGTCGGTCGGATAGGCGATAATGTCGGGCGTATTATCGGCGAACGACAGCCGTGCGCCGACGACCAGTCTGAAATCTTTCGCGTGTCCGGCAGCCCTGAGGTCGCGCAACGCAACATGGGCGCGGACGACACCGGCCACGGTGTTGCGGTCGGCAATACCGATCCCGCCATGGCCGAGGGCAAATGCCTCCGTCACCATTTCATGCGGATGCGACGCCCCTTCCAGGAACGAGAAATTGGTCGCCGCCGCCAGTTCGGCAAAACCGCTCATGCGAACAGCCCATGCAGATACCAGACAGGGTGCGCCTTTTCAGTGCCATAAAGGCCGTGGCGGAACAGCCAGTAGCGTCGGCCGCGCACGTCCTCGACGCGGTAATAGTCGCGGGTCAGCCCGGCATTGTCGCGACGCGTCCACCATTCGGCAGCGATGCGTTCGGGCCCTTCGTGCCGGGCGACCTCGTACATCGCCCGCCGCCATTTGAACCGTCGCGGCGGCCCGTCGGGGACTTCGGCGATCACCTCTATCCGGTGCGGCGGGTCGAACAAATGCAGGGGGCGCAGCGGCGGTTCGCCGGGCTCGGGCCTGGGCCACGCACCGGTCTTGCGGGTTTCGACAGCGGGGAATTCGAGCGCCGACTGTTCGGGAATATGCGTGTCGACAGAGGCAAAGCGCCGGACGCGATTGCGCCCCAGCCGTGTGCCCAGCCGGTCGATTAACGCCGCCAGCTCGCGGTCGGCAGTTTTACCGCCATCGAGCCGCAATTGTTCGGGTGCGAGCGGCTCGACAACATGCACTGCCAGCCGGATCATGTCATAACCGAACCCCGGATCGAGCGGATCCGCAAGCGTGTCGATCCGCTCGCGGAACAGCCGGTCGAGCACTGCGGGGTCGCGCACCGGCTGCCCCGTCTCGACCGACAGGCGTGCGACATGGCCGTCGCTGCGGAACAGGGCGACCGAAAAACGCCGCCCGCCGACACCGCGTTCGGACAAAGTGACGGCGGCATCCCCGACCAGCCCGGCTATAGTGTCGAGCACGATTTCGGTGTGCGCCACCGGTTCGCCAAAACGCACCTCCGTCTCGATTTCGGCAAGCCTCCGGCGGGGCGTGATGCGGACGTCGATCGCGCCGAGCAGGCGCGCCAGCAAAACAGGCAGGGCTTTGCCGAACCGGGCCGCAAGCGGTGCCGACGGCAATCGCGCGACATCGCCGATGGCTTTCAAACCTGCCCGCGTCAGCGCGACATGAATATCGGGGTCGGTGCGTAGTGCAGCGACCGGAAGGGCGTGCACATCGTCGCCTCCATGCCGGGCCAGTGCCGCAGCCGCATCGGGCGTATCCGCCAGCGAAAGGCACGCCGTCAGACCAAGCCTAGCAAGCCGCCTTGCCAGGTCGTCCGCCAGCCCGCGCTCTCCGCTTCCGAATGGATGGACGCAGCCGGTTATGTCGAGGAGCAACCCCTGCGGCGGATCGGTCGCAATCATCGGCGTATAACGGTCGCAGGCATCGGCGAGCCAATCGAGCAGCGCCGCATCGGCGCGGCTGTCGGCATCGAAAACAAGCAGTCCGGGCAGCAGGGAGCGGGCGTCTGCAAGCGCAAGACCAGGTGCAAGACCGAGTGCACGCGCCGCCATATCGACTGCGGCCAGCCGCATGCTGCCGCGCTGCTTTTCGACCAGCGCGAAGGGCGCGTCAGGCGGCTTTTCGCGCTTGATCCGCTCCGACGGCAGGAACGGCAGGAACACCGCCAGATAGCGGCGTGAAGCTTCTTGTATCACGGTTCCACTCCAGACGGGCCTCGAACCCGGCAATGCCGCCGCGGTGGCGCAGCAGGGCGATATCGAAAGCGGGTGCACCGGGGGCATTGGCAGCAAGCGGCGAAGAAGGGGCCGCTGCCACCTGCCACCGCGTTTGGGCGGCACTGGGTGCAGGCTCGGCATCGACGCGCAGCACCAATGTCAGCACGCCGGATACCGCCGCCGCCATCGAAAGCCTGCGCGAGGCTGTCAGGTCGAGCAGCGGTGCCTTTCCCCTGGGTTCGATAACGACCGCGCCGACCTGTCGGCATTTGACGATGTCCGCCCCGGCGCGAAGCACGGCCCGCACATCGGGTGCCTCGATCAAAATGAGATCGTCGGGATCGAACCCCAATTCGACAAGACCGGCAGCATAAAGGTGTCCGCTATGGGGCCCACAACGCTGTTCGCGCACCCAGATGACCGGACGGCCGGAAACACTGGCCCGCATGGCAATCATGACCGCAAAGCCCGCAGCGGCGCTGCCGTCTGCAGCCGATGCGGCAAAAACCTCATGCAATGCGCTTTGCCTCAAGCCGCCACCGATGCGCGCGTCGATTCCATCGACACCGAACGACACAGGATCGACAGCCGCACTGCCACCGACCGCGCGCGGGAGGGTTCGATGACAGTGCCGGACAGGAAAAGGTCGAATCATATGTTCTTATTATGTTCCATTCGATATAATTGCTAGGCCGAAGACTCGCAGCGCACATTCGAGGACTGCGGTCGTACCTCGCCCGACCTATCCGCGAGTCGCATCGAGCGATGAGAAGCCAGCATTGGCGAGGGCCGCTTTGCAAGAATAGGTTCGTATGCCGAGGGTGCCAGGGCCACCCGTCGAGGAGGGCGTTCAATGCCAATGCGTACGACACACCGGATGTCCCTGCTGGCCGCATTGGCCGTCCTCGGTCCGGCGATGGCGAACGGCCAGGCGAAGGAGAGCGGACCGGCAACCTATCCCGCCCAGAACAACTTCCCGCAGGAGGACGCCAAGAGCGTGGCGCGGCATCTGGCGGCGACACGGCAGATCGCGGGGGCCGACCTCGAAGCCGATTTCAACTGGCGCTGCCTGGTCAGTCCGCTCGACCGCCAGCTGGTGTTCGGCGTGCAGCACGACGGGCTGGTACCCGCGACCAAAATCTTCGACAATTTCTATTCGGTCGGCCAGAATGCGGTGTCCGCCTTTGCCCTCGATACGCCCGAGGGGATCATCCTGATCGATGCGCTCAACAACGAGGCCGAGGCGCGCGAGATCATCGTGCCGAATTTGGTCAAGTTGGGGCTCGATCCCAAGCGCATCCGCTATGTGCTGATCACCCACGGACACGGTGATCACTGGGGCGGGGCGAAGTATCTGCAGGACATCTATGGCGCCAAGATCGTGGCGTCCGAAGCCGACTGGCGGATGATGGAAAGTCCACAGCGCGGTGGCGGGCCATTCGCGGGGCTGGTTCCCCCGAAGCGTGACATCGTCGCCAAGGACGGCGACACGGTTGCGCTCGGTGGCACGAGCATCCGGCTTTACGTCACGCCCGGCCATACGCCCGGCGTCTTGTCGCTGCTGTTCCCGGTGTTCGACAAGGGCGTCCGCCATATGGCAGGCCTGATGGGCGGCACCGGCGGCGGGCAGGACGAAGCTTCGGTGCGCCAGCAGCTCGTTTCGCTGGCGCGCTGGCAGGCCCTGACCAAGGCCACCGGCGTCGATGTGCTGGTGACCAACCACCCGGTCCATATGGCGGCGAACGAGAAGCAGGCTCTGATCCGCTACGGCGCGACCGGCGGGCGTCATCCCTATGTCTATGGGGCCGCGCGCTACCAGCGTTATATGCAGGTGATGAGCGGATGCTCGCGCGTCCAGCTCGCGCGTATGGGCAAGGCGTCGGATTAGGCTGGTTCGCCCAGCCGGCCGATCTTGCCGACCACGAACAGATAGCTGAGCGCGGCGGCGAGCGCCGAGGCGGCCACCAGCGACAATACCAGATCGAACGAGCCGGTTTGCTTAAGGATCAGCCCGATCACGATCGGCGTGACGATCGACGAAATATTGCCGAACATGTTGAAGATGCCACCGCTCAGCCCTGCGCAATCGCGCGGCGCGACGTCGGACATCACTGCCCAGCCGAGCGCGCCGATCCCCTTGCCGAAAAACGCGAGGCTCATGAACAGCAGGATCATCAGGTTCGAGTCGACATAGTTGCAGCCGAGGATCGCCAGCGCGAGCAGCATCCCCGCCACCACCGGCACCTTGCGTGCGATCGTGAGCGTCGCGCCCCTGCGCAACAGCCAGTCGGAGAAGATGCCGCCGAGCACGCCGCCCGCAAAGCCGCACAGCGCCGGAACGGTGGCGAACAGGCCTGCCTTGACCACCGACAACCCGCGCTCCTCGACGAGATAGACGGGGAACCAGGTGATGAAGAAGTAGGTCAATGTGTTGATAAAAAACTGTCCGAGGTAGAGGCCCCACAAGGTGCGGGTGCCGAGCAGGATGCCGAGCTTGCGCCGCATGTCGCCGTCGGGAACCTTGGCTGTCGGTTCGACCGGATCGACCAGCGCACCGCCCTCGGCGATCAACGCCAGTTCGGCCTGCCCCAGCCGGGGATGGCGGCGCGGTTCGAAGATGACCTTGAGCCACACCGCCGATGCGATCATCCCCAACGCGCCCATGAACACGAACACCCAGGGCCAGCCGAATCCGGCAATAATCAGGCCCATGATCGGCGCGAACAGGACGGTCGCGAAATATTGCGCGGCATTGAAGATGGCCGATGCCGTGCCGCGCTCCTTGGCGGGGAACCACGCCGCAACCAGCCGCGCATTGCCCGGAAACGACGGTGCCTCGGCAAATCCGACGAGAAAGCGGAAGGCAAACAGCGCGGAGATCGCCGTCGCGCCGCTCAGCCACACCACGCCGCCCTGCATCGCGGTGAACAGCGACCATAACGCGATCGCCGCGAAATAGACACGCCGGGCACCATAGCGGTCGAGCAGCCATCCGCCCGGGATTTGCGCGACGACATAGGACCAGCCGAAGGCGGAGAACACAATCCCCAGCTGAAGCTTGTCGATGCCCAGATCCTTCGACAGGAAGGGGGCGGCCAGGGACAGCGTTGCGCGGTCGGCATAGTTGATCACCGTCACGGCAAACAGCATCGCCAGCACGGTCCAGCGGACCCGCCCCGCTCGTGTCGCTTCCGTCATCGTCTCTCTCCCGGAAGCATGCGTTAGACGATCAATAACGGACCCGCACGCCGATGCGATAGGCGCGACCGATCGTGTCATACAGGCCGACGTTGGTCTGTATGGCGCTCGCGTTGTTGCCTCCGACGACCGGCGGTGCCTGGTCGAAGAGGTTATCGACACGGAAATAGGCTTCGACACCCTTGCGGGGCTCGCCGAACAGGCGATAGCTGCCTGCGAGATCGAAATATTTCACGGCCGCGATATAGTTGTTGTCGATATCGACGCCGCTCTTCCAGTTGACGTCATAAACGCCCGAACTGATCGTCCGCATCGTCAGCTGGAACGTCGAGCGCGCATCGTCATAGCCGAGCGTGCTGTAGGTGCGCCAGCGCGGCACGGCGGGGCTTGCCTGCGGTCCGCCATTCTCGCCGACCGCTTCATTGGTCACGCCGCTGTTGGTGAAGGCATAGTTGAGCGCCCGGCTGGCGAGGAAGCGCAGCGTCAGCGTGCCACCCGCCTTGGCAAAGATTTCGGACAAGGGCAGCCGGTAGGTCGCGTCGATATCGAAACCGCGCACGCGCAGATTGGCGACGTTGACCGGCACGCGCCGGATTTGCGTGATGACACCCGCCGTGTCGCGCTGGATGAAGCCGCATAGTACGGTTTCGCCGGCAAAGCACCGCGCGGCAATTTCATTCGGCGACAGGGCCGTGATCGCGTCGTTGAGACGGATGTTGTAATAGTCGAACGATGCGGTGAAGCCGGGCAGGAAGCGCGGTTTCACCACCACGCCGAGTCCGAGCGTATCGGCCTTTTCGGGCGTCAGCGCGGTGTTGCCGTCGGTCACCTGCACGACACGGGTAACGATGCCGCCGCGTTGCGGATCGACGACGTCGACCGATTGCGACGACCCCGCCGCGTACAGCTCTGTGATGCTGGGCGCGCGAATGTCACGCGACTTGACCGCACGGAACATCAGGTCGGGGATCGGCTGGTAGGTCAGACCGGCCTTCCAGGTCGTGACAGTGCCCGCCGTGCTATACTTCGTGACGCGCACGGCGCCATTGAAGTCGAGGCGGTCGCCGAGGAACGAGTCGCGAGCCAGCGGCACGACGACTTCGGCAAAGCCTTCCTGGACGCGGTAGCTGCCCGAGTTGGTCTTGAAATTGCCGTTGTACCAGCCGTTGGCGAGCGAGATCGTGTCACCGACCGCGTCGGCGCGCTCGGTGCGCTGTTCGATGCCCATGGCGAGCGACACCGGCCCGGCCCAGGTGTGGAAGGGTTCGCCGTTGATCGCGAGCGCCGCCACCTGCTGCGTGATCTGCTGCGTCTGCCACGCCGTGCCCTGCACATAGGCGATCGCGGCAGGGCTCGCCACGCCGATACCGAAAACGTTGAGCGGCACGCAGCCGTTGGTCGGGTTGGTCAGCGTCGAGCGGCAGACGATCTGGCCGTTGCCATTGGTGACGGCATCGACAGCGAGGGTGATGTTGGCGCGATTGGTGGTATTCTTCAGATTGATTTCGAGATCCGTGCGCCCGTACTGGTAATAGGCGTTGTACGACCAGCCGGGGGCGAATTCGCCCGACAGCGTCCCGACGAAGCGATAGGTTTGGCGCGTATTGTCGTTGACCGGCCGCCCCAGATCGAACGCCGAATAGCCGTAGCGGAAGGTCGAGTTGGCGAGTCCCAGCCCGGCCGCCTGTGTCCGCACACTGGCGGGCAGGAACGGGTTGCTGAACGACAGCGCTGCAAAGGGCGCTGCGGCATTGGCGTAGCGCTGATAGGCCGCGCTGTTGATCGTGTGCGTGCGACCGTAGGACCCTTCCAGCGACAGCTTGAACAGGTCGGAAAAGTCGTAACTGAACCGGCCCCACAGATTGTCGCGGTCGATGCGCGGTGTGAGCGCGACGACATTGCCCTCGTTCCAGACGTCGCCGCCGATCATGAAATTGCTGCTGGTGATCGCGGAATTGACGGTCAGCGTGCCATAGTTGAACGTGCGCGGCGTGCCGGCGCTGCCGAAGGTCCGCCCGCGCAGCGCGGTGTTCAGAATCAGCCCGCCTTGCGCCAGCAAGCTGTAATATACGTTGCTCGTGACAATCTGCAGCGGCTGGCCGTTGGTCGCCGTATAGGCCGGGTTCGGCACGAGGTAGGTGTAGTTGTACCAGTTGCGGGTGGCGGGATCGAGAATGTCGATGCCGTCTTCATGCTGATGCTCGCCTGACACCAGGATATGGCCGCGACCGTCGGCGAACGAGGCACCGAATGCCGCGCTCAGCTGGTAGTTTTTGTTGTCGCCGCGGTCGGTGATCCCGGCCATCAGATTGGCCTTGAGACCTTCGAACTTGCCGTCGATGATGAAGTTGACGACACCGGCGACCGCGTCCGACCCATAGGCTGCCGAGGCGCCGCCGGTGACTACATCGACCCGCGAGAGCAGCGCCGAGGGAACATTGTTGACGTCGACCGACCCGTCCTGCGTCGATGGCGCAATGCGCTGGCCGTCGAGCAGGACGAGCGTACGGTTGGAACCCAGACCGCGCAGCGACAACAGGTTCAGGCCGGCAACGCTCTGGCTGGTTGTGCCGGCGGTCGTACGCGGCGTCGTGCTGCCGACGAGCTGCGGCAGCTGATTGACGAAATCGGCGATATTGGTGGGCGCGGCCTTACGGATCGCCTCCTCGCCGACCACCGTCAGCGGTGTCGGCGCGTCATAGCCGTCGCGCTTCACGCGGGTGCCGGTGACGATGATTTCGGGGGCAGCCGGTGCCGCCTCCTCGGCGGGCGCTGGTGCCGATTGAGCCAAAGCGTGACCCGGCAGGCTGGCGACTACGCCCGCTCCGCACAACAAGGCAATTCGAACGGCGGCCCGTGTCGACATCATAACCTCCCCAAGGTCCTGCGGCCCACTAGGGCCTGTTTGAGGATGCTTTGCTCGCAGGACCGCATCGGCGTCCAATGCACAGCGGCAATCGACCAATCCGTAGCGGGTATCAATGGACGCTGTCGCGCGTTCCTGTGCTATCGATGCTGCAAGACTGGACGGTCCACGCCCGTGCCTGGCCGCTCAGGCTGACGCCGAGACCCGGCCGTTCGCTGACGACCATCCTGCCATCCACGATCATCTGCCGCTCGTTGAACAGCGGGTCGAGCCAGTCGAAATGTTCCACCCATGCCGCATGCGGATAGGCTGCCGACAGATGGAGGTGCAGTTCCATCGCGAAATGCGGCGCGAGCGCGAGCTGCGCCTCCTGCGCCATGGCGGTTACCCGCTGGAACTGGGTGATCCCGCCGACGCGCGCCGCATCGGGCTGGATGAAATCGACGGCGTTGCTGCGAATCATCGCGAAATGCTCGGCCGCGCAGACGAGCATCTCGCCCGAGGCGACCGGCGTATCGAGTGCCGCAGCCAGTGCGGCATGGCCCTCGACATCATAGGCGTCGAGCGGCTCCTCGATCCACACCAGCCCGTATTGCTCCATCGCGCGGCCCATGCGGAGTGCGCTCGCCCGGTCCCATTGCTGGTTGGCATCGACCATCAGCGCGACCCGCCCATCGATCCGCCTGGCAACCGCTTCGAGCCGCGCGAGGTCGACTTTCGCATCGGGATGGCCGACCTTGATCTTGATGCCGCCGATTCCGCTCGCGATCGAGGCCTCGACATTGTCGAGCACTTCGTCGATAGGGCTCGACAGAAACCCCCCTGAAGTATTGTAACAGGGTACGCCGTCACGCTGCGCACCGAGCAGCTTGGCGAGACTTAGCCCTGCCCGTTTTGCCTTCAAATCCCAGAGCGCATTGTCGAACGCCGCAATCGCCTGTACCGACAGGCCCGACCGGCCGACCGACGCTCCGGCCCAGACGAGTTTGGTCCACAGTCGCGCAATATCACTGGGGTCTTCGCCGACCAGGTCCGGCCCGATCTCGCGGGCATGGGCGTACATGCCGGGACCGCCTGCGCGCTTGGAATAGCTGAAGCCCATACCTTCGTGCCCGTCGACTGTAGTGATTTCGGCAAATAGCATCGCGACCTGCGTCAGCGGCTTCTGCCGTCCGGTCAGCACCTTTGCGTCGCTGATCGGCTGCGCGAGCGGCAGGAAAGCGAGGCTGATCCGGACTTCGGCGATACGGTCGGCTGACATGGTCCGCTCCTTTATTCGACCCGCTCCGCCTAGCAACGGCACGCCCCCGATCAAGCAAGGCGATAGCATCGAACGATAGGCATTCCGCATTGATGCCGGGGTCAGACCCTGTCATTCGGGTATCGAAGCCAGCGATAGAAGTCAGCGAAAAGGGGGAAGCAAGTGCCAAGCATTACCCGGGTTCGCGTCACGCCGATCGCGTTCCGCGACCCGCCGCTGCTGAACGCGGCCGGCATCCATGAGCCTTATGCGCTGCGCTCGATTATCGAGGTCGAAACCGGGGAGGGGCTGGTCGGGCTCGGCGAAAGCTATGGCGATGCCCCTGCGCTGACAGCATTCGAAGCGGTCGCGCAGCTGCTGCCGGGCCTCGATATCTTCGATCTCAACGGCCTGGTCCGCTTGGTCGAACAGGCCGTCGCCGGCTTGCCGCAAGCCGCGCCCGGGGCCGAACTTGCACCCGGATCGCATCCGGCCAAGCTGATCGCGAACAGCGTTTCGGCCTTGGAGGTCGCGCTGCTCGACCTGCAGGCGCAGCATGCCCGAGTGCCGCTGCATGCGCTGCTCGGCGGCGCCGTGCGACGCGAGGTGCCGTTCAGCGCCTATCTGTTTTTCAAATACGCCCGGCATGTCGAGACGGAAGAAACCCCCGACGACTGGGGCGAAGCGGTCACACCGGCACAGATCGTCGAACAGGCGCAGCGGATGATTGCCGCACATGGTTTCGGCAGCATCAAGCTGAAGGCCGGAACATTGCCCCCGGCGACCGAAGTGGCGAGCATCGTCGCGCTGGCCAAAGCCTTTCCCGGCTTGCCGCTTCGCATCGATCCCAATGGTGCCTGGTCGATGGAAACCGCGCTGGCGTGTGCCGAGGAACTCGGCCCGCTGATCGAATATTATGAAGACCCGGTCGACGGGCTCGATGCAATGGCCGAACTCCACCGGCGCACGGGCCTGCCGCTCGCAACGAACATGGTAGTGACCGATTTCGACCAGCTGCGGCGCAGCGTTTCCATCGACGCGGTCCAGATCGTGCTGTCGGACCATCATTACTGGGGCGGCTTGCGCGCGAGCCAGCATCTGGCAGCGATGTGCCGCACATTCGGTCTGGGTCTGTCGATGCATTCCAACTCGCACCTCGGCATCAGCCTGATGGCGATGAGCCATTTGGCAGCGGCGACGCCCGACCTGACCTATGCCTGCGACACACATTATCCATGGGTCGAGGACGCCGACGAAGTCGTCACCGGCGGCAAGATCGCATTCTCCAACGGCTGTATCGCGGTCGGCGATAGCCCGGGGCTCGGCGTGACGCTCGACCGCGACCGGCTGGCGCGTGCCCATGCCACGTTCAACCGCATCGCCATCCGCAGCCGCGACGACGGGGGCCAGATGCGCAAATACGATCCTGCTTTCAGTGCGGCGAAACCACGCTACTGAGGGATCATAACGCTGCGGGAGAGCGGCATGTTCGAGCTGATCCAGCTACGCTGTTTCGTAGCCGTTGCCGAGGAACTGCATTTCGGCCGCGCTGCCGGACGGCTGAACATGACCCAGCCGCCGCTCAGCCGCCACATCCAGGTACTCGAGCGTATCTTGCGCGTCGAGCTGTTCCGGCGGTCGAGCCGTTCGGTAAAGCTGACGGCGGCAGGCGCGGCGTTCCTGGCCGAAGCGACGCGCATTGTGGAAATGACCGACAGCGCGGTCGCCACTGCGCGCGCCGCCGCCGAAGGGCAGCTCGGCATGGTCACGCTCGGCTTCACCGCCGCATCGGGCTATAGTTTCCTGCCGCGCCTGATCGGACGCGTGCAGGCCGAACTGCCCGATGTGCGGTTCCTGCTGAAGGAGATGGTCACCGGCGAGCAGCTCGAAAGCCTGTTGTCGGGGCGTATCGACTTCGGGCTGCTGCGTCCGCCCGTGCGGCGGCCGGAACTCGAGTCGCGGCGCGTGCTGCGCGAACGCTTCATCGTCTGCTCGCACAGCTCCGTCCCCGCCGCCGACCGCCCGCGACGCCTTGCCGATTTCGATGGCCTGCCCCTGATCATGTACGCGCCCGACAAGGCGCGCTATTTCCACGACCTGATCACCGGGTTGCTGGCGAGTGCGCGCGCCGAACCACGACTGGTCCAGTATCTCGCGCAGATCCATTCGATCCTGATGCTGGTCGGCGCCGGACAGGGCTTTGCGCTCGTCCCTGAGTCTTCGGCCCGCCTCCACCCCGAGGACGTCGTGTTCAGCGAGCTGGAGGATGCCGACCCCATCGTCGAGCTCCATGCGGCGTGGCGGCGCGAGAACGACAACCCCGCGCTGGGCGAACTGCTGCGCCATCTCGACGCGGTGAACGGATAGCCAGCCGGTATCGAACGATTGCGTGTCGCGATTGGCGGCCTCTCCCCGTTTGGCGTTAGCCTGTCCCGATAATGACAAGGGAGACGGCGATGGATCGGCGCGATTTCTTGGGCGGCATCGGCCTCGGCGCAACGCTGGCCGGTGCAGGAGCGGTCGCTTCGGCGAGCGCTGCACCCCCGCGACCGCATGCGGCGCGAGGTCCGTTGCGGATGAAGCTGGGCTGCCAGAGCGGACCCTCCACCGACGACCGTTTCGCGTTTTTCGCACGATACGGCGTCACCAACATCGCCGCACGGGCCAAGGTGTCCGACGGGCGGCTCGCCTCGACGGTTGCGGAACTGGCTGCGCTCAAGGACATGGCGATCCGCCACAAGCTGTCGCTCGACATCCTCGACCCCGTGATGCTGCCTTCGTCGCACATCGACCGCGAAGCGAACCCGGCGATCATGATGGCCGATAGCCCGCAGCGCGACCGCGACATCGAACAGTTCCAGACGCTGATCCGCAACTGCGCCGCCGTCGGCATTCCGTGCATCAAATATAATATGAGCATCCTCGGCGTGCTGCGGACGGGGCACGTCCAAGGCCGCGGCGATGCCGAATTCGGGGCATGGGATGCAGCGACGGCCACGCTCGACAAACCGCTGACCCGGGCCGGTCCCGTCAGCGCGGACGCGTTCTGGGAACGAATCGCCTATTTCCTCGACCGCGTCGTGCCGGTCGCCAACGAGTATAAGGTCCGCCTCGCCTGCCATCCGCACGATCCGGGTACGCCGCCGCAAGGATATCAAGGTGTCCACCGCGTGCTCGGCACGATCGACGGGCTCAAGCGCTTCGTCGGGATACGCGAGAGCCGCTATCACGGGCTGAATTTCTGTCAGGGGACTGTCAGCGAGAACCTGCCCGACCCGAAGACGCAGATTTTCGATACCATCCGCTGGTTCGGCAGCCGCGGCAAAATCTTCAACGTCCATTTCCGCAACATCGTCGGCGGACGCGGCAAGTTCCGCGAAGCCTTCCCCGACGAAGGCGATATCGACATGTACCGCGCGCTGATGACCTATCACGAGGTCGGCTACGACGGGATGCTGATGCCCGATCATGTCCCCGACGTGCCCGGCAAGCCCGAAGCCGCAATGCAGAGCTTCGCTTTTGCCTATGGCCATATCCGCGGGCTGATGCAGGCCGCCGCGCACGCATTGCCCGCCGCATGACCAGTCGCCGCCAGTTCCTTGGGAGCACAGGATTATCGCTGGTCGCGGCGTCGCTGCCCGCCGCCCCCCGCGCAGCGCGACCGCAGCTCGACATTGCGACACCCATGGCCCCGCCGCGCTGGGCGAAGTTGCAACGCGAGCTGATCGCGATGCAGGTGCCCGCCGCGCGCACATTCCACGACCGCTATTTCGATAAAGAGCATCGGCTCGAAGCTTTCCTGCGCTGGGGCGCGAACGACGGACCCGACGATGCCGTCGAGCATGTCAACGACTGGCCGCTACTTCACATCATCGGCGGCGATCCCGAAATTTTGCGGCTCTATCGCGGCGTGCAGGAGGCGCATTTCGCGCAATATTCGCGTATCCGCACCACCGATGTCCCGGCGGGCCGCAAGGGTATGTACGTTCGCGAATTCCCGACGCAGATGGACTGGCAGCACATCAGCGAGGGGTTGACGACGTTCAACCTGATGGGGCTGTCGACGCCGCGCGATGCCAAGCTCGCCATGCGCGCGCGGCGGTTTGCCGATTTCTACACCGGGCGCGATCCGGTCGCGCGCAACTACGACCCGGCGCGGCGGCTGATCCCGTCGCTGATCAACGGCAGTCTGGGGCCGCTGATGCGCCCGGCGACTGCGCTCGACTGGGCGGGCGACCCGTTCGACGCCGCGCCGTTCAAGCTCGAGCATGGCGAGAATACATACGCGCAATTCCTCGACCACTATCGCGAATATACCGAGACAATCGGCGACAACCCGCTCAACTTGCAGGCGACGTCGCTCGCGCTCAACGCGTGGTTGCTGACCGGCGAGGACCGGTTTCGTGGCTGGTTGTTCGACTATGTCGACGCCTGGGCGCAGCGCATGGCCGCCAATGACGGCGTCATCCCCAGCAACGTCGGCCCCGACGGCGTCATCGGATCGGCGGCGGGCGGGCGCTGGTGGGGCGGCACCTATGGCTGGGGATTTTCGCCGGTCGTGCCGCAGACCGGCAAGCGCGAGGACCGCAACCGCGTGCCGCGTGCGGTGGTCGGGTTCATGAACGCCTATCTGTTGACCGGCGACGATCGCTATTTGCAGCCGTGGCGCACGCAAAATGCGCGGATCAGCGACGCCGGTCGCACGATCGACGGGATCCGCCAGTCGCCCACGATGCACGGGGCCGAGGGCTGGTACAGTTTCAAGCCCGGCCCCTATCGCCACAACACGCGCGAAATCTGGTACATGTCGATGCGCGAGGCCGACCGGGCAGCAATGGTGCCGACGCCCTGGACCGAGTTCCTCGCCGGACGCGCACCCGACTGGCCCGAAGCGGCGCTGCAGACCGACATGCGGCGGATGCGTGACCGGATGGCTCTCGTCGCAGCCGACACCACGACGCCGCAGACGCGCCTTGCCGACAATGCCATCGAGAAGAACCCGGTATCGGTCGAGGCGTTGCTGCACCAGACGATGGGCGCGCTGCCTATCGCGCATCGCCCAGAGCCGACGCACACGTCGCCCGAACAGGGCGGAACACCGCTGTTCGCGCGGCTGCGTCATTTCGATGCCGACCGGCGTCAGCCCGGTCTGCCGAGCGATGTCGCAGTGCTGGTCCAAGCGATGGATTCGCGCTCGACGAAGTTCAGTATCGTCAACCTCGACCCCGCCGCGCCGCGCCGCCTGATCGTGCGCGGCGGCGGCTATGGCGAGCACGGCATCGTCAGCGCCACTGTCGGCGACCGGCGCACGGCGGTGGGCGGCAGCGACCTGACCGTGCGGCTCGGTCCCGGTGCAGGCGCGCAGATCGTGCTCGAGATGAGTTGCTACAGTCGCAAACCGACGCTGCAATTTCCCGACTGGGCATGACCGGCACGCGAGCGATGCCGAACCGGCATGAACCGAAACGCCATTTGACTTGGACCTGCACCGACCCGCGCCCTAGCGGCAGGACAACATATCCCATCCCGGAGTGACGAAGATGATGAGTGCCCAAGCCATGGCGCAAACGATCGGGGCAGGACTGCTCTCGTTCCCGGTGACGCATTTCGACAGCGAGTTGCGCTTCGACGAGGCCGCGTTCCGCAAGCATTGCGCGTGGATGCTGAGTTACGAAGTCGCCGGGCTGTTCGCGGCAGGCGGCACGGGCGAGTTTTTCTCGCTGACACCGGCCGAAGTCGAGCAGGTCGTACGCGCCGCCGTCGCCGAGACCGCCGGCCGCGTGCCGGTGATCGCAGGCGCAGGCTATGGCACCGCGATTGCCTGCGACCTCGCCCGCTCGGCAGAGCACGCCGGGGCCGATGGCATCCTGCTGCTGCCGATGTACCTGATGACTCCCGGGCAGGAAGGTCTTGCCGCGCACGTCGAGGCAGTCTGCAAATCGACCGACCTCGGCGTCATCGTCTATAACCGCGACAATGCCGTGCTCAACGAAGACACGCTGGCGCGGCTGTGCGACCGCAACCCCAACCTCGTGGGTTTCAAGGACGGCGTCGGCGATATCGAACTGATGATGCGGATTTACTGCAAGATGGGCGACCGGCTGACCTATGTCGGCGGCTTGCCCACAGCGGAGACCTTCGCCCCAGCCTATCTGGAAATGGGGGTCACCACCTATTCCTCGGCGATCTTCAACTTCATGCCCGAATGGGCGGTGCGGTTCTACAAGGCGGTACGGGCGCGCGACAAGGCGACCATCGTCCGCGAACTCAACGATTTCGTGCTGCCCTATATCGCGCTGCGCAATCAGGGCAGCGGCTATGCGGTGTCGATCGTCAAGGCCGGGTGCGACGCGATCGGACGGCCTGCAGGTCCGGTCCGCAGCCCGTTGACCGATCTGAAGCCCGGCGAACGCGCCGAGCTGGCGGCGCTGATCGAGCGCGTCAACGGTTCGCTCGCCGTCGCCGCATGAGCGCTGCGCCGGTCGTAACGGCGATGCGCGTCGTGCCCGTTGCCGGGCACGATTCGATGCTGCTCAACCTGTCAGGCGCGCATGCGCCGTTTTTTACCCGCAACATCGTCGTGCTGAGCGACAGCGCAGGCAACACCGGGCTCGGCGAAGTGCCCGGCGGCGAAGCAATCCGGCAGACGCTGGAAGACGCGAAGCCTCTGGTCATCGGTAAGCCGCTCGGCAGCCATGCTGCGACAATCGCCGAAGTCGGTGGCCGTTTCGCGGCGCGCGATGCCGGGGGGCGTGGCCTGCAGACCTTCGACCTGAGAACCACCATCCACGCGCAGACCGCGATCGAGGCGGCGATGCTCGATCTGCTCGGGCGGCACACCGGACAGGCGGTTGCCGATTTGCTGGGCGAAGGCCGTCAGCGCGACCGCGTCGAAATGCTCGGCTATCTTTTCTACATCGCCGACCGCCACGCGACCGACCTGCCGTATCGCGATGAAAGCGGTGCGGACGACGTCTGGCTGCGCCGCCGCAACGAAGCGACGATGACGCCCGACGCGGTCGTCGACCTCGCCCGCGCTGCACAGGCCCGCTATGGCTTTCGCGACTTCAAGCTGAAGGGCGGCGTGCTGTCAGGCGATGACGAAGCCAAGGCCGTCCGTGAGCTCAAGCGTGCCTTTCCCGACGCCCGCATTACGCTCGATCCCAATGGCGCATGGAGCCTAGCCGACGCCGTGCGGATCGGCCGCGATCTGACCGGCGTGCTCGCCTATGCCGAGGACCCCTGCGGGGCCGAGAACGGCTTTTCGGGTCGCGAGATCATGGCCGAGTTCCGCCGTGCGACCGGCCTGCCGACCGCGACCAACATGGTCGCGACCGACTGGCGGCAACTCGCCCATGCCGTCCAGCTGCAGGCCGTCGACATCCCGCTGGCCGACCCGCATTTCTGGACGATGGAAGGGGCGGTCCGTGTCGCGCAGCTGTGCCGGACGATGGGGCTGACCTGGGGCTCGCACTCGAACAACCATTTCGACATTTCGCTGGCGATGTTCACGCATTGCGCCGCTGCGGCCCCCGGGCGGATCACGGCGATCGATACCCACTGGATCTGGCAGGACGGCGAAACCCTCACCAAGGCTCCGCCGCAGATTGTCGACGGCCATGTCGCGCTGTCGGATCGCCCCGGCCTGGGCCTCGACCTCGACGAGGACGCGCTCGAACGCGCGCACCGGCTTTACCTGGACCACGGCCTCGGCGCGCGCGACGATGCGACGGGCATGCAGTTTCTGGTGCGCGACTGGCAGTTCGACCCCAAACGTCCCTGTCTGGTGCGATAGCTTCGCGCGGACTACGGCACCGCATCACGCACAGCATCGATCGAGGACAGATAATGGACGGCAGGTATTTCATCGGATCGGCGCGTATCGGCGGCACCGAGGTGTTCAAGGCGCTGGCGGCGGCCGACGGCACGCCGCTCGAGGGCGATTTCGCAGTAACACCGCCCGCCGATCTGGCGCACGCCTGCACCCTCGCCGACGCCGCTTTCGATGCGTTCCGCGAGACAACGCCTGAGGTGCGCGGTGCCTTTCTCGACGCAATTGCCGCACAGCTCGAAGCGCGCGGCGACCGATTGATTACCCGCGCCATGGCCGAAAGCGGGCTGCCGCAGGTGCGGCTGACGGGCGAACTCGGGCGCACCACCGGCCAGCTCCGGCTGTTCGCCCGGCTGGTGCGCGAAGGCGACTGGGCAGGCATCGTGCGCGACCGCCCCCTGCCCGACCGCCAGCCGCTGCCGCGCCCCGACCTGCGCCAGCGCCGCATCGCCGTCGGCCCCGTCGCCGTTTTCGGCGCGTCGAATTTCCCGCTCGCCTTCTCGGTCGCGGGCGGCGACACCGCATCCGCGCTTGCGGCAGGGTGCCCCGTCGTCGTGAAAGCGCATCCGGCGCATCCGGGGACATCGGTGCTCGCCGCCGAAGCCATCGCGCAGGCCGTGGTCGAGTGCGGCCTGCCCGAGGGCGTGTTCTCGCTGGTGCAGGGGCCGGGTAACGCCCTCGGTGCCGCCTTGGTTGCCGACCCCCGGATCAAGGCGGTCGGCTTTACCGGTTCGCGTCTTGGCGGGCTGGCGCTGGTCGCCGCCGCGCAAGCGCGCCCCGAACCCATTCCGGTCTATGCCGAAATGTCGAGCGTGAACCCCGTCATCCTGTTTCCTGCCGCCCTCGCCGCGCGTGCCGAGGCGCTGGGCGCTGCATATGCGGGTTCGCTGACGCTCGGTGCCGGACAATTCTGCACCAATCCCGGCATCGTCTTTGCGCTCGAAGGCCCCGATCTCGATCGCTTCACCACCGCCGCCGCCGCCGCACTCGGCGTCGTGGCGCCGCAGACCATGCTGACCAAAGGCATTGCAGCCAATTTTCGCGAAGGCAGTAACGCGCTTGCCGCCGGAGCCGGCGTGCAGCGCGTCGCACAAGGCGGCGAAGCCGGTTTGTGTGGCGGCAGCGCGGCACTGTTCGCCGTTTCGGCGGCCGACTTCCGCGCCGATCCGGCGCTCGCCGATGAGGTGTTCGGGCCGTCATCGCTGATCGTGCGGTGTGCCGACATGGCGGAAGTTGCAGCGTGCCTGAGCGCGATGGAGGGACAGCTGACGGCAACGCTGCACATAGACGCCGCAGACCATGCAGCAGCGACAGCGCTCGTGCCGCTGCTCGAACGCAAGGCCGGACGGCTGCTCGTCAACGGCTGGCCGACCGGCGTCGAAGTCAGCCGCGCGATGGTCCACGGCGGACCGTTCCCCGCCACCAGCGATTCGCGGACGACTTCGGTCGGCACTGCCGCCATCGAGCGCTTCCTGCGCCCGGTGTGCTACCAGGGTTTTCCCGACGATCTGCTGCCATTGATGCTGAACGATGCGAATCTGCAAAACATACCGCATCGCGTTTTTGACTGAATGGAAACGGACAGGCGTGCGTTCTTCAGGTTGAGGAGATCGACTCCTCGCCTTCGCGGTTCAGGCATGGTCTCTGCCGAACAGCGCACGAGCGCGAGGCCGCAAAAGCCGACAGAACTACGCCAGTTCTACGCCACGTCCGCTTGAGAACCGCCTCGGTCAGCGAAGTCGCACACTGCGTGGTGGACAGGGCTGGATTCGAACCAGCGTACCCTTGCGAGAGCAGATTTACAGTCTGCCGCCTTTAACCACTCGGCCACCTGTCCACACACCGCCTGGCATCAAGCCGTTGCAGCGAGCGCGCGCAATGGCGAAGCGGGCCTTGCCTGTCAATTGTGTGCGGGCGTAGGGCAGCCTGAACAAGGAGACACATGTGCGACGGGGTAACAGGACGAGCAGCCATAATGCCCAGCGCCCGCGCTTCTGGGGGCGGCATGCGGTAATAGCGGCGCTCGCCAATCCCGAACGTGTCGTCCACAAAATCTGGGGCACGCGCGAGGCACTGGGACGGCTCGATCTGCCGCCGGTGCTTCCTATCGTCTATGCCGATGTCGCCGATCTGGGCCGGATGGTTCCCGGCGACGCCCCGCACCAGGGGCTGGTGATCGAAGTCAATCCGCTCGAGGATGTCTGGCTCGGCGACCTGCTGGATCAGGGTGCGGACGCCGACGACCGACGCGCGCTGCTGGTGCTCGATTCGGTGACCGACCCGCACAATGTCGGCGCGATCCTGCGTTCGGCAGCCGCTTTCGACGCGCTGGGCATCGTCACGCAGGACCGCCATGCGCCGCCCGAAGGCGGGGCGCTGGCGAAATCGGCATCGGGCGCGCTCGAAACCGTCCCCTGGGTGCGGGTGGTCAATCTGTCGCGCGCGCTCGATGAGATCGGTGAAGCCGGGTTCTGGCGGATCGGTCTTGCGGGCGAGACGCGGACGACATTGGCTGAGGCGCTGGGGCCGCAAAAAGTCGCGCTGGTGCTGGGGGCCGAGGGCGAAGGAATGCGCCAGAATGTCGCGGCGCACTGCGACGCCATCGCGCGCCTGCCGATCTCGCCGAAAGTCGAGAGCCTCAACGTATCGAACGCTGCCGCGATTGCGCTTTATGCGGCGGCCCAGACGGGAGCCGGATGATGGGAAAGCTGCTGCGTGCCGGATTTGCGCTTTTCGCGCCATTGATACTCTGGGCGTGCGTCCTGACGCCGGGCAAGTTCGTGTCGTCGCTGACGGTGAATGCCGACCGGACGTTCGCCTTTGCCTATAAGGGCGAAGTGATTGCGCTCGATCCGGGCGGCGCAATGAAGGGCTTCGGCAAACGCGAGGAGAGCAAGGACGCCCAGGCCACCGACGACACGGACAAGGCGGCCAAGGAAAAGGCCGGCGTGGCTTCCGCCGCCGAAGCCGATGCCAAGAACCGCGAGATCGCTGCGGCGCTGTCGAACGAGGCGGGTTACAAATCCGTCGTCTATCGCGGCAACGGCAAGTTCGACATCGACTATGCCATTTCGGGAAGCCTGACCCACAGCTTCCTGTTCCCCTTCAATGCCGATGCGCAAGCCGTACTGCCCTTTCTGATGGTCGAAGTGCGACAGGGCGGCACAGTGCGGCTGCGAGCACCCGGGTTTGCCAACAGCGACAGCGGGACGGCGGCGATGAACCCGATGGGCGGCGGCGTCGCCGACGCGGCGAAATATCTCGATGGCGTGTTCACGCTCGACACCGACGCGGAGATCATCAGCCAGAACAACGAGGATGGCGCAAAAGCAGTCGGCAGGCGCAAGCAGATCGTCTGGCGCGCGACCCCGCTGACCAAGGATGCGCCAACGGCCGTGCTGCGCCTGAAGTAGCTCAGTCTTCCTGCGCGATCGTCACTTTCAGCCCGTCGAGCGCCGCTGTGAAGACCAGCTGGCACGACAGGCGCGACGTCTCGTCGCGGTGGTCGGACGAATCGAGCAGGTCGTTCTCGTCCTCGCTCATCGCCACGACCTGGTTGGCGAAGGCGGGATCGACGTGGACGTGACAGGTCGCGCACGAGCAGCAGCCGCCGCACAGCGCCAGCAATTCGTCGATGCCATTGTCGCGGATGACTTCCATCACGCTCAGGCCGGTTTTGCCTTCGAGTTCGACGGTTTCACCGTCGCGCTTCGTGACGATCAGCTTCGGCATCGATAACTCCTGTCCCGCCGGGTTCGCAGCGCCTATGTCGCGGACCGGACGCCAAGGCAAGGATGCGCGCGATGGGATTGAGTGCGGGGCAACTGAAAGAACACCTCGACGCGCTGGCCGCGCGTGACCCGCGCTTTGCCGCCGCGCTGGCGCTGGCGGACTATCCCGAGCCCCGCATGCGCGACAGGGGCTATGTCACGTTGCTCCGGACCATCGTCGGGCAGCAGATCAGTTTCAAGGCAGCGGACGCGGTGTGGAAGAAGGTCGAGGCAGCGGTCGGCGATATTGCCGACCCGAACGCATTGATCGCCCGTGCGGACGAAGACCTGCGCGGCGCGGGACTGTCGCGGCAAAAGATCGGCTATGCGCGCAGCCTCGCCGAACTCTGCGCGTGCGGGGCGCTCGACCTCGACGCCTTGCCGGAGGATGACGAGGAGGCGATTGCCTTGCTCGTCCGCGTCAAGGGCATCGGCCGCTGGTCGGCAGAGGTCTATCTGCTGTTTGCCGAGGGACGGACCGACATCTGGCCCGCAGGCGATCTTGCCGTGCAGGAATCGGTGCGGCGGATCATGGGGCACGATGCGCGGCCCAGCGAGAAGGCCGCCCGCGAGATCGCCGAAAGCTGGCGACCCTATCGCGGCGCTGCGGCGATCTTTGCGTGGCATCATTACAAGATACCGGTGATCTAGGCCCGATCGGAAAAGTCGTCGTGGCAGAACCACGCCGTCGGTCCGCGCTTTGGCGAGGCCGTCCGACAGCTATCGTGCGGGCCTAGGCTGCGCCCGACCCGCACCGGTTTTAGCGCCGCTACGAACCTCAATAGCTGTAGTACATATCGAACTCGACCGGGCTCGGCGTCATTTCCCAGCGCGCCACATCGGCCATTTTCAGTTCGATATAGCTGTCGATCTGGTCCTTGGTGAACACGTCTCCCTTGAGCAGATAGGCGTGATCGGCCTCGAGAGACTCCAGCGCTTCGCGGAGCGACCCGCAGACGGTCGGCACCTGCGACAGTTCCTCGGGCGGTAGGTCGTAGAGGTTCTTGTCCATCGCGTCGCCGGGATGGATCTTGTTCTGGATGCCGTCGAGGCCCGCCATGAACAGCGCAGCGTAGCACAGATACGGATTGGCCATCGCGTCAGGAAAGCGCACTTCGACGCGCTTCGCCTTGCTGCCCGCGCCATAGGGAATGCGGCACGACGCCGAACGGTTGCGCGCCGAATAGGCGAGCAGCACCGGCGCTTCGTACCCCGGGACCAGCCGCTTGTAGCTGTTCGTCGTCGGGTTCGTGAAGGCGTTCACCGACTTGGCATGTTTGATGATGCCCCCGATGAAATACAGGCACATGTCGCTCAAGCCTGCATAGCCATTGCCCGCAAACAGCGGCTCCTTGCCGTTCCAGATCGACAGATGGGTGTGCATGCCGCTGCCGTTATCTTCCTTGATCGGCTTGGGCATGAACGTCGCCGACTTGCCATAGGCGTGCGCGACCTGATGCACGACATATTTGTAGATCTGCATGCGGTCGGCGGTCTGGGTCAGCGTGCCGAAGGTCAGGCCCAGCTCGTGCTGGGCAGCGGCGACTTCATGGTGATGCTTGTCGCACGGCAGGCCCATTTCGAGCATCGTCGAAACCATTTCGCCGCGGATATCGACGGCGCTGTCCACCGGCGCAACGGGGAAATAGCCGCCCTTGGCACGCGGCCGGTGGCCGAGATTGCCGCCCTCATACTTCGTGCCGGTGTTGGTCGGCAGTTCGATATCGTCGATGTGGAAATAGCTCTCGTTATACCCCTGGCCAAAGCGCACATCGTCGAACATGAAGAATTCGGCTTCGGGGCCGACATAGACGGTGTCGCCGATCCCGGTGGTCTTCAGATAGGCCTCGGCGCGCTTGGCGGTCGAACGCGGGTCGCGCGAATACAGCTGACCGGTCGAGGGTTCGACGATGTCGCAGAACAGGATCATCATCGGGGTCGCCGAGAACGGGTCGATATAGACCGCATCGAGATCGGGCTTCAGGATCATGTCCGACTCGTTGATCGCCTTCCAGCCCTCGATCGACGATCCGTCGAACATCAGGCCGTCGGTCAGCTCGTCTTCGCCGATCACCCCCGAACACATGGTCAGGTGCTGCCATTTGCCCTTGGGATCGGTGAAGCGGACGTCGACCCACTCGATCTCTTCGTCCTTGATGCGCTTCAGAATATCAGCCGGGGTATTCGCCTTCGCCATGTGTCATTGCCCTTTGTGTAAAACGTGAAAAATCAGATTGCGTCGCTATCGGTCTCGCCGGTGCGGATGCGGAGCGCGCTCTCGACGGGGAGCACGAAAATCTTGCCGTCGCCGATGCGACCGGTCTGCGCCGCCGCCGCGATCGCCTCGACCACGCGGGCGACCTGGGCATCGTCGACGACGACTTCCAGTTTCACCTTCGGCAGGAAGTCGACGACGTATTCGGCGCCGCGATAGAGTTCGGTATGGCCCTTTTGCCGCCCAAAGCCCTTGGCCTCGGTCACGGTAATGCCGCTAACCCCGACGTCGTGAAGCGCTTCCTTCACCTCATCGAGCTTGAACGGTTTGATGATCGCTTCGATTTTTTTCATGAGTCGTCCCCAGCCAGACACTTCAATAAACGTGCCAAGCGTTGCAGCGCAACATATGTACCGGTGCGCGCCGTCGGGACGATGCGATGTTGCTCGATTTTACAGCATCCCGGCGACTTTTGCCTGAATTTTGTGCATCCAAAACCGCGCGACGCCTGCATCTGCGCCGTGCGCTGCCGACCGGCGGCGCACGGGCGCAACGGATCAGCGCGCCGCGAGGCGTATCGAGGTCTGGACCGAGGCTATTGCGCTTTCGACGGCAGCCTGTCGGCACTGGCGTTGAGCAACCCGCACGTTGAGGTCGAAACGTTCGTTGGCAAGGTCGCACAGGCTGTGCGCCGCCCGGTCGATCCTCAAGTCGAGGATGCGCTGGCCCTGTGTCGTGGAAAGGTCGATGTCGCGGGTTGCGACGCGGACGCTGGCGGTCTCCTGCGCCGACACAGGTACCGCAGCGGTGACGACAGCAGCGGCAAGCAAGGTAATGAGAATGTTCACAGCGGATCTCCTTCAGGTCGTCACGCCGCGGGATGCGTCGGGGCGATGCCGGGGAAATGGCGCGGATTGCGACAGCGAGCGCGGCAGACTTTGCAATTCGACCGGTCGATTCCGGAGTCGAAACGGCTGTGCGAATCCGAAAATCGCGCCTTGCCGGATTCGATCGGGTTGCCGACGGCCAAGTGCTCGCCCTCGACACATGAATCGGTGTGCGACATGATCGGCGCGTAAAAAGGGGGAATGCCTGTGCGCCATATTGCGGTCGTCGGCTCCGGTCCTGCGGGCTATTACACCGCAGAGGCCGCGCAAAAGGCGTTCGGCGACGATGTGTGCGTCGATATCATCGACCGGCTGCCCGTTCCCTATGGCCTGATCCGCTCGGGCGTCGCACCCGACCACCAGTCGATCAAGGCCGTCGCCCGCCGGTTCGAAGGGATCAGCCTTGCCGACAATACGCGGTTCGTCGGCAATGTGATGGTCGGACAGGATGTCTCGGTGGCCGAACTGCTCGACTTGTACGACGCCGTCGTGCTTGCGACCGGCGCACCGCGCGACCGTTCGCTCGATCTGCCAGGGGCGGAACTCGCAGGCGTAATCGGCTCGGCGGCCTTCGTCGGCTGGTATAACGGGCACAGCGATTTCGCTGCCCTATCGCCGCCGCTCGACAGCCCCGACGCGCTGGTCATCGGCAACGGCAATGTCGCGCTCGACGTTGCGCGCATTCTTGCCAAGACGCCCGCCGAATTGGCCGGATCGGACATTGCCGCGCATGCCCTGAATGCCTTGTCACAGTCGGGGATCGAGCGGATCACGTTGCTCGGGCGACGCGGGCCGCACCAGATCGCGATGACGCCGAAGGAGCTCGGCGAGCTCGGCCAGCTCGACCGTGCCACCCCGCATGTCGAGGCAGGCGACTTGCCACCGGCCGGCCACGACGGGGCGCTCGAACCGGGACTACGCAAATCGGTCGGCCATCTCCGCGCTTTCGCGGACGGCGTTGCTCAAGCGGGCAGCATCGAGATCGACTTCGATTTCTTCGCCCAGCCGGTCGCGATCATCGGCGAAGGCGGGCGTGCCGCGCGCGTACTGGTCGAACGCACCCGGCTCGATGCGGGCGGCCATGCGATCCCGACCGGCGAACGCTACGAAGTCGCCGCCGGACTTGTCGTCTCGTGCATCGGCTACAAGACCTCGCCGATCATAGGCGTTCCCTACGACAAGCGCGGCGGGCGTTTCGTCAACAGTGACGGACGGATCGGTAACGGCCTCTATTGCGCGGGCTGGGCACGGCGGGGGCCGAGCGGGACCATCGGCACCAACCGGCCCGACGGCTATGGCGTGATCGACGCCGTTGCCGCAGATATCGGCAGCGGATCGGGCAAAGCCGGTCCTGCGGGACTCACCGCGCTGCTCAGGGACCGCAAGGTCGATATCGTCGTCTTTGCGGACTGGCAGCGGATCGAAGCCGCCGAGAGCGCCCGCGCCCGCGACGGGTCGCCGCGCGAAAAGATTACGTCGGTCGCCGAAATGCTCGATCTGGCGCACCCTGCGCCATAAATTTTCTAGGGGCGATGCAGCCCCTTGGGACTGGTCGTGAAAATCTCGCACCCGTCCTCGGTAATCCCGATGCTGTGTTCGAACTGCGCCGACAGCGTCTTGTCGCGCGTCACGGCCGTCCAGCCGTCTTCGAGCACTTTGACGTCCGCGCGACCGATGTTGATCATCGGTTCGACAGTGAAGAACATGCCGGGGCGCAATTCGGGGCCGGTGCCGGGCCGACCTGCATGGACGACTTCGGGCGCATCGTGAAACAACCGGCCGATGCCGTGCCCGCAGAAATCGCGGACCACACCGTAGCGGTGCTTTTCGGCAAAGCTCTGGATGGCATGGCCGATGTCGCCGATGGTATTGCCCGGCCTGGCGACTTCGATCCCGCGCATCATCGCCTCATAGGTGACCTCGACCAGCCGCCGTGCCTTGATGCCGGGCGTGCCGACGAAATAGGTGCGGTTGGTGTCGCCGTGCCAGCCATCGACGATGCTGGTGACATCGACGTTGACGATGTCCCCCTCCTGCAACCGCTTCGGCCCCGGGATGCCGTGGCAGACAACATGGTTGATCGAGGTGCAGCAGCTGTGCGTATAGCCGCGATAGCCCAGCGTCGCGGGCAGCGCGCCCGCGTCCAACGTCATCCGCCGGACATGGTCGTCGATATCCTGCGTCGTGATGCCGGGCACGATGATGTCGTAGAGCGAATCGAGCACCTGGGCCGACAACAAGCCGGCGCGACGCATCCCCGCGAACCCGTCGGGTCCGTGCAGCTTGATCGTTCCGTCGCGCGCCTGGCGCATATCGGCAGTAGCAGTGACATAGGTGGTCATGCCGCAGATATAGAGTTAGGGGGCGGCGATGACCAGTCAGCGCATCTGGACCGCCGCCTTGGCCGTGATCGGCGACGAAATCCTGTCGGGCCGCACGCAGGACAAAAACATCGCGCAGATCGCGCTGTGGCTGAACCTGCAGGGTATCCGATTGCGCGAGGTGCGCGTCGTCCCCGATGTCGAGGACGCAATCGTCGAGGCGGTCAACCAGCTGCGCGCGCGCAACGACTATCTGTTCACCACCGGCGGGATCGGGCCAACGCATGACGATATTACGGTCGATGCGGTGGCCAAGGCGCTGGGCGTCGAGGTGGTCGTGCATCCGAAGGCGCGGGCGGTGCTGGAAAACTATTACGAGACGCGCGGGGGCATCACCGAGGCGCGGCTGCGCATGGCACGGGTGCCCGACGGCGCGACGCTGATCGAGAACCGCATGTCGGGCGCGCCGGGCATCCGCCACGGGAACGTTTTCATCATGGCGGGCGTGCCGCACATCACCGCGATGATGCTCGATGCGCTGTCGGGCACGCTGGAGGGCGGTGCGCCGCTGCTCAGCGCAACGCTCGGCTGCTGGGTCGGGGAGAGCGAAGTTGCCGAACTGCTGCGCGCGACCGAGAAAGCGCATGAGGGGTGCCAGATCGGCAGCTATCCCTTCTTCCGCGAGGGGCGGGTCGGGGCTAATTTCGTCGTGCGCTCGACCGAGCAGGCGGTGCTCGGCGCCTGTGTGGCGGCTTTGGCGGGGGGACTTGAGGCTACGGGCCGCGAGACAGTGGCGGGCGGGATCTAAACCGGTTGCACCCTCGGCAGTTGCCGTAACACGATCAGCGCTGCCGCGCCGAAGATGGCCGACACCACGAACGCCGCGCCGGGAAAATACACCGGCGCGCCGCCACCCGTGAACCAGGCCATCGGGCCGGTCAGCACCAACGGGCCGACGATCGAGCCGATGCCGAGCGCCATCGACGAGATACCCTGCACTTCGCCCTGCGTTTCGGGCGTGGCCCGCCTGCTGAGCATCGCCATCAGGCTGGGTTGGACGAAGCTTTGCATCGCGATGAAGCCCATTGCGAGGAATGCCTGCCAAGTCTCGCGGACGAACGCATAGGCAATGAACCCGCAGATCGCGACGACCAGCCCGATGGTCGCGGCGTCGCGTTCCCCGAACTTCTTGACCGCACGGCCGGTAAGGAAAATCTGGCTGAGCGCGATGGTGACACCGACAGCAGCAAGGCTGAGGCCGATCATCGCCGGTGACCAGCCAAGCTGGGCGATGGCGTAGAAACTCCAGGTTAGCGGATAGACCAGCGACGCGATCTGCCACAGGATCAGCACCACCGCGACGCCGATCATGCCGGGTGCGGCGCGCGCCGTCTTGAGTGCGCCGAGCGGATTGGCGCGCCGCCAGTCGAACGCGCGGCGGCGTTCGGGCGTCAAGGTTTCGGGGAAGACGATCAGGCCATAGAGCACGTTGATCGCGGCCATCGCCGACGCCGCATAGAAGGGCGCGCGCGGCCCCATTTCGCCGAGCAGTCCGCCCAGCGCAGGACCGAGCACGAAGCCGATGCCGAAGGCGGCACTGACGAAGCCGAAGGTCTTGGCGCGGTCCTCCGGCGTCGAGACATCGGCGACAGCGGCCATCGCGGGCGCATAGCTGCCCCCGAACGCGCCCGACAGCACGCGGCCGATAAAGATCAGCGGCAGCGTGTGCGCGACCGCGAGCAACAAATAGTCGAGGGCAAGGCAGCCGAGCGCCGCAAGGAGCACCGGACGGCGGCCATAGGCGTCGGACAGATTGCCGAGCACCGGCGCCGAAAAGAACGACGCCACCGCCATCGCCAACCCCATCCACGCGCCGATGCCGATGGCATGGCTCAGGTCGATCCGCCCGACCGTCATCAGCAGCTGCGGCAGCACCGGCATGATGAGGCCGAAGCCGATGGCGTCGATGAAAATGGTGACGAGCACAAACAAGGCGGAATGATTACGCGCCGCCATGATTGTGGTGTCCCCCTGTTGGTGTGCGGTGCGGTTGCATGAAAATGGTCGGTGCTCAAGCTAGGCGGGTTTGGGCAGCAAAAAAGCCCGGAAAACCGCCAAAGGTCACAAAGGTCACACCTGAAACATGTGCGACGAAGTCAGACGTCTAACCAGAGTTTTCCACAGCCGCATGTTCCCATGGCCAAACGGACGGCAGGTAATAAGAAGCATGGAAAGCGTCTCGCATGATCGGAACGTAGCAGGAACAAAAGCTGTAGGGAAGACCATTGTCTGTGAATGCACAGACGGAGCGCATGTCGCCGATCCCACCCCGTCATTCCCACAAAAGCGGGAGCCGAGCGCTGCCGCAGGCCAATCCAACTTCTTCTAGCTTTGCGCCTTCCCTTCTCCTTTGCGCCTTTGCGTGAAACCCCTTTCTCTCATTCGGGCAAAACCCGTGTCGCGGCAGAGCGCCAATGTTTCACGCAAAGGCGCAAAGGGAAGAAAAAGGCGCAAAGAAGGAAGGGAAGAAGCTGGATTTCCGCTTTCGCGGGAATGACGGGGTAAGTCGGGCAAGCTGCCGTCGCCAAGATGGAAAAGCGCACCGACATGGACGTCGGCAATCTGCGCCGCTTCGTCGAGGCGATGGGCGGCGGTCGGACTGCTGCTCCTGCCGACCCCTCACCAACTCCGACTAAGCCTCGCCAAGCGGCGAGGCCAAGTCTGCGTATCCTCTCCCGCAAGGGGAGAGGAGCTTAGTTACCGCCACCCCTCACAATCGCGTCGATCCGCCGCAGCGTTGCCACGAACCCTCGCAATTCCGCCGCGCCCAGGCCGCCGAAAATCTGTTTCTCCAGTTCCAGTGCCTTGGGGGCCACCTGCGCGTACAGCGCCCGCCCCTCGCCGGTCAGCGCGAGGTCGTGCGAGCGGCGGTCGGTGGGGCTGGGGGCTCGGGCGACGAGGCCCCTTGCGGTCAGCGCGATGGCGGCGCGGCTGACAGTGACCTTGTCCATGCCGGTGCGGGTGCAGATCGCGGCCTGGGTTATGCCGTCGTGCTCGGCGATCACCGCGACCAGCCGCCATTCCGGGATCGTCAGGCCGAACAGGCTTTCATAGGTGCGCGCGATGGCTTCGCTGACCAGGTTCGACGTGTACGACAGGCGGTAGGGGACGAAGTCGTCGAGGCGTAACGTGCTCATGCCGGGATGGTATCAATTGACACCAGTTGGTCAAGGCGATATGGTTTCATTTGATACTAGATTGCGTCTTAAGGGCGGTCACTCCAGACCGACTTGGCTGAGCTTCGAAGCCCTTTTCTGCTTTGCAGGCAGGTGAGAAGAAGGGCCTTCGACAAGCTCAGGCAAGTCGGCGGTAGGGCGGTGGGCGGCCTTTGCAACATCAGGCTATATCGGAGCAACGCGCATGACCGACCTGTTCGAAAACCCCCTCGGCCTCGACGGGTTCGAGTTCGTGGAATTTGCAGCACCTGAACGCGGGCTGCTCGAACCGGTCTTCACGGCCATGGGCTTCTCGCATGTCGCGCGGCACCGCTCGAAGCAGGTCGATCTGTGGCGGCAGGGCGGAATCAATCTGATCGCCAATTACGAGCCGAAATCGCCCGCTGCCTATTTCGCCGCCGAGCATGGCCCGTCGGCGTGCGGCATGGGTTTCCGCGTCCGCAATGCGCGCGCGGCCTATGACGAGGCACTGGCGCGCGGGGCCGAACCGGTCGAAACGCGGACCGGGCCGATGGAATTGCGCCTGCCCGCGATCCGGGGGATCGGCGGCGCGATCATCTATCTGATCGACCGGTATGGGGATCAGTTGTCGATCTATGACATCGATTTCGATTATCTGCCGGGCGTGGACCGCAATCCGGTGGGCGCCGGGTTCCGGCTGATCGATCACCTGACGCACAATGTTTACGGCGGGCGGATGGCGCATTGGAGCGCGTTCTACGAGCGCATCTTCAATTTTCGCGAGATCCGCTATTTCGACATCAAGGGCGAATATACCGGGCTGACCAGCCGCGCGATGACGGCGCCCGACGGCAAAATCCGCATTCCGCTGAACGAGGAAGGCAAGGCCGGCGGCGGGCAGATCGACGAATATCTGCGCGCCTATAACGGCGAGGGCATCCAGCATATCGCGCTGATCTGCGACGATCTGATCGCCTGCATCGACCGGTTGCGCGCTTCGGGCGTGCCGCTGATGGCACCCCCGCCGGCGACCTATTACGCCCAGCTCGACGACCGCCTGCCGGGGCATGGCGAGCCGGTCGAGGATTTGAAGATGCGCGGCATTTTGCTCGATGGGTCGACCGAGAATAACGACCCGCGCCTGCTGCTCCAGATCTTCGCCCAGCCGCAGATCGGGCCGGTGTTCTTCGAATTTATCCAGCGCAAGAAGGACGAAGGCTTCGGTGAGGGCAATTTCACCGCGTTGTTCAAGAGCATCGAGGCGGATCAGCTGGAACGTGGGGTGCTGGCGGAGGCGAGGGCATGAGCGGGCAACAGAAGCCGACTTCCCTGAGCTTGTCGAAGGGCACTTCTTCTTTTTGCCACTGTGCAGACAAAGAAGGGGGCTTCGACAAGCTCAGCCAAGTCGGTGGTTGGGAGTGCACGCCATGACGACCCTTCCCTTTGCCCTCCAGAAAATCCACCACGTCGCGTACCGCTGCCGCGACGCGAAGGTCACGGCGGACTGGTATGCGGCGATGCTCGGCATGTCGTTCCAGACCGCGTTTTCGGAGGACCACGTCCCCTCCACCGGCGCGTACGACCCGTATATGCACATCTTCCTCGATTGCGGAGGCGGCAATGTGATCGCGTTCTTCGAACTGCCGCAGCAGCCCGACATGGGCCGCGACCCGAACACGCCCGAATGGGTGCAGCATATCGCGTTTCAGGTGGCGGACTTCGACACGCTGAAGGCAGCCAAGGCGCATCTGGAGGCGAACGGGGTCGATGTGCTGGGGCCGACCTTCCACGGCATTTTCCGCTCGATCTATTTCTTCGATCCCAATGGCCACCGGCTGGAACTCGCCTGCGACATCGGGACCGAGGAGCAATATGCCGAATTGCGCCGCGTGGCGCCGCTGATGCTTGACGAATGGAGCCGGACCAAACAGGCTCCCCGTCATGCAGACTGGCTGCACGTCGATCCGGGGTCGCTGGCCGAATAAACCGGGCATCTGGGAGAGACCATGAAACTTGCCTCACTCAAGGGCGGCCGCGACGGCAAGCTCGTCGTCGTCTCGGATGATCTCGCTTGGTGCGCCGACGCCGCCCATATCGCGCCGACCTTGCAGGCCGCACTCGACGACTGGCACCATCTGTCGCCGTTGCTGGAAGCGCTTGCGACCGACCTCAGCCATGAAGCGATTCCGATGATGCGGTTCCACGAACGCGATGCGGCGGCCCCGCTGCCGCGCGCGTTCCAGTGGGCGGACGGATCGGCCTATGTGAACCATGTCGCGCTCGTCCGGCAGGCGCGCGGGGCGGAACTGCCCGACAGCTTCTGGCACGACCCGCTCGTCTATCAGGGCGGCAGCGACGGATTTCTGGGACCGCGCGATCCCATTCCGCTCGCCGACGAAGACTGGGGCTGCGACATGGAAGGCGAAGTCGTCGTGGTCATCGGCGACGTCCCGCAAGGCGCAAGCCGCGAAGACGCGCTGGCCGCGATCCGTCTGGTCGGGCTGACCAACGACGTGTCGCTCCGCAATCTCATCCCCGGCGAATTGGCCAAGGGGTTCGGCTTCTACCAGTCGAAGCCGGCCAGCGCGTTCTCGCCGGTATTCGTGACGCCCGATACGCTCGGCGACGCGTGGGCCGACGGCAAGCTCCACGGCGCTTTGAAGGTCGATCTCAACGGCCAGCCGTTCGGGCGCGCCGATGCGGGGGTCGATATGACCTTCGATTTCGGCACACTGATCGCGCATCTGGCGAAGACGCGTGCGCTCGGCGCGGGAACGATCGTCGGGTCCGGCACGGTGTCGAACCGCGATGCCGATGGCGGGCCGGGCAAGCCGATCGGCGCAGGCGGCCTCGGCTACTCGTGCATTGCCGAAGTGCGGACGGTCGAGACGATCCAGTCGGGCGCGCCGGTGACGCCGTTCCTGAAAAAGGGCGACACGGTCCGCATCTGGATGGACGATGCGAAACACCATCCAGTGTTCGGTGTGATCGAACAGACGGTCGGCTAGAGGTCGCTGCCGAACCCGCCGCCGCCGGGCGTTTCGATCACGAACACATCGCCGGGGGACATCTTGACGCTGGCGGTTGCGCCGAGGGTTTCAATCGTGCCGTCGGTGCGCTCGACGCCGTTGATGCCGGGTGCGCCCGGTGCGCCGCCCTCCAGTCCGAACGGCGGGACGCGGCGGCGGTTCGACAATATGCCTGCGTCCATTGCTTCGCGGAACCGGATGCGGCGGACAACGCCATTGCCGCCTTTGTGCGCGCCCGCACCGCCCGATCCGGTGCGGATCGCAAAGCGTTCGACCAGCACCGGAAAGCGTGCCTCCAATATCTCGGGATCGGTCAGCCGACTGTTGGTCATGTGCGTCTGCACCGCATCGGTGCCGCCGAACCCCGGACCTGCGCCCGATCCACCTGCGATGGTCTCGTAATATTGATGGGCGGCATTGCCGAAAGTGAAATTGTTCATCGTCCCCTGCGACCCCGCCAATGCCCCCAGCGCGCCGAACAGCGCGTCGGTGACGACCTGGCTGGTCTCGACGTTCCCGGCGACGACGGCCGCATCGGGGCGGGGGTTGAGCATCGACCCCGCAGGCACGCGGATCGTGACGGGCCGCAGGAAGCCGTCGTTGAGCGGGACAGGCGTGTCGGTCAACGTCCGCAAGGCGTAGAGCACGGCGGCGCGTACGACGGCGACGGGGGCGTTGAAATTGCCCGGCTGTTGCGGGCTGGTGCCGGTGAAATCCACGTCGAGTGTGGCGTCGCTGCCGACTGTCACTGCGACCTGCACCACCGAACCGTCGTCGAGCTCATAGGCGAAACTACCGCTCGACAGAGTGGAAATCAGACGGCGGACGACTTCTTCGGCATGGTCCTGAACATGGCTCATATACGCCAGAACGACCGGCGTGGAGTAGAGCGCGCAGGCATCGAGCAAGCCGCTGCTGCCGCGCGCGCAGGCGGCGACCTGTGCGGCCAGATCGGCGATATTCATGTCGATGTTGCGCGCGGGGTACGGCCCCGATGCGAGCACAACGCGGGTTTCGGCTTCGCGCAACTGCCCGTCCTCGACGAGCAGGACATTGTCGAAGACGACCCCTTCCTCGGCAAGTGTCGTACTGCCCGGCGGCATCGACCCCGGGCTGATCCCGCCGATATCGGCATGATGGCCGCGTGCCGCGACGAAGAAGGCGGGGGCCGCCTTGTCGTCGTCGGCGAACACCGGCTGGATCACCGTAATGTCGGGAAGATGCGTGCCACCGTCGTACGGCGCGTTGAGCGCATAGACATCGCCGCTTCGGATGCCGCGCCCGTCGTCTGTGCGCCGCCGCAATATGGTGCGGATGCTCTCGCCCATGGAACCCAGATGCACCGGGATGTGCGGCGCATTGGCGATGAGCGCGCCATCGCCCGCGAACACCGCGCAGGAAAAATCGAGCCGCTCGCGGATGTTCACCGAAGACGCACTGTGGCGCAGCGCCGCGCCCATGTCCTCGGCGATACCCATGAACAGTCCGGCGAAGATTTCGAGCCGCGCGGGATCGCGGGCAGTGCCGATCATGGCGACGGCCCGGGCGGCAGTCCGTTTGAGGATCAGCACGCCATCGGGGTCGACGGTGGCGTTCCAGCCGGGTTCGACCATGGTCGTGGCGACCGGATCGACGATGAGCGCGGGGCCGGGGACAGTTGCGCCTATGGCGAGACCGCTGCGGTCGAATACTCGTTGCACCCCGACTTCCCTGAGCTTGTCGAAGGGTTCTTCTTCTTTGCTTTCGCTCGAGGAAGAAAAAGGGGCTTCGACAAGCTCAGCCAAGTCGGTGTGGTTCGCACCTGCCGCCACGGCCTCGGCGCGGAGCATATCGACGACCAGCGGCCCGGTGTCGGCATAGCCGAAGCGCTGGCGGAATGCGGCAGTGAAACCGGTCGTCATCGCAGCGACGGGGCCGAGTGCGATTTCAAAGCTACTATCCGACCCTTGCGTCCGCACCAGTGCCGTTGCCTCAATGGTGATGCTGTCCGCGTCGAGACCCTGAGCGATCAGGGCATCGCGCGCCTCTTCACCCAGCGCCGAGGCTTCGCGCTCGATGCCTGCCAGCGTCGCGCCATCCAGCGGCATCCCCAGCGTTCGCTCACGCAACTCGCGCCGGTCGGCGAGGCCCATGCCGTAGGCCGAGAGCACGCCCGCGAGCGGATGGATCAGCACCGCGCCGATGCCCAGCGTGTCGGCGACCAGACACGCGTGCTGCCCCCCCGCCCCGCCGAAACACGTTAGCGCAAAGCGCGCGACATCATGCCCGCGCGCAATCGAGATCGCCCGGATCGCCCCCGCCATGTCGGCGACGGCAATCGCTATGAAGCTCTCGGCGATGTCCTCCACGCTGCCGCCGCCCATGGCATCGGCAACGTCCTGCAATCGCGCGAACGCGGCATCGACGTCGAGCGGTTCGTTGCGGTTCGGCCCGAACACATTGGGGAAATGCCGCGCCTGCACCTTGCCCAGCACGACATTGCAATCGGTAATCGTCAGCGGCCCGCCGCGCCGGTAGCAGGCCGGCCCCGGATCGGCCCCTGCCGACGCCGGACCCACCGCGAGCCGTCCGTCCTCATAGCGGCAGATCGATCCGCCGCCGGCAGCAACCGTATGAATCCGCAGCATGGGTGCGCGGATGCGGACGCCCGCGACGATATTGTCGTTATCGCGCTCATAATGTCCGTCGTAGAGCGAGACGTCAGTCGAGGTTCCACCCATGTCGAACCCGATGACGCGGTCGAACCCGGCGCGCGCCGAGGTCTGCGCCATGCCGACGATGCCGCCTGCCGGACCCGACAAGATCGCGTCCTTGCCGTGAAAATGCGTCCCCGGCGCCAGCCCGCCGTCCGATTTCATGAACAGCGGGTCTGCCTCGCCAAGCGCCGCCGACAACCCCTCGACATAGCGGCGCAGCACTGGCGAGAGGTATGCATCGACAACGCTGGTGTCACCGCGCCCGACAAGCTTCGCCAGCGCGCCGATACGGTGGCTGACCGAAATCTGGGTGAAACCGATGCTGGCAGCGATCTCCGCCAACGCCGCCTCGTGCGCGGTGTGGCAGTAGCCGTGCATCAGGACGATGGCGATGGCGCGCAAGCCACGTGCGTAAGCCGCCGACAAGGCCGTCCGCGCCGCTGCCGCATCGAGCGGCACCAGCACTTCGCCCTCGTGCGTCACCCGCTCGTCGATTTCCACGACATCGGCAAACAGCGGGGCCGCGCGGACGATATGGCGCGCGAAGATATCGGGCCGGTCCTGCGTGCCGATGATCAGCGCATCGCCGAAGCCGCGCGTGATGGCGAGCAGCACCGGTTCGCCGGTGCGCTCAAGCAGCGCGTTGGTGGCAATCGTCGTGCCGATGCGAATGTCGAGCGGGGGCAGAGGACCGCCGGGCGTCGCCGTCAGCTCGCGGATCGCCGCGACCGCGGCATCGTCATAGCGTTCCGGATCGACCGACAACAATTTCGCGACGCGCATCTCGCCTCCGGGCGTTCGCGCAATCACATCGGTGAACGTACCGCCCCGGTCGATCCAGAAGCTCCAGCGGGAATCGGGATCGGGCAGCACGCAGCCAGATAACGACAATTCGGTGCACGGGGAAAGCGGGGCTGGCCAACACCGGTGATTTGTGGCGATAGCGTCGCGCAAAACGGCGAGGACGACGATGCAGCTGGGCGTTTGCTATTATCCCGAACAATGGCCCGAGGACCGCTGGGCCGACGATGCGCGGCGCATGGTGGCCATGGGCCTGTCGCACGTCCGCATCGGCGAGTTCGCATGGAGCCGGATCGAACCTGCGGACGGGCAGTTCGATTGGGGCTGGCTCGACCGCGCGGTCGCGGTGTTGCACGAAGCGGGCCTGAAAATCGTGATGGGCACGCCGACGGCAACGCCGCCGCGCTGGCTGGTCGCGAAAATGCCCGACATGGTCGCTGTCGATGCCGACGGACGCCCGCGCAAATTCGGGTCGCGGCGGCATTACTGCTTCTCGCACCCCGGCTACCGCGCGGAAGCGGCGCGGATCGTGCGCGCGGTGGCGGCGCGTTATGGCACCCACCCCGCGGTCGTCGCGTGGCAGACCGACAATGAATACGGCTGCCATGACACGGCGATCAGCTATTCGGATGCGGCGGCATCGGGATTCCGGCGCTGGCTGGCGGTGCGGCACCGCAACATCGGCGCACTGAACGCGGCGTGGGGCAATGTCTTCTGGAGCATGGACTATCCCGGTTTCGACAGCATCGATCCGCCCAATCTGACCGTGACCGAACCCAACCCCGCCCATGTCCTCGACTGGCGGCGGTTTTCGTCGGACGAAGTGGTGAGTTTCAACCGCGCGCAGGCCGATATCCTCCGCGCCGCGTCGCCGGGGCGCGATATCGTCCATAACTTCATGGGGTTCTTCACCCAGTTCGATCACCACGCGGTGTCGCGCGACTTGGATGTCGCGACATGGGACAGCTACCCTCTCGGTTTCCTCGAACAATTTCCGTATTTTACAGCCGACGAAAAGCTGCGCTACGCCCGCACCGGCCACCCCGACATCGCGGCGTTCCACCACGACCTGTATCGCGGCTGTGCCAAGGGCGGGCGCTGGTGGGTGATGGAGCAACAGCCGGGGCCGGTAAACTGGGCGCGGTACAACCCCGCGCCGCTTCCCGGCATGGTCCGGTTGTGGACGCTCGAAGCCCTGGCGCACGGGGCCGAACTGGTCAGTTATTTCCGCTGGCGACAGGCCCCGTTCGCGCAGGAACAGATGCACAGCGGGCTGCTGCGTCCCGACAGCAGCGACGATGTCGGTGCGGGTGAAGTCGCCACGGTGGCGCGAGAGATCGCGGCGCTGGGTGCGACCGGTGCGCCGCCGAAATCGGTGGCGCTGGTGTTCTCGTACGAGGCAAGCTGGGTGTTCGAGACCCAGCCACAGGGCGTGGACATGCGCTATATCGAGCTGGCGTTCGCCCTATATTCGGCGCTGCGGCGGCTGGGACTCGATGTGGATATCGTTGCCCCCGACGCCTCGCTCGACGGCTATGCGATGGTTGTCGTGCCAAGCCTGCCGATTGCCGATACGGGGTTGGTGGAGAGGCTTGCAGCGTTCGACGGGCTGGTGCTGCTCGGCCCTCGCAGCGGCAGCAAGACGCGCGATTTCGCCATTCCCGATACTTTGCCGCCGGGGCCGCTTCGGGCGCTGATCCCGCTGCGCGTCGTTCGAGTGGAAAGCCTGCGTCCGGGGCTGGAGCACAAGGGTGACGGGTTCACCGTGGCGCGCTGGCTGGAGCATGTCGAGAGCGATTTGGTGCCCGAAGTGAAGCTCGACGATGGGCGCGGCGTCGTGTTCGCGCATGGCGCTGTGCGCTACCTGGCAGCCTGGCCCGACGCGGCGCTGCTCGACCGGCTGTTTACGGCGATGGCCGGTGAAGCGGCGCTGCCCGTCGTCGACCTGCCCCCCGATGTTCGGCTGCGTCGGCATAGCAACTTGCGATTTGCTTTCAATTTCGGCCCCGAGGCGGTCGATCTGTCCAGTATCGCGGGCGCGGATTGCGTGCTCGGGACGCCCCTCGTCCCTCCGGCAAGTGTCACAGTCTGGCGCGACTGAATTTGCGTCGGCGGGGCGGGTCGGCCACACCGTTGCCGATGCTGGGGATGATCCGGAAAATCGTGCGACGTCTGCCGGGACGCGGGTGGCTGATGCTCGCCTGCCTGTTCGGCCTGATCGTCGTCGCCGATGACCGCCTGTTCGGCCTGAGCAAGCTCGCCGACCAGCGCGGCGGCGATTTGATGCTGAAGCTCGACGCCGCGCGTCGCCCGGTTTCCGACCGTGTCGTTATCGTCGATATCGACCAGCGCTCGCTCGAACTGATGAACGAAATGGCCGGCAGCTGGCCATGGCCGCGTTCGGTTCACGGCGAGCTGATCGATCACATCGCCGCGCAAAAGCCGCGCGGCATCGCGTTCGACATCCTGTTCAACGAACCCGATGTCTATCGACCCGAACATGATGCCGCCTTTGCCGAGGCGGTCGAGCGCAACCGCAATGTCTGGCTGGCGATGACGCTCAACGCCGACGGCGACGGTGCCTGGGTGAGCAAGATGCCCGCGTCGGTCGGCGCGAAGGCGCTGGCCAGCCCGCCGAAGGATGCCCGCGTGCCGCTGATGATGCCGCTGGTCGTCGGAACCCACCCGAATGCCATGCGCGGGGGCCTCATCAACTTCACCAGCGACAGCGACGGCGTGGGGCGGCATCACACGCTGTTTCGCGACCGCAATGGCTGGCGCTTCGCGTCGATGGCGGCGCGGATGATGGCCGATCTTGGGCGACCCTTGCCGCCGCAGGAACGGGTGCTGCTCAACTGGCGGCGCGGCTGGACGCATGTGTCCTATGCCGACGTCTATCTCGACAGCCTGCGGGCGCAGCGCCAGCGTCCGCCGGGCGAGTTCAAGGACAAGATCGTGCTGGTCGGCACCTCCGCTCCCGGCCTGCTCGACCTGCGCGTTACCCCGCTCGACAGCACCTACCCCGGCGTGGAAATCTTGGCGACTGCCATCGACAATCTCGACCGGGGGGACTGGCTGCGCGAGGTGCCGCGCAGCTCGATGGTGCCGCTGGCGCTGGCACTGATCGCCCTGATCGCGATAGGGCTTGCACGCAATGTCAGCGCGAACCGGCTGGGTTATGCCCTGCTGGCAGTGACCGTGATCGTCATCGCGGCAAGCTGGGCAGCGCTCGTCGGTGGCACCTTCGTCCCCGTCTTCGCGCCGCTCGCCTTCGGCTGGGCCTTTTATCTGACCGCTAGCGCGCTCGCCTATCTCGACGAACGCACCCAGCGGCTGCGGACGTCGGGCATGTTCAAGCGCTTCCTCGACCCGCGCGTTGTCGCCGACCTGATCGAAAGCGGCGACATCGATTACCGGGGCAGCGCGGAGTCGCGCGACGTGACGGTGATGTTCTCAGATATCCGCGGGTTCACCGCACTGTCGGAGGTTGCCCGGGCCGAGGACGTGGTGACCTTGCTCAACAGCTATTTCTCGAAGCAGGTCGAAGTGATTTTCCGCCACGGCGGCACACTCGACAAGTTTATCGGCGATGCGATCATGGCGTTCTGGGGCGCACCGGTCGCGCACGCCGACCATGCGCGGTTGGCGGTGGCCGCTGCGCTCGACATGTCGACCGCGCTGAACGAGATGCGCGGGCAATTGGGCGAACTCGGCGCCGAACTCGAAATCGGCATCGGTATCCACACCGGTCGCGCGGTCGTCGGTTTCATCGGTTCCAGCGACCGGCTCGATTACACGATCATCGGCGACACGGTGAACCTGGCCAGCCGGATCGAGGGCATGACCAAGGGGATCGCCCGCGTGCTGGTCTCGGAGGCGGTACGCGATGCGGTCGGCGACGCCTATGACTGGCGCGATTGCGGGTCGCACCACGTCAAGGGGCGCGAGATGCCGGTTCGCCTCTTTGAACCGGTGTCCAAAGGTGATAGTGTCTTGGAGGAGGGTCGTGTCCGATAAGTCGGACCAGATGAAAAGAGGCAGCCGGTCGAGGCAAGTCTCGCGCGCTTCGATGCGATCGAAACTGTATCTGCGGGGACCTGGGGCTTGCGATCGACCACATTATTGACGCTGACTGTTTTGGCTTTGCTGCCGGGTGCTGCAGCGGCTGAAAAGGGACAGATCATCCGCGCCGGCGATCTGCTGGCCCAGCCGTTCATCGACGCCGCCAGCACCGCCAAGCTGACCGCTGCCCAGCCCGTCACCATCGTCGAGCGGCGGGGGCCGTGGGTGAGTGTGCAGGCGGCCGGAAAGACCGGCTGGGTGCGCTTGCTCAACCTGCGGCTCGAACCCGCCGTTGCGGTTGCAGGACTTGCGCGTCCCGCTGGAACGAAGCCGTCGGGCATGTCGAGTCTGTCGTCGCTGACCACCAACAGTTCGGGCCGGACGGTCACCACGGGCGTCAAGGGGATGGACGAGGAAGACATTCGTGGCTCCACCCCGAATTATGTCGAACTGACCCTGCTCGACACGCTGGGCGTCGATGCCGAAGATGCGCGCGCCAATGCCGCCAAGGTCAAGCTCGTCGAACGCAGCGTCGACTATCTCGGCAAAAAGGGCAGCAAATGAGGGGCCGCGACCTGCCCCGCACCGCGCTTGCCGCCTGCGTCGTACTGGCCTTGGCGACACCGGCCCAGGCCCAGTTCGGCGGTATCGGCAATCTGATCAAGGGCGTCAAAAATGCCCAGAAATTGAGCGAATCGTTCCGCAAGATTTCGGAAGCCGAGGAGATCAAGATCGGCGGCGATCTGGCCGGAATCATTCTCGGCGTCGCGCCGCTGATCAAGGACGGGCCGAAGCAGCAGTACATCAACCGGCTGGGGCGCTGGCTGGCGCTGCACAGCGACCGCCCCGATCTGCCGTGGAAGTTCGGCATCGTCGAGACTGCCGACGTCAATGCCTTTTCGATGCCCGGCGGTTACGTACTGATCACGCGCGGCATGTTCGACAAGATGCGGAGCGAATCCGAACTAGCCGGTGTGCTCGCGCATGAAATCGCGCATGTCGCGCACAAGGATCATCTTGCCGCGCTGCAAGGCAGTTTGCGGAATTCGGCGCTGACCGGGTTCAGCGAATATGCCACCGGCAGCGGCGGGCTGGGCGCGCTGGTCAAGACCGCGATCATCAACGCGGGCAAGGACATGTTCACGCGTGGCCTGAACAAGGACGACGAATTCGATGCCGACCGCACCGGCGTGGTCATCGCGGCGCGCGCCGGGTTCTCGCCGTTCGGCCTGCCCGGCGTCCTGCAAACCTTGAGCGCGGCGGGCGACGGAAAGGGCTATGCCCTGATGACCAAGACCCACCCCTTGCCGGTCGAGCGTATCGAACGCCTCGACAAGGCCATGGGCACGCGGATGGACGCGCTGGCGCTCGCGGATGTGCCACTACCCAGTTTCACGGTCGCGCCGCCACCATCCGCACCGAAGGCCGCCCCTGCCGGACCACGCAAGCCGAAGCGCAAATCGTGACCGGCGACGGCGGTTTAGAACGGGAAGAAGCTAGAGCGCGACCCGCAATCCGAATTTGGCGGCTGTCGCCTCGCCGTCGCGGCGGTCGATGGTCTGGACCAGCGCCCCGCTGACGCGTGCGCGCGGGGTCAGCCGATAGTCGAGGCCCATGCCGAGTTCTTCCCACATCGCCTCGACACCGCTGTTGCCCAGCGCATGGACCAGCCGTGCCCCCACCGAACCGAACTCGCGTGGTTGCCCGCCCGTGTCGGTCGCAGCAATCATTGCGCCATAGGCGACCGCGCGGAACCGCCGTTCGGCACCGAACCGGTGCGATACCGTCGCCCCCATCGTGCCGGTGAAGCCCGTATCGGCATTATTGACCATGAACGCGCGCGGGCCGGTGGAATCCACATAGCGCGCGCTGTCGATATGGTTGTAGTCGATCGACACGAACGGCGTGAACCGCCACGCTTTGGCAAGGCGGATGCCATAGGTGCCGGTTGTGCCGACCCCCAGCGCATTGCCATTATTGGTGAGCACCCAGCCGAGCGTTGCGCGCCGCGTCGACATGGTGTCGAAACTGCGGTGTCCGGCCAGCGGCTGAAGATTCAAATCGATCCGCACCTGCGGCGTTCCGGTCGTCGCGACCGCGCGCGACAGCGACTCGGAGGCCGTCATCGGCAGTGAGTCGCCGCGCATCGGCTCGACCACGACCGGGGCCCAATCGTCGCCGTCGAAGAATACCGCGCGCAGATCGGCAGCCGGACCTGCGGCACGATCTGCCTTCATCGCGCTGTTTTTCAAGTCGAATTTGACATTGCTGACTGCTGCACCGTGCGCCGGTGTCCCGGCCACAGCGGCTGTCACGAGCAATAAAGGCACCCAGCGATGCATCACGGCAACATGATCCCAACGCCCCCTACAGGAGACTAACGGATATGGTTACGGTCGCCAAGCCGAAACCCTTCGGCGCCTCGCGGCGCGGGCTGCGGCGGGTTTTGTCGCGTTTCGCTTGAAAGCAAAGGCAATTGCCCCGATATTTGCGTTATCCGGCCAATTGCGGCTGGGCAAAGGAGAGTTTCGAGATGGCCAATTGGGATCCACGGTCGACTGCGACCGCAGCCGCCGCTGCCTCGGCCGGAACACAGGCCGACGTCCGCGACGCGGGCCTGCGGAAATATATGCTGTCGGTGTACAATACCATGGCATCGGGCGTGCTGCTGACGGGGATCGTCGCGCTGCTGTTCGCGCAGTCGGGCTATGCCGCCGCCGTCCAAAATACACCGCTGCGCTGGCTGATCATGCTCGCGCCGCTCGGGTTCGTAATGGTGCTGAGCTTTGGCATCAACCGCCTGTCGACGACCGCCGCGCAGGGCATCTACTGGGCGTTCACGGTGGTGATGGGCCTGTCGCTGTCGTCGATCTTCCTCGTCTACACGGGTGAATCGATTGCCACGACGTTCTTTGCAACCGCCGCGGCTTTTGCGGGCCTCAGCCTCTACGGCTACACGACGAAGCGCGACCTGTCGGGCTTCGGTACGTTCCTGATCATGGGACTGGTCGGCCTGCTGGTGGCGATGGTCATCAACATCTTCCTGCAATCGACGGCGATGGCGATGGCAATCAGCTTCATCGGCGTGCTGCTGTTCGCGGGTCTGACGGCGTACGACACGCAGAAGATCAAGAGCATGTACTTCTATGTCGCGGGCAGCGACATGGTCGGCAAGTCGGTGATCATGGGCGCGCTGACGCTCTATCTCGACTTCATCAACATGTTCACCTTCCTGCTGAGCTTCATGGGCGACCGTCGCTAACGCATCGCTCCTGACACGAAAACGATGCCCGGCGGCGAAATCCGCCGGGCCTCTTCTTATCGCTAGCCCCGGCAAAGAAGAAGGGGCTTCGACAAGCTCAGCCAAGTCGGGTGGAGGGCAATCTCTCCACCCGACTTGGCTGAGCTTGTCGAAGCCCCTTTTTCAATCCTGCTTCGGCATCAACGCCGCATCGATTTCCTTCGCCCGCTTGTACGCCGCGCGTTCGCGGATCGGGGCGATATAGTCCTCGAACGCGGGGCGGGTCGGGATCGATTTGAACATCAGGCCCCAGTCGATTTGCGACCCGACATAAACGTCTGCCGCGCTGAACCGGTCGCCCGCGACGAAACGCTTGCCCGCGACCGCACGCTCGAGCGCGTCGATGGTCGCGTCATAGCTGCCATATCCCGCCATCATCGCCTTGTCGGCAGGGGCCTCTAGGCCCAGCGCCCGCGCCGTCACCGCCGTCTCGACCGGTCCAGCGGCAAAGAACATCCAGCGGTAATAATCGCCCCGCGCCGCCGCATCGGGGGCTAGCCCCGCGCCCGGAAACGCGTCAGCCAGATAGGCGCAGATCGCCGCCGCCTCGGTCACTACGGTATCGCCGTGCTTGATTGCGGGCACTTTCCCCATCGGGTTGACCGCCAGATATTCGGGGGCTTTCATCGTCGTGCCATAGTCGAGCAGCACCTGTTCGTACGGTTCTCCCACCTCCTCGAGCATCCAGCGTGCGATCTGTCCGCGCGACATCGGGTTGGTGTAGAAGGTGAGCTGCGCCATGATGGTCCTCCGAATCGTTCGATGAGCGGAACATAGGTCGAACGATTGGGCGAGTCACGCGTAACCGAGAGGACAAAAAAACCATGACCGACCGCCTCCCCGAAACCGAGAACTGGGTGAAATCGACGCAGATCGACCGGCGCGGCGCGCTGATCGGCGGCGTCGCGCTCGCGGGCTATGCACTTGCCGCGCAACCGGTCGAGGCGGCGATCCAGACGCCCGCCGACGGGCTCGACGCGGGCATGACGACCTTTTCCACCGGCGGCTTCACGATGAATGCCTATCGCGCCAAGCCGAAGGGCAAGCGCAATCTGCCGGTCATCGTCGTGGTGCAGGAAATCTTCGGCGTGCACGAGTGGATCAAGGATATCGTGCGGCGCTTCGCCAAGGCGGGTTATTACGCCATTGCGCCCGATTACTACCAGCGCCAGGGGGACGCGACCAGGATCGCCGACTTCGGGGCGCTGATCCGCGATATCGTGTCGAAGGTGCCCGACGCGCAGGTGATGAACGACACCGACGCCGCGTTCGCCTTTGCCGCGAAGGACGGCGGCAGCGCGACACGGCGCGGCATCACCGGTTTTTGCTGGGGCGGGCGCATCACCTGGCTCTATGCCGCGCACAATCCCAATCTGAAGGCGGGCGTTGCGTGGTACGGACGGCTGGCAGGCGCGGGCAATCCGCTGACGCCGAAACAGCCGATCGACCTCGTCCCCGCGATCCGCGCGCCGGTGCTCGGCAATTACGGCGCGCTCGACAAGGGCATTCCGGTGAAGGACGTCGACGCCATGAACGCTGCATTGAAGGCTGCGGGCAAGCCGTCGTCGATCACGCTCTATCCGACCGCCGACCACGGCTTCCTCGCCGATTACCGCCCCAGCTACAACGAGGCGGCGGCGAAAGACGCCTGGGCGAAGACGCTGGCGCATTTCAAGAAGTACGTTTGACGCCTCCGCAGGTCCGTCAGCAAAGCCCCGCCGCGCGTTGGAGCATGCCGCATTTCTTTTGCGGCTGGCGCGGTTCGTCGCTGCCGTCGCGGCCCGACATCGCTTCGTCCATGTCGGGCATACCGACGATCTTGTTGCTGACCGAGCGGTAGCGGACACGCGCGGTCCATTCGGGGTTCCACGCGATCTTCGGATTGGCGGGGCGCGGCGGGAAGGCAAAGCTCGCCTCGGGTCCGTAGGCGTACATCGACAGCATCATCATCTCGCCGCCGGCTGCTTTCACCTCGGCCGGAATCTGGCACTGGGTCTGCGTCGGCGGCATCACGACGCGTTCGCCGATCAACCGCTGAACGACGCTCGGGGCGAGCCAGTCGGTCAGCCCGCCGAAGAATTCCTGCCGTGACGCCGACGTCCACCAGACGATGTCGTTGGAACCGCCGCGCTTGCCCCCGCCCGAAAAGCCGATGCCATGCGCGTAATAGCCGGTTGCCGCCGGAATCGCGTTCCAGCTGACATTGGTGACGTTGCCCATCTCTGCCGTCCGCACCTGGAGCGGGTTCATGAAATCCTGATTGAGCGCGAATTTGATCTCCGGACTATAATTGCCCGCGATCCGATGCGGGCCGACCAGCGAGGAATTGCCCGGGATATCGACGCGCCGCCCGCGATCGTTGGGCCAATAGCCATAGGTGCGGCTGTTGCCCTGCGTCACGCCGCGATCGACCGGCACATTGGCACTGAACAGCCCCGGCGGCACTTGCCCCGCCGCCATTTTGGCAAAATCGATCACCACCGGCTGCCCCGGCCCGGCCTTCGCGCCGCAACCCCAGAAAATCAGCATCCGCCCCTTCGGCCGCTGAAAATCGCGCGGCACGTCGCCGCGCTCGACCGGTGGCGAGGCGGTCGCAACCGGCGTGGCAAGCGGCACCGACGGCCCCAGGCCCAGTCCCGCAGGAACGAAGTGGTCGGCCGCCGGTGTACCACTCGCCGCGAGCGTCGATCCCAGCCGCAGCTCGAGTTCGTGTCGCGGACCGCCGCCGCCCATCATCGCCGACATGCCGCCTCCACCGAACATCGCGCCAAGGCCGCCACGCGGCTTCGCACCCGCGCCGCCACCGCCGCCCATGCCCGCCATCCCGGGCATGCCCGAGGCCGTGGTGACATCCATCTGGTAGCGCGCCTTCGGGCCGGTCGTCTTCTGCGCGGCGACCTCGACCGCCAGCCCTGCCGCCAGAGCCAAAAGTGCAACGCTGCCCGCGATCAATCGTTTTTGCATCATCCGCTTCCCTGTCCGGCGATTCGAATTTACGGTTTCACCCTCTTCGGCACGCAACTCTAGGACGAATACGACATTGCCCGCTTGGCGTGGGCGACGACTCTGCTAACCCTAGGCTCAGAGAATAGGGTTCAGGGAGAGAGCATTGACCGATATGCGCCAGATTGCGCCCGAAATCGTGCCGCCCCGCGCCGCGTCACCGGCTTATGCCAATTACGTTTTGGTCGTGCTGACCATCGTTTACGTCCTGAACTTCATCGACCGCCAGATTCTCAGCATCCTCGCCGCCGACGTAAAGCGCGACCTGCACCTGACCGATGCCGATATCGGGTTCCTGTTCGGCACCGCGTTCGGCGTGTTCTATTCGCTGTTCGGCATTCCGCTGGGGCGGCTGGCGGATAACTGGAACCGGGTGCGGCTCATTACCATCGGTCTGGCACTGTGGTCGGCAATGACGGCATTTTCGGGATTGGCGCGCAGCGGCGGGCAGCTAACCATGGCGCGGATCGGCGTCGGCATCGGCGAGGCGACCGCCTCCCCTTGCGCTTATTCGTTGCTGTCCGACTATTTCCCCAAGCATAACCGCGCGACCGCGCTCGCAATCTACTCGTCGGGCATTTTCATCGGTGGCGGACTGTCGCTCTCTATCGGCGGGCTGGTCGTGGACAATTGGAACCACGCCTTTCCCGACGGGAAATGGGGTCTCGTCGGGTGGCAAGCAGCGTTTATGGCAGTCGGCATCCCCGGTCTGTTGATGGCCTTGTGGGTCGCGACCCTGCGCGAACCATTGCGCGGCCAATCCGATGGCATCATCACCCCCGCGCAACCCAACCCGTTCCGCGACTTCCTGGGCGAGCTCGTCACGATCATCCCGCCGCTGACGCTCATCGGCGCGGCGCGGCGCGGCGTTGCGGCCTTGCTCGTCAACCTGCTGGTCGCCGGGATCGTCGCGGTGGCGGCCTGGGGGATGATCGCGGCAACCGGCAAGGTGCCGCAATGGGTCGCTATCGGCGGCGGTGTCTATGCGGTGTTCTCTTGGGCGAGCGCGCTCAAGGCGCGTGACGTGCCGACTTTCAGGCTGATCTGGGGAACGCCGTCGTTCATCTATGTCACCTTGGGCTATGGTTTGATCGCATTCGCGTCCTATGGTCTCTCGGCCTTCGGCGCGCTGTATGCCGAGACCATGCTCGGTCAGAGCAAGACGGTGGTCGGCCTGTTTCTCGGCGGCGGCGCAGCGGCTGCCGGGTTCATCGGCATCGTCACCGGCGGGCGCATCGCCGATACGCTCAAGAAACGTTATCCTTGGGGGCGTATTCCGGTCATTCTGGTCGGGACGCTGGGGCCAGTCATTCCGGTGCTGGTTGCCTATACGACTGCCAGCCCGACGATTTTCTACATCGGCATGTTCCTCGCCGGGATGCTGGCGCCGGCGGCGCTTGGGGCGGCAGGGGCGACGACGCAGGATCTGGTGCTGCCCCGGATGCGCGGAACGGCGACAGCGACCTTCTTTATTGGCACTGCGCTGATGGGCCTCGGCCTCGGGCCGTTCATGACTGGCTTCGTCTCGGAAGTGACGGGAAGCCTGAGAACCGGCATCCTGTCGCTGCTGCTGGTCGCGCCTATCTCAACGATTTTCCTGCTGCTCGCGTGGCGCAGCGTCCCCGCTGCAGAGGCAAGTGTCGTCGAGCGCGCCCGCGCGGCTGGCGAGGCGATAGCTTAACCACAAATCAAGTGTGACGCCTTATGGCGGCGTCATGGGTCGCGGGGCGGAGCATCAATGAAAGTCATGACGATCTTCGGGACGCGTCCCGAAGCGATCAAACTCGCGCCCGTCATCGCGGCGCTGGAGGCCACCCCCGGCGTCGTCTCGCGCACCTGCGTTACCGCGCAACATCGCGGGATGCTCGACCAGGTGCTCGACCTGAACGGCATCAAGCCCGACCACGACCTCGACCTGATGCGCCCCGCGCAGACCCTCGACGCGATCACCGCCGCGCTGCTCACCGGTATCGGCGATGTTCTCGACAAAGACACGCCCGACCGCGTCATCGTGCAGGGCGATACTGCGACCGCGATGATCGGCGCGCTCGCTGCTTATTACCGCCGCCTGCCGGTCAGCCATGTCGAGGCCGGTCTTCGCAGCGGCGACATCTATCGCCCCTGGCCCGAGGAAGTGAATCGCCGCATCGTCTCAACGATCGCCGACCAGCATTTCGCCCCGACGACGACGGCGGCGGAGGCACTCTACCGCGAGAGCATCGACCCCGCGACCGTCCATGTCACCGGCAACACCGTGATCGACGCACTGCTCGCCACACGCGACAGGATTGCGGCGGAGCCGGCAATGACCAAGGGGCTCGACCTGTTGTTCAGCCGGTTCCGCCAGCGCCGGATCATCCTCGTCACCACCCACCGCCGCGAAAATTTTGCGGCGATGACCGCGGTCGCCGAGGCGATCAGCGCCATTGCCGAGCGCCGCGACATCGCCGTGATCTTCCCTGTCCACCCCAATCCGAATGTCGCAGGCGTCATGGAACGGATGCTGAAGGGCCGTGACAATATCGCGATGATTCCGCCGCAGGATTATCCGCATTTCGTGGCCCTGCTGAACGCGTGCGACTTTGTGCTGACCGACTCGGGCGGCGTGCAGGAAGAAGCACCCGCACTCGGGAAGCCCGTGCTGGTCATGCGCGACACCACCGAACGCCCCGAAGGGGTCGAAGCGGGCACGGCCCGCCTGATCGGCACCGACCCGCAGCGCATCGTCGCCGAAGCCAACGCCCTCCTCGACGACCGCGCCCGTTACGACGCGATGTCGCGCGCCCACAACCCGTTCGGCGACGGCGAAGCGAGTGGGCGTATCGCAGCAATTGTTGCCGGACGCTCCCCGATTGATTCGTTACGCTAACGTAATGAATTCATTGGGTAGTTTTTATTCATCACTTCCGCCGCAGTAACATTGCGGGGCTGTGACGCGGTTGTTACACCACCGGTAATATCTACCATCGACCAGGCGGGATGCCCTGAAATGAACGGCGTTGTGGAATTTGCTCTGATATTCGGCACCGTGATGATCGGTGGCACCTCGGTCGTCGCCATCGTCTTTGCCCAGGTACGAAAAAAGGCGCGGGCGCGTCGGCTCAAGCAGCATTTCTCGTCGAAAAAGTCACGCGGGCCGACCAACGCAGTGGTAGTCGATCCCTAGGGCTTCGACCGTCGCGCGGTCGTAAATGTTGCGGAGATCGACGAGCCGCGGCGTCCGCATGACCGCGGCCAGCCGGTTGAGGTCGAGCGCCCGGAACGCATCCCATTCGGTGACAATCGCCACGGCATCGGCGGCCTCTGCCACCGCATAGGCGTTCTTGCACATGGTGACCGCAGGCATCATCGGCGCGGCGATCTCCATCCCTTCGGGGTCGTACGCCTTCACGACTGCACCCGCGTCGAGCAGCGCCTGGACGATCGCCAGCGACGGCGCGTCGCGCATGTCGTCGGTATTGGGCTTGAACGTCAGGCCCAATATGCCGACCGTCTTGCCGCGCACGTCGCCGCCCATGGCCGCGACAACCTTTCGCCCCATGGCCCGTTTCCGCGTATCATTGACCGCAACTGTGGCTTCGACGATCCGCTGCGGCACGCCCTCGTCGTCCGCCGTCTTGAGCAGCGCCAGCGTGTCCTTGGGAAAGCACGACCCGCCATAGCCGGGCCCCGCATGCAGAAATTTCGCGCCGATGCGGTTGTCGAGGCCGATACCGCGCGACACATCCTTCACGTCTGCGCCGACCGCCTCGCACAGGTCGGCAATCTCGTTGATGAAAGTGATCTTGACGGCGAGAAAGGCATTCGCGGCATATTTGATCAGCTCCGCCGTCCGCCGTGCGGTGAACATCAGCGGGGCCTGGCCGAGCGACAGCGGACGATAGACGTCGCGCATCACTTGTTCGGCGCGCGCATTCTCGCAACCGATGACGATGCGGTCGGGGCGTTTGAAATCGCCGATCGCCGCCCCTTCGCGCAGGAATTCGGGGTTGGAGACGACTGCGACTTCGGCATTCGGGGCGACCTCGCGCAGGATGCGTTCGACCTCGTCGCCGGTGCCCACCGGCACCGTCGATTTGGTCACGACGACGCAGGGTCCGGTCAGCGCGCCACCGATGTCACGAGCCGCCTGATAGACATAGCTGAGGTCGGCATGACCGTCGCCGCGCCGCGAGGGCGTGCCGACCGCGATGAAGATGGCGTCGGCCCCCGCAGCGCCCTCGGCCAGGCTGGTCGTGAACCTCAGCCGCCCCGCATCGACATTGGCCTTGACCAGTTCGGCGAGGCCCGGCTCGTAGATCGGCATGCGCCCGGCGCGCAGCGCGTCGATCTTGTCCTGGCTGACATCGACACAAACGACATCGTGCCCGAAATCGGCAAAACACGCGCCCGATACCAGACCGACATAGCCGGCACCGATCATCGCAATTTTCATGGGGGTCGCAACTCCGCGTCGATTCAGATGCCAGGTGAAGGGCAACGCCCGTGCACCCGAAGTCAGACGCCTTTATGCGATCGACAACCGCTGGTCCACTCTCTGCGGGGCACCGCCGCCACTGCCCGTGGCGGCTGGACGCCAAATCTGCAATGCCAGGCGCGAGCCGGTAGGGGAGAGCCATGTTCAAACAAATCTGTTTCTTCAGAAAGCGTCCCGACATGACGATGGACGCGTTCATGGATTATTACGAGAACCAGCACGCCCGGCTGTCGGAGCGTATGGGCCGTGCGCCGTCGATCCCCAACGCGGTGCGCTATGTCCGGCGTTATCTGGTGCCCGAAAACAACCCGGTCACCGGCGCGGTGATCGATCCGGGATATGACTGCCTGATGGAAATCTGGTGGAACAGCCGCGAGGATTTCCTTGCCTCGCAGGCAATCATTTCGAGTCCCGACCGCCTGCCCTCGATCAAGGCCGACGAAGCCAATTTCCTCGCAACCCACGACAATCCGGTCTGTTCGGTGATCGAGTATGACTCACCGATGGGGCCGAACGGCGAGGCGACGCGGGTCGAGCTAAGGCATGGCGACTAGAGCTGTCGCATCCCCGTCGCGTCGCTTTCCCGGAACACCGGAACCGGCTCGACCGGTGTCATCATCACCAGCGGAATCTGGCGCGCGGTCGAAGCCTGATAGGCAGCGTAGGACGGAAAGACATCGACCATGAACGCCCACACCTTGTCGCGTTCGGCCCCCGACGGTTCGCGCCATGTCCCCCGGAACGCCTGTGTGCCGACCTGAAACTCGACGTCGGCGGCATCGCAGATATTCAGGTACCAGGCGGGATGCTCTTCCGCGCCCCCCTTCGACGCGACGATCACGACTTCGCCGCCGATGTCGCCATAGATCAGCGGCGTGATAAAGACCTTGCCGCTTTTGCGACCGGTGTAGCGGATCATGCAATGCGTCGTGAACCGGTGCCCGCCGACGGGCGCCAAATCCATGATGTGCCCTTCGCTGCCGCCCGACCGCAGGTACATCTCGCGGTGCTCGGTCATCCAGTCCTTGCGCGTCTCGCGGATCGCGGCGGCAGAATCGTCGGTCATGCCCTTCCCCTTTACTTACGGGCAGCACGCACTTCGGCAATTGCAGCCTTGAGCGCGTCATAGCCGACGGCGCCTGCGAGCAGCTTGTCGCCGACCACCCAGCTTGGCGTACCGCTCAGCCGCAACGCACTCTGAAGCTGGAGGTTGGCCGCGATCTCTCTCTCGGCCGCCGCGTCTTTCGCTTTCGGATCGACGCCGAATTGCTGCGCGAGCCTGGCGCGTGCCGCTGCATCGGGACGGGCGGCATAGGCAGCGCGGTGAAACGCCGCATAGCGCCCGGTTTTGGCAACGCGCAGACTCAGTTCGGCTGCGGCCGTGCTGTCGGGGCCCAGCACCGGCATCTCGCGATAGACGATCTTGAGCTTGGGATCTTCCTTCAGCAGCCGCTCGATGTCGGGCAGGCTCGCGCGGCAATAGCCGCAGGCATAGTCGAAAAATTCGACCAGAACAACGTCGCCGTCGGGGTTGCCTTCCCACGCGCCCGCATAGGGCGTCTCGATTGCCTTGCGGTTTGCCGCCACGGCCTTTGTCGTCTCACGCTCCTGCAACTTGTCCATCGCCTCGGGCAGGATTTCGGGATGTTCGAGGATATAATCGTGCACGATCTTTTCGATCGCTGCCTTGTCCGTCGTACCGATGGCAGGGGTTGCGCCCGTCGCCGCCAGCGTTGCCGCAGCACCCAGTGCAGCCGCCACCAATCCGATCACGATTTCACGTTTCCTACTCATCCTTGGGCTTGCGGCGTTTGCCGTCCTTGCCGACCTGGTTTTGCGCAACCATCAAAATGTCCTGCGCGCGAATCCAGTCGGACGAGCCCTTGGGGATCCCTGCCATCGCAATCCTGGCATTGTACAGCGCCTGCGGGGCCTGTCCCGTCAGATCGAAGCGCTCGGCGGACGCGAGCGCGGCACGCGCCGTATCGCCTTCCTGCGAATAGATGACCCCGAGCTGGTACCAGGCAAACGGGTTTTCGCGGTCGCGCTGCACAGCATTGCGAAGCACCGTTTTCGCCTCTGGATAGAATGCCTTGTCTTCGGTCGCGATCAGCGAATGCGCGAACAGCGCCGCGATCAGCGGCTGGTAGTTGGTGCCCTTCACCGCATCGCGCAGCACCGGGATCGCCTCACGCGGACGCCCCGATTCGAGCAGGATCTGTCCTTTCAGCTCCTCGAAATACGGGTCGTGCGGAATCGTCGCGAGCAGGGCATCGGTTTCCGCCACAGCCTTGTCGGCGAAGGACTGTTTGTGGAACGCGTACGCACGGGCGTAACGCGCCGGGATCGAGTTGTTGCCGACCGGAAAGCGGACGAGCGTATCCTTGGGATCGTTGACGAAGCCGAACAGCTTTGCCTTCACCCGCTGGAACCGCGCCTCGATGGCGGGATCGGTGGGGGTGTTCCACGCCGGATCGGCGGCCATCCGCTCGCTCAGGATTGCAACCCGGTCGCCGCTCAGCGGGTGAGTGACTGCATAGGGGTCGATCTTTTCCTGGCTCAGCCGATATTCCTCGGCGCGCAGTTTCTTGAAGAAGCTGATCATGCCCTTGCCGCTGATCTTGCTCGCCGACAGATACCGCCGGGCCGACTCGTCCGCGCCCGCCTCGACCGAGCGCGAGAACGCCAGATATTTGCCCATTGCGGCCTGCTGCCCGGCCATCAATATACCCGCGCCTGCATCGCCCGCGCCTGCCGCAATGGCAGCGGCCCCGAGCAACAGGCTGAGCAGGGTGATGCCGGTCGCCTCGCTTGCGCCTGCACTCGAGCGCAGGACATCGCCCGCCGCCACATGCCCCAGTTCGTGCGCGATGACGCCCTGCACTTCATTGGCGTTGTCGGCGGCCTGGATCAGCCCCGAATGGATATAAACGACCTGCCCGCCCGCGACGAACGCGTTGATCGACCCATCGCCGATCATGACGATATCGACGCTTTTCGGATTGAGCCCCGCCGCGGCGATCATCGGCGCGGACATGTCGCGGAACAGCGTTTCGGTCTCCGCATCGCGCAGAATCGATTGCGCCAGTACGGGCTGGGCAATGAGGGTGGCGGCAAGAAATGCCGCCACAAGCTGGCGCAGGAATTTCATCATTGGCGACCCTTGCGGGCGGAGGATGAACGGCGCGTGAAACACCGGCCATACTCCGCCCGGATGATCATTCGGTCGCGCCGAACGTGCGTTGCCACCAGCCGCCTCGGCGGGTGCCGTCGGCTTCGGTGCTGCCTTCGGTGCTGGGCGCGGTTTCGGCGGTTGCGGCTTCGGCAACGGGTTCGGCTTTGACCTTGCGGGTGCGCTTGGGCTTTTCCGCAGGAGCCGGTTCGGCTTCGGCGGCAGGGGCCGCTTCGGCGTCTACGACTTTTGCCTTGCGCGTCCGCTTGGGCTTTTCGGCTACAGCTTCTTCGACCGAAGCGACCGGCTCGGCTTCGACCACGGCCTCGGCTTTGGGCTTGCGGGTGCGTTTCGGCTTGACCGGCGGTGCATCGGCCTCGGCCTCGACCGGAGCGGCCTCGACGGTTTCGCCTGCCGCTTCGGCGGCATCGGCTGCTGCATCCTCGGCGACCTCTGCGGGCGTCCGATCCGCATCGCCGCGTCCGCGCCGACGGCGGCCGCCGCGACGGTTGCGGCGCTTGCGGTCGCCCTCTTCGCGCGGGGCGACTTCGCGTTCGGCAACTTCCTCGCCTTCGGGCGCTTCGGCAGCTTCGCCCTCGACCGGCTCGCGCGCGGGCCGCTCGGCACCTTCGCCGCCCTCGTCGCGACGACCGCGACGACCGCGGCGACGGCGGCGGCGGCCGCGACCCTCGCCTTCGCCCTCTCCCTCGCTGCGCTCACGCGCCTCGCGGGGACGACGTTCGCCGCGCGGCTCGTCCTCCTCCTCGGCGACTTCTTCCTCGTCGATCTCCTCTTCGAAGACCTCGTCGTCCTCTTCCTCATACGCCGGCGCATCGAGGCGCGGGGTAAAGGCAGGCGGCGGGCCGGAAACCTCGACGGTCATCCGTGCGCCCTCTTCCTCGTTATCCGAGGCGACTTCGATGATGACACCGTAGCGCGCCTCGATTTCGGCGAGTTCGGCGCGCTTCTTGTTGAGCACATAGAGCGCGGCTTCCTTGCTCGCGGTCAACACGAGGCGGCTGCCGCGACCGCGACCAGCCTCGTCCTCGAGCATGCGGAGCGCCGACAGCCCTGCCGACGAGGCGGTGCGGACGAGGCCAGTCCCCTCGCAATGCGGGCACTGCCGCGTCGAGGCTTCGAGCACGCCGGTGCGGAGGCGCTGGCGGCTCATTTCCATCAATCCGAACGACGAGATGCGCCCGACCTGGATGCGCGCGCGGTCGTCCGAGAGCGCCGCCTTCATCGCCTTTTCGACTTTGCGGATGTTGCCGTTCGATTCCATGTCGATGAAATCGATGACGACAAGGCCCGCCATGTCGCGCAGTCGCAACTGGCGCGCGATTTCGTGCGCAGCCTCGAGGTTGGTGTTGACCGCCGTCGCCTCGATGCCGTGCTCGCGCGTCGAACGCCCCGAATTGATGTCGATGCTGACCAGCGCCTCGGTCGGGTTGATGACCAGATAGCCGCCCGATTTCAGCTGGACGACGGGGTTGTACATCGCCGCCAGCTGGTCCTCGACATGCGCGCGCTGGAACAGCGGCACCGTGTCGACATAGGGTTTCACCCGGCGGGCGTGGCTGGGCATCAGCAGCTTCATGAACTGCTTGGCATGGGCATAGCCCTCGCTGCCCTCGACCACGACCTCTTCGATATCCTTGTGATAGATATCGCGGATCGCGCGCTTGATGAGGTCGCTGTCCTGATGGATCAGCGCGGGCGCGGCCGACGCCAGCGTGTTCTCGCGGATCTCGTCCCACAGACGGGCGAGATAATCGAAGTCGCGGCGGATCTCGACCTTGGTCCGCTGCAGCCCGGCGGTGCGGACGATGCAACCCATTGTCTTGGGCAGCGCGAGATCGGCCATGATCGACTTCAGCCGCTTGCGGTCCGCCGCGTTCGAAATCTTGCGGCTGATCCCGCCACCGTGCGACGTGTTGGGCATCAACACGCAATAGCGACCGGCGAGGGAGAGATAGCTGGTGAGCGCCGCACCCTTGTTGCCGCGTTCTTCCTTGACGACCTGCACCAGCAGCACCTGACGGCGGCGGATCACGTCCTGGATCTTGTAGCGGCGGCGCAGGTTCATCCGTTTTGCGCGGAGCGCGTCGGCGGCTTTCTCGTCGCCACCATTGCCGGTCGCGACAGGCGCGGGAGCCTCGCCGTCATCGTCATGCTCATCATCGGCGTCGGGACGCTCATCGTCGTGCCCGTCGTCGTCATGATGGCCGTCGATCGGTTCGAAATCGTCCTCGGCAGCACGAAGCGCTTCTTCCTCGGCGGCGTGCTCGGCCTCCTCGCGCAACAGCGCTTCGCGGTCTTCCTTGGGAATCTGGTAATAATCGGGGTGGATTTCGGCGAACGCCAGAAAGCCGTGCCGATTGCCGCCGTAATCGACGAACGCCGCCTGCAGCGACGGTTCGACGCGGGTCACCTTGGCGAGGTAGATATTGCCCTTGAGCTGTTTGTGTTCGGCGGATTCGAAATCGAATTCTTCGATCCGGCTACCCTTGACGACCGCGACCCGGGTTTCTTCCCGGTGGCGCGCATCGATCAGCATACGCATTGTCATGTAGGTTTCTCCGGGCGCGCAGCCGCCGCATTTCATGCCATGCGGGCGCGCCAAATGTCCTGCAGCAGGTCTTGGGCGCGGCTCCTCGCGCACCGCTGCTGCGGGGTGGTTGGTGGTCAGTGAGCGCGTCTGCTCCCGCAGCATGCCCGGCGAATGCCGCCGGGAAAAACGTCCGCGCACGCGACCGGACAGCGTGTCCGGCAGTTACGTGGTGCGGAATGTCATGCATCATGGAAGCGTCAACCTGTCGGGTGGCCGCATGGAAAGGCAAAGGCCCGCAGCAGTCCCCGCGCCAAGGCCTAGCAGCGTCGTCACGCCACGGCAACAACCTTGGCGCTGGGGGTAGCGCGCAGCATTCGTGGCAAACTTGCCGTTAACCCCACCGCTCAACCGCGTTTTGACCGCCCGAACGTAATCCTGCCCGCAACAGGGGTTAATTTCGGGAAACCGGTTCACCATGCAATATTTCTGGACCGCGCAAGGGGTTGCGCGGCAAAGAGCAGTCGTGTCCGCACTTCTGCCGATCCTGGCGGCAATCGCAACGCAGGCCCAGGCGGGCCAGGTGACCGGCGTGGACATCGCCGAAGACCGCATCGTCGTGCGTTTCGACGGGACCGTGGCCAAGGCGACCAGCTTCGTACTGGCCGGACCCGACCGGATCGCCGTGGATATCGAGGGGGGAGAACCCGGCTCGGCGGTTGCCGGCAGTGGCCCGGTGTCGCGGGTGCGGCAGGGCAATTATGTTGCGGGCACGACGCGCATCGTGTTCGACATGAGTGCGCCGCAAAAGGTGCGCGGCGGGCGGTTTTCCGACGACGGGCGCGAACTGGTGCTCGACCTCGCGCCGCTCGACGACGAAGCGCTGGCACGCGCGGTCGCTGCGCCGCGCAAGCTCTATCTTCCGCCCGAGGCGCACCGTGCCGCGCCGCCACGCAGTCGTTACAGCGTCACCGTCGATATCCCGCCGATGCAGTCGGGCCTGCCGCGTCCGCGTATCATGGGGCCGGCCGGTCGCCCACTCGTCGTCATCGATGCCGGACACGGCGGGCATGATCCCGGCGCGATCGGCGCGAGCGGCGCGCGCGAAAAGGACATCACGCTGGCGCTGGCCAAATCGATCCGTGACGAATTGCTCGCCGGGGGCCGCGTCCGCGTGGCGATGACGCGCGACGACGACCGGTTCCTCGTGCTCGGCGAGCGCGCCCAGATTGCGCGCGGGCTGAAGGCCGACCTGTTCATCTCGGTCCATGCCGACAGCGCGCCGGGGACCGAAGCGACGGGCGCCACGATCTATACGCTGTCCGAAGTTGCCTCGAGCCGCAACGCGGCCGCGCTCGCCGCGCGCGAGAACCGCGCCGACATCATCAACGGCGTCAATCTGGGCGGCGAATCGAACGACGTCTCGTCGATCCTGATCGACCTGGCCCAGCGCGAAACGATCAACGCCAGCGCGCGCTTCGCCGACCTCGTCAAGCGCGAAGCGCGCGCGGTGCCGTTCAAGCGCGACTATCACCAGATGGCGGGCCTTGCCGTGCTGAAGGCGCCCGACATGCCCGCTATCCTGTTCGAGGCGGGCTATATCAGCAGCGCCAGCGACGTCGCCCGCATCACATCGGGCGAAGGCAAGCAGGCCATCGCCGACTCGCTCCGCCGCGCCGTCGACGTCCACTTCGCGCGGCGGATCGCGTCGCGGTAACAGAGCGCTTTCCCCCGCCCGTTTCGCGCATTACACGCGGGCCGGATGACCGATGCTGCCGAACCCGAGAGCCTTCGCCTTACCCTGACGCGCCGGAGCAATGCTGCGGTCGAATTCGGCCGCCGTGTCTGGGCGCAGCGCTGGGGGCGGCGCGCCGTCATCGGCGCGGGGGTGCTGGCCGTTCTCTACGTCATCTTCTGGGCGATGTTCCTGCGCGGGCTGCCCGATGCGCGCACCTTGCTCAAATACGAGCCGCCGCTGCCGACCAATGTGCGCGGCAACGACGGGACGCCGGTCTATAGCTATGCCCGCGAGCGGCGGGTGCAGCTGTCGTTCCCCGAATATCCCAAGCTGCTCGTCGGTGCCTATCTGTCGGCGGAGGACAAGAATTTCTTCACCCACGGCGGCGTCGATTACCTGGGGCTGGTCCGCGCGGTCGGCCAGGGGGTGCTCAACCGCGAGACACCCAAGGGCACCTCGACGATCACGCAACAGGTGGCCAAGAACCTGCTGATCGGCAACGAAGTCAGCTATGCCCGCAAGCTGAAGGAAGCGGTGCTTGCCTATCGTATCGAGGCCGCGCTCTCGAAGCCGCAAATCCTCGAACTCTATCTCAACCAGATCGCGCTGGGGCGGAACGCGTTCGGCGTGCAGTCGGCAGCGCGCGCCTATTTCGGCAAGGACGTCGGTGAGCTGACGCTGCCGGAAATGGCCTATCTCGCGATCCTGCCCAAGGGGCCGTCGAACTATCGCCCCGAGCGATTTTACGACCGGGCGATCGAGCGGCGGAATTGGGTGCTGGGGCAGATGCAGGAGAACGGCTATATCGACCGCGCGCAGCACGACGCCGCGGTTGCCAGCCCGCTCGGCACGATCAGCCGTGTCGCCGCCGCGCGCGACGATGTCGGCGGCTATTTCACCGAGGAAATCCGCCGCCAGTTGATCGACAAGTTCGGCGAGAAGGCCGAGGATGGCCCCTTTTCGGTCTATGCCGGGGGGCTGTGGGTGCGCAGTTCGCTCGACACGCGGCTGCAGGGCTATGCGGAGACGGCGCTGCGCGAGGGGCTGTTGCGCTTCGACCGCGGGCGCGGCTGGAGCGGACCGTCGGGCAAGGTCGATGTGTCAGGCAACTGGGCGCAGGCATTCGCCGCCGCCAATATCGGGGTCGCGTATAAGGACTGGCGCACCGCCGTGGTGCTGGCGAAGGACGATGGCGGGGCGCGGATCGGCTTTGTCGAAGGGGCGGAGGGGCGCTTGCCCGCCTATGCCGCGTCGATGCCGCGAAAAGGCGGCGGCGCGGCGTTCAGCTGGCTGAACCCGGGCGACATCATCGTGGTTGCGCCCGAGGGCAGCGACTGGTCGCTGCGCAGTGTCCCCGAAATTTCCGGCGGCATGGTCGTCCAGAACCCGCACACTGGCCAAGTGCTCGCCATGCAGGGCGGGTTCGACGCGCGGCTGGGCAGTTTCAACCGCGCGACCCAGGCGCTGCGCCAGCCGGGATCGAGCTTCAAGCCGTTCGTATATGCCTCCGCGCTCGATCACGGGATGACGCCCGCGTCGATCATCGTCGACGGGCCGTTCTGCGTTTATCAGGGCGCGCGCTTCGGGCGTAAATGTTTCCGCAATTTCGGCGGTGCGGCGGGGGCCGGCGCGCAAACGATGCGCTGGGGCGTCGAGCAATCGCGCAACCTGATGACCGTGCGCGCCGCCAGCCAGACCGGCATGGAAAATGTGGTCAAGATGGCCGAAGCGGTCGGGATCAGCGATCCCGGCAAGCCCTATCCAGCTGTGCTCGCCGTGGCACTGGGCGCGGGCGACACGACCGTCGCCAAGATGGTCAACGCCTATTCGATCCTCGCCAACAACGGTCGGGCAACGACGCCGACGCTGGTCGATTTCGTGCAGGACCGGAACGGCAAGGTCGTGCTGCGCGCCGACACCCGGCCCTGCAACCGGTGCAACATGGCCGAATATGACGGGAAGCCGATGCCGCGCCCGCCGAGCCGGACGAAGCAGGTCATGGACGCAATGACCGCCTATCAGGTCGTGCACATCACCGAGGGTGTCATCCAACGCGGCACCGCAACGGTATTGCGCGACCTCGACCGGCCGGTGTTCGGCAAGACGGGCACGACGACGGGACCGACCAATGTCTGGTTCGTCGGCGGGTCGGCCGACATCGTCGGCGGGGTCTATCTCGGATATGACCGCCCCCGCAGCATGGGCGGCGGCGCGCAGGGCGGCGTCATCGCCGCACCGATTTTCAAGGCGTTCGCCAAGCCCGCGTTCGAAGGGATGCCCGTCGTCCCCTTCCGCGCGCCGCCGGGCATCCGCATGGTTCGCATCGACCGCCATTCGGGCAAGCGCGTCTATGGCACCTGGCCGACCGAAGCCGACCCCAAGTCGGCCGTCATCTGGGAAGCGTTCAAACCCGAAAGCGAACCGCGCCGCTCGCTGCGAGACGACGAGGTGCCGACCGCCACCGTCGTCAAGCGCGCCGCGCCCAAGGCGCAGGTGCAGCAGCGGCAGGACAGCGATTTCTTGCAAAGGCAGGGCGGGATTTACTAACCCCGCTCGTCATTCCAGCGAATACGACACACCAAGGAACACCCTATGCGCGCCGAAGCGCAAGCCCATGTCGACCAGATCAAGTCCGCGCTCGCGCTGCTCCGCCGTTTCATCGACTGGGACGTGGCGCTCGCGCGGCTCGAGGAACTGAACGCGCAGGTCGAGGACCAGGCGCTGTGGAACGATCCCAAGGCCGCGCAGGTCGTCATGCGCGAGCGGCGGCGGCTGGAAGAGGCCATCGGCGCGACGCGCGCGATCCAGACCGAACTCAGCGACACCGTCGAGCTGATGGAAATGGCAGAGGCCGAGGGCGACGAGGCAATGGTCGAAGAAGGCGTGGCGTCGCTCGCCGCGCTCGCTGACCGCACCGAACGCGACAAGGTCGCCGCGCTGTTGGCGGGCGAGGCCGACGCCAACGACACCTATATCGAGGTCAACGCAGGAGCCGGCGGCACCGAAAGCAACGACTGGGCCGAAATGCTCGGGCGCATGTACATGCGCTGGGCCGAGCGTCACAAGATGAAGGTCGAGACCATCGACTATCATGCGGGCGAGCAGGCCGGGATCAAGTCGGTGACCTATTTGCTCAAGGGCGAGAACGCCTATGGCTATGCCAAGACCGAAAGCGGCGTGCACCGGCTGGTCCGGATCAGCCCGTTCGGCAGCGGCGACAAGCGCCAGACGAGCTTCGCCAGCGTCTGGGTCTATCCCGTCGTCGACGAGAATATCGATATCGAGATCGTCGAAAGCGAACTCCGCATCGACACGTTCCGCGCGTCGGGTGCGGGCGGGCAGCACATCAACACGACCGATTCCGCAGTGCGGATCACGCATTTGCCGACCAATATCGTCGTCCAGTGCCAGAACCAGCGCAGCCAGCACAAGAACAAGGCGGAGGCGATGAACCAGCTCCGCGCGCGGCTGTACGAGGCCGAACTGCAAAAGCGCGAGGCCGAAGCGAGCGCGAACGCCGCGTCGAAAACCGATATCGGCTGGGGCCACCAGATCCGCTCCTATGTCATGCAACCGTACCAGATGGTGAAGGATTTGCGGACGGGCGTGGTGTCGAGTTCGCCGAGCGATGTGCTCGACGGCGACCTGGATCGTTTCATGGCGGCGGCGCTGAGCCAGCGGGTGACGGGCGAGAAGGTGGTTGTGGAGGACGTGGATTGAGCGGCGCGCAACTTAACCCTCTTCGCTTTGCGGAGAGGGCGATGCGAAGCATCGGGAGAGGCACGACCGCGCGCACTTCACGCCTCTCCCGGCTCGCTGCGCTCCCCGCCCTCTCCGCGAAGCGAAGAGGGTTGGCCCTCCCCCTCCTCCTCGCCGCCTGCAACACTTCCACCGCCACGCCCACCCCTAACGCCGCAGCCTTCCCCGCCGCCGCGCGTCCCGTGGCCAACATCGTCAGCCCGCGCTGGTCCGACGAGGACAGCCGCGACAAGGTCGGCGAATCGGTCGAGGTGATGGACCGCGCGGGCGTGACACCCGGCATGACCGTCGCCGACATCGGTGCGGGCGAAGGCTATTACACCATCCGCCTCGCCGCCCGCCTCGGCACCAAAGGGCGCGTGCTGGCGCAGGACATCATGCCGGAAGTGCGCGACAAGCTTGCCGAGCGCGTGACCCGCGAACGGCTCGACAATGTCAGCGTGAAGCTGGGCACGCCCGACAATCCGGGCTTGCCCGAAAACAGCTTCGACCGCGTCTTCCTCGTGCACATGTATCACGAGATCGAAAGCCCCTACGCGTTCCTCTGGCATTTGCGCCCCGCGACCAGGGCGGGCGGCCGCGTCATCGTGGTCGACGCCGACCGTCCGACCAACCAGCACGGCACTCCGCCGGCGCTGCTCAAATGCGAATTCGCGGCAGTCGGCTACAAACAGGTCGACTATCAGCCGATGCCGTCGGCAGGCGGCTATCTCGCCGCGTTCGCGCCGAGCGGAGCGCGGCCCGATCCGGCGGCGATACGGGCGTGTAAGGAGTAATAAATAGGGACAGGCACTATTTCCTATTTGGAATTAGTGCCTGTCCCTATTTCCTGATTCGGCGACAAGAGGGGAAGCAGCTATGCTATTCTACGATGCAGCAAATCCGGCACCCAACCCCCGTCGCGTGCGGATTTTCCTCGCCGAAAAGGGGTTGAGCGTACCGAGCCGGTTGGTGTCGATTCCGGCAGGCGAACACAAAAGCGAGGCTTTTCTGGCGGTCAATCCGCTGGGCCAGGTTCCGGCGCTGCAGCTGGATGACGGCACAGTCATCACAGAGAGCATGTCGATCTGCCGCTATTTCGAGAGCCTGCATCCCGAGCCGCCGATATTCGGTACCGGCCCGCTCGGCATGGCCGAAACCGACATGTGGGTCCGTCGCGTCGAGTTCAAATTGATGACGCCGCTGTCGATGGTGTGGATGCACACCCATCCCTTCACCGCGCGCGTCGTGAAGCCGCAATACACTGAATTCGGCGAGAGCAATCGTCCCCGGGTGATATCGGCGCTGGCCTATTTCGACACGGTGCTGAGCGATCGCACCTTCGTTGCCGGTGACAGCTTTACGATGGCGGACATCGCCTTGCAGACAACCGTCGATTTCGCGGCGTTCATCGGCATCGCCGTGCCTGACAATCTGGCATCGCTGACCGCGTGGCACCAGCGCGTTTCGGCGCGGCCCAGTGCGGCGGCGTAAGCGCTTCAGACCTCGCCGCCCTGATACTTGAGTTCGAGATACTTCCCCTGCGTCGCCAACCGCTCGAGGTCGCCGCGCGCGAGGTTTTCGCTCATCCGCGACAGTTCCTGATCCACGACGCCCAGCCCGTCGAGCAATTGCCGCTCGGGCACAATCCCGTCGGTATCGACGCGGCGCAGCGCGGGCGGCACGCGGGTGTAGCCCTTGACCAGTTCGGGCAGCTCATCCCCGATCAGCCGGCGCACGGCGGCAGCGGCGGGCTCGCGCTCGTCGAGGGTCTGCAATTGCGGCACCAGCGCTTCCAGCTTCACCCCGATCCCGTCGACCAGCCGCGCGGCCGGCGCGGGGAGCGCGAGGCGCTGCGTCGAGAGCCATTCCTCGGTCTTGAGCGGCAACAAGGCGAGCTGCGTCGTGGGCAGCGATTCCGCCGTCGGTTCCGCATCGCCCCCGCCGAGCAGCAGGATCGCGAGCGAGGCGATGACGAACAGCAGCACCGCCATCATGAGCCCCGAGACGCCGATGGGCGTCACGAACAGGCCCAGCGCGAACGTCCCGATCGCGATCGCAAGCGCCGCCCAGCCGATCTGCTTGAACTTGCGCGCAAACCGGGCCTGCGCGCGCTCGCGCTTGCGGCGCTGCACCTGACGGTTGTCCGAATGGCGCTGGATCAGCGTCTCGGCCTTGGCGATGATCTCGTCGGCGGTCATTCAGCCGCTCACGACACCGGGGCGAGCGGATTGTCGGCCATCGGCCCGCTCAGCCGCCCCTGTGCTGCACCCTCGGCGCGCGCGATATAGCCCTTCGACTTTTCGACTTCGGTCGTCAGTGCGTCGACCGTCGTCTTCATCGACACCAAAGCCTTGGCCTTGAACGCATCGACCTGATCCATCGTGTCGTAAATGTTCTGGAAGGCGCGTTTCAGCGTATCGAGCGGGATCGTCGACGACGCGGCCTGCTCATGGATCGTCGCAGTCTGCGACTTGAGCAATGTCCCCGTCGAGTCGATAATGTTTGCGGTCGTCGTGTTGAGCGACGTGATCTGTTCGAGCACCAGTTTCTGGTTGGTCAGCGCCTGCGCGACCGTCACCGCCGTCCGCAGCGCCGACACGGTGGTGGTCGAGGCGCGATCCACGCCCTTCATCAGCTCGACATTGTTCTTCTTGACCAGATCGAGCGCGAGATAGCCCTGCACGCTGACCGCCATCTGGGTCAGCAGGTCGGTGGTGCGTTGCCGGACGTAGAACAGCGCGGTCTCGCGGATTGCCTTGGCCTTGACCGGGTCCGACGTCTCGATCTCGTTGGCCTTGGCCTCCAGCTTGGCATCGAGCGCCTTCGAGACATGGATCATCTGTTCGAGACGCCCCATCGCCGCCCACAGGCTCTGCCGCTCGGTCGCAATGGCAGCGTTATCCTTGAGCAATTCGTCCTTGCCCCCGGCAAGCCGCGTCAGGATCGAGGCGATATGTGTCTGCGAGCTTTTGTAGCTGTCGAAGTAGTTCCGCATGTTGTTGCCGAACGGGATGATCCCGAACAACCGCTTCGGCGCGGTCAGCGACCCGCGCTTGCCGGGGTCGAGATCCTCAATCGTGCGGCGCAGCTCGGCGAGGTCGTTGCCGACGCCGCTTTCCTTGTCCATCGAGCGCACCGGGCGGTCGAGGAAGCGGTTCGACTGCCCCGCCGCCTGCGCGATTTCGTTGCGGCCCATATCGGCAATCAAGTCCACCCGCCGCCCGAACTCGGGCGAATTGGCATCCTGCGCGACGAGATCGGCAACGAACGCCTCGGCCTTGGCATCGAGCTGCGTCTTCTGCGCGTCCTCCAGCGGCACGAGGCCACTCGCCTTCTCCGCCGCAATGGGCGCGACAGGGTCGGGCGCGGTCAGTGTGATGTCAGCCGTCTCGGGTGCCGTCGTCGCCATGCAAAGTCCTCCAGCCCAATCGCTGCCTAGGCGCATAGATAGGGCGGGTGCGGTGTATTATTCAAGTGATACGGCACAGGTCGAAACCGTGGGTTGCAAATCCTGCACTCGATCGCCCGATGTTGCTGCTTGGGGGTTGGGCGACAAAGGGGTAGATTGCGGTCATGGACACCACCGAAACCGCCCTCCTCCTTGCGCGGGTGCAGTTTGCGTTCACCATATCGTTCCACTTCCTGTTCCCCTCGTTTTCGATCGGGCTGGCAAGCTATCTCGCCGTCCTTGAAGGATTGTGGCTGTGGACCAAGAAGCAGGTGTATCTCGACCTGTTCCGCTACTGGCTTCGCATCTTCGCGGTGGCCTTTGCGATGGGTGTCGTTTCGGGCATCGTCATGTCCTACCAGTTCGGCACCAACTGGGCTGTGTTCAGCGATAGGGCGGGGCCGATTATCGGCCCGCTGATGGCGTACGAAGTGCTGACCGCGTTCTTCCTCGAGGCCGGTTTTCTCGGCGTCATGCTGTTCGGCATGAAAAAGGTGGGGCCGGGCCTGCATTTCGCCGCCACGCTGATGGTCGCGCTCGGCACGTTTATCTCGGCGTTCTGGATTTTGAGCGTCAACAGCTGGATGCAGACGCCGCAGGGCTGGGCGGTCAACAACGTTGGGCAGTTCGTCCCCGGCCCCGGCGGCTGGTTGCCGATCATCTTCAACCCCAGCTTCCCCTATCGCCTCGTCCACACCGTTATTGCCGCCTATCTGACGACGGCGTTTGCGGTTGGCGGCGTCGGCGCTTGGCACTTGCTGCGCGGCCACAAGACCGAGGCGGCGAAAAAGAGCTTCTCTATGGCGATGTGGATGGCGGCGATCGTGGCCCCGATCCAGATTTTCGCGGGCGACATGCACGGGTTGAACACACTGGAGCATCAGCCAGCCAAGGTCATGGCGATGGAGGGGCATTTCCAGAGCCACCCCGATGGCGCACCGCTGATCCTGTTCGGCCTGCCCAACCAGAAAGAGCAGCGCGTCGATTATGCGGTCGAAATCCCCAAGCTCTCGTCGCTGATCCTGAAGCACGACCCGAACGCCCCGCTCGCGGGCCTCGACACCATACCGCGCAAGAACCAGCCGCCGGTCGCGGTCGTCTTTTGGACGTTCCGCATGATGGTCGGCATCGGTTTTGCCATGCTCGGCCTTGGCCTCTGGAGCCTGTTCGCAAGGCTTCGCGGCAAGCTCTATGACTGGAAGTGGCTGCACCGTGCGGGCGTGGCGATGGGGCCGACCGGCTTCGTCGCGGTGCTCGCGGGCTGGGCGACGACCGAGGTCGGACGCCAGCCGTGGACGATCACCGGGCTGCTCCGCACGGCAGAGGCCTCGTCCGCCATCGGCACGCCGGGGATGGTCGGATCGCTAACCGCTTTCGTGCTGGTCTATTTCGGCGCGTTTTCGGCGGGCAGCTGGTATATCCTCAAGCTCATGGCACAGCCACCGCATGAGGGCGAACCCGACAATGTGGCGGGCCCCATCCGCACTGCCGGAACGACGCCCGCGATGGAGGGCGCGTGATGGACCTGACCGTCATCTGGGCCGCGATCATCGCGGTTGCGATCGCCATGTATGTCGTGATGGACGGCTTCGACTTGGGCATCGGCATCCTGTTCCCGCGCTTCGAAGTGGGGCCGGACCGCGACCGCGCGATGAACGCCATTGCGCCAGTGTGGGACGGCAACGAGACCTGGCTGGTGCTCGGCGGTGGCGGGCTGCTCGCGGCTTTCCCGCTTGCCTATGCCATCGTCCTGCCCGCGCTCTACGCGCCGCTGATTGCGATGCTGCTCGGCCTCGTGTTCCGGGGCGTCGCCTTCGAGTTCCGCTGGCGCGACCCGGCGCACCGCAAGCTGTGGGACGCGGCGTTCTGCGCCGGGTCGGTCGTCGCGACCTTCGCACAAGGGATCACGCTCGGCGCGCTGTTGCAGGGGATTAAGGTCACGGGCCGCAGCTATGGCGGCGGCTGGTGGGACTGGCTGACCCCGTTCAGCCTGCTCTGCGGGTTCAGCCTGCTTGTGGGCTATGCGCTGCTCGGGACGTGCTGGCTGATCTGGCGGACCGAAGGGCCGCTGCATGCGGAGGCGCGGCGCTATGCCAAATGGCTGACTCCCGCGTTGATGGCCGCGCTCGGTGCCGTCAGCCTCGCGACGCCGTTCCTCGAGGGGCAATATTGGCAACGCTGGTTCGCCTATCCGGGGCTTTTCGTCACTGTGCCCATGCCGTTGCTTGTCGGCGGCGCGGCGCTGATGCTGTGGCGCGCAGTGGCGACCGGCAAGGACCATGCGCCGTTCCTGTGGGCACTGGCGATCTTCGCGCTGTCGATGGCGGGCCTCGCGATCTCGATCTGGCCCGACGTCATTCCCGGACGCGTGACGATCTGGCAAGCTGCCGCCCCCTACGACAGCCAGATTTTCATGCTGGTCGGCGTGGCGATCATGCTGCCGCTGATCCTCGCCTACACCGCCTGGGCCTATTGGGTGTTTCGCGGCAAGGTCGGCGACGAGGGCTACCATGCGCACGACCATTAAGCAGTTGGGGTGGCTGGTCGCGATCTGGGCGGGCAGCGTGCTGGCGCTGGCGGCGGTGGCGTGGCCGATCAGGATGCTGCTGAAGCCCTAGGACAGGCTCTAGTTGCTGCAATGCCGCAATTCAGCTAGGGGCGCGCGCAACATACGCTCTCGCACAATCAGGAAATCCAATGAGCCTCCGCAACGTGGCCATCATCGCGCACGTCGATCATGGCAAGACGACCCTTGTCGACCAGCTGTTCCGCCAGTCGGGCACGTTCCGCGACAACCAGCGCATCGAAGAGCGCGCGATGGATTCGAACGACCTCGAAAAAGAGCGCGGGATCACGATTCTGGCGAAGTGCACATCAGTCGAATGGGACGACCAGCACGGCACCAAGACGCGGATCAACATCGTCGACACGCCCGGCCACGCCGATTTCGGCGGCGAGGTCGAGCGCATCCTGTCGATGGTCGACGGCGTCATCTTGCTCGTCGATGCGTCCGAAGGCGCGATGCCGCAGACCAAGTTCGTCACCGGCAAGGCACTCGCGCTGGGCCTGCGCCCCATCGTCGTCGTCAACAAGGTCGACCGCCCCGACGAGCGCATCCAGGAAGTGCTCGACGAAGTGTTCGACCTGTTCGTCAGCCTCGAAGCCAGCGACGAACAGCTCGACTTTCCGGTGCTCTACGCCTCGGGCCGCAACGGCTATGCGAACGAAGACCATCATGCCCGCGAAGGCACGCTGAAGCCGCTGTTCCAGAAGATCGTCGATCACGTGCCGCCGCCGTCGGCAGACCCCGACGGGCCGTTCAAGTTTCTGGTGACATTGCTCGACCGCGACAATTTCCTCGGGCGCATCCTGACCGGTCTGGTCTTCTCGGGTTCGGTCAAGACCAACCAGCAAATCCACGCGCTCGATAACGACGGCAAGATCGTCGAGACCGGCCGCGCTTCGAAGATCATGACGTTCCGCGGGCTGGAACGCATACCGACCGACGAGGCGAACGCGGGCGACATCATCAGCCTCGCAGGCCTGACCACCGCGACCGTCTCGAACACGATCTGCGACCCAAGCGTCAGCGATCCGCTCCACGCCCAGGCAATCGATCCGCCGACCTTGTCGATGCGTTTCGCGGTCAACGACAGCCCGATGGCAGGCCGCGAAGGCAGCAAGGTGACAAGCCGGATGATCCGCGACCGCCTGTTCCGCGAAGCCGAAAGCAATGTCGCGATCAAGGTGACCGAAGCGTCGGACCGCGACAGTTACGAAGTGGCGGGGCGCGGCGAGCTCCAGCTCGGCGTGCTGATCGAAACGATGCGCCGAGAAGGGTTCGAGCTTGGCATCAGCCGCCCGCGCGTGCTGTTCGGCGAGGACGACAGCGGCGCGAAGACCGAACCCTATGAAACCGTCATCATCGACGTCGACGACGAATACAGCGGCACGGTCGTCGAGAAGATGGCGATCCGCAAGGCCGAGCTGACCGACATGCGCCCCAGCGGCGGCGGCAAGACGCGCATCACCTTCTCGGCACCGTCGCGCGGCATGATCGGTTACCACGGCGAATTCCTTTCGGACACGCGCGGCACCGGCATCATGAACCGGCTGTTCGAGAAATACGGGCCGCACAAGGGCCAGATCGAGGGGCGCAAGAACGGCGTGCTGATCAGTAACGGGTCGGGCGAGGCGAACAGCTATGCGCTCGGGCCGCTCGAGGATCGCGGCATCCTGTTCGTCGGGCACGGCGAGCAGCTCTACGAGGGGATGATCGTCGGCGAGAATGCCAAGCCCGACGACCTCGAAGTCAATCCGATGAAGGCAAAGCAGCTGACCAACTTCCGTGCCTCGGGCGGCAAGGACGACGCGATCCGCCTGACCCCGCCCAAGCGCGCGACGCTCGAACAGGCGATTGCCTATATCGACGACGACGAGATGGTCGAAGTGACGCCGAAGAGCATCCGGTTGCGGAAGCGGTACCTCGACCCGCACGAGCGGAAGAAGGCATCGAGAGCCAAGCTCGCCGCTTGAAATCCCGACGGATTTCGGCGTCGGTCCCCACACCGCCTTCCCTGAGCTTGTCGAAGGGCTTTTTTTCTTTTCGACCGGGTCAAGGGAAAGGAAGGGGCTTCGACAAGCTCAGCCAAGTCGGGTCTATCGCGTGCCCGCACGGCGGCTTGCACTTAGTCAACCAATAGACTAAGCTCCACCCATGACCACCGTCAGCGTCCACGAAGCGAAAACGCATCTGTCGCGCCTGATCGAACAGGTGCTGGCGGGCGAGGAAGTCGTGATCTCGCGCAACCGGGAGCCGGTCGTGCGCCTCGTGCGAGAGGCTCCGGCGAAGAAGCGCCCCCTGCTCGGTGCGTTTAAGGGACAATTCGACATCGACGATGCGGCGTTCGCGCCGATGACTGACGAAGAGCTGCGCGACTGGGGACTGGCTTGAAGCTGCTGCTCGACACCCACGCATTGCTGTGGGCGCTCGGCAACAACCCCCGCTTGTCGGCCCGCGCACGAGCGGCAATCGCAGACGACGCGAACGAGAAGATCGTCAGCGCCGTGTCCGCCTTTGAAATTACCACCAAATACCGGCTCGGCAAACTGTCCGAGGCCGCACCCCTGATCCCCGATTTCGAAGCCGCGCTCGCGCCGTTCGACTTCACCTTCCTGTCGATCACGCCCGCCCACGCCGCGCGGGCGGGAGGCCTGCCCTTTGCCCACGGCGACCCCTTCGACCGGTTGCTTATCGCGCAGGCGCAAGTCGAAAGGGTGACGCTGGTTTCGAACGAGAAGCTGTTCGACGGGTTCGGGGTGGAGCGGGTGTGGTGAGGGCGGCGCTACCAGCTTGACCTCCTGTTAATGTACGCTATTACGTACAGATGATCCACGTCTCGTCCTCCGATCTTCGCAAGAACCTCGCGCATTACATGGACCGCGCCGAGGCGGATCGCGACCCGATCCTCGTCACGCGGCAGGGGTCCGAACCCGTCGTCATCCTCGCGCACAGCGAGTTCGAATCGATGATGGAAACGCTGTATCTACGCCGCAGCCCCGCCAATGCGGCTTGGCTCGACGCGAGCATTGCAGAGATCGAAGCGGGCAATGTTGTGGAATTTAAGTTGCCACAAGATTGAAGATCGTTTTGTCGGCACGCGCTTGGGGTCAGTACGTCGCCTGGCAGGCTGACGATCCCAAAACCGCTGCGCGAATTAACGTCATGATCGACGACATCATGCGCTCGCCCTTTCGCGGCATCGGCAAGCCCGAACCGCTGCGCGAAAACTGGCGGGGCTGGTGGTCGCGCCGGATCGACGACGAACACCGGCTGATCTACCGCGTCACCGGCGCGGGCGAAGATCAGCGGCTCGAAATCGCGCAATGCCGGTATCATTACTGATGGGACCGGCATGACCCCGACCCCGCCGCCAAGCAAAGCCTTGTGGGCCGCCGAACTGCCGCGTGCCGTATGGGCATTCGCGTCGTTGCTGCCCGCCCGCGCGATGCTCGATGCCGCGCCGCGCGGGGACGGGCGGCCGGTGATGCTGTTGCCCGGGCTCGTCAACAGCGACCGGTCGATGACGATCATGCGGCGCTATCTGAACGGGCTGGGTTATCGCTGCACCGGCTGGGGACTGGGGCGCAATCTCGGTAACCGCGCCATCGGGGCGGGGGCCGAGAAACTGATCGCGCAGGTCGAGGCGCTGGCGCGCGAGGCGGGCGAGCCGGTGACGCTGATCGGGGTCAGCCTCGGCGGCATCATCGCGCGTTTTGCGGCGCACCGCGTGCCGCATGCCGTGCGCGAAGTCATCACTGTTGCCTCGCCCTATGCGGGCGATCCGCGCGCGACCAATGTGTGGCGCGCGTATGAATGGCTGACCGGCGAGCGCATCGACGGCGCGGCGACCCAGGCACAACGTGCGGAAATCGCGCAGCCGCTGCCTGTCCCCGCGACCGCGATCTGGAGCCGCAGCGACGGGCTGGTCAGCGGCTATGTGTGCCGCGACCCGGCGGATAGCGGATGCCGCGCCCTCGAAACTCCCGGCAGCCATATGGGGGTGCAATGGCGTCCCGCCGTGCTCCGCGCGATTGCCGATGTGCTGGGCGAGAGCGCGCGGGAGCGCGCGCCGGGATGATCGAGTTGCTCGACCTGTTCGGGATCGCGGTCTTCGCCGCCTCGGGCGCGCTGGCGGCGGCGCGGGCGGGGCAGACGCTCGTGACCTTTGCGTTCTTCGCGCTGGTCACCGGCGTCGGCGGCGGGACGGTGCGCGATCTGTTGATCGGCGCGCCGGTGTTCTGGGTGCATGACTGGCGCGTGCCCGCCGTGTGCCTCGCGACCGCGCTGGCGATCTGGGTATTGCCGCGCCGGTTGTGGCCCGAGCGCGCGGTCGACTGGTTCGATGCGGCGGGGCTGGCGGTCTATGCCGTGTTCGGCGCGGCCAAGGCGCTGTCGCTCGGCGTGCCGCCGCTGCCCGCGGTGATGATGGGCGTCATCACCGCCTGCGTCGGGGGCATTATCCGCGACGTACTGGCGGGCGTGCCGTCGATCCTGTTGCGGCCGGAGATTTATGTGACGGCGGCGGCGCTGGCGGCGGGGCTGTTCACGGGGCTGACGGTGGCGGGAGCCGGGGTGCCCGTGGCGGCGGCAAGCGGAGCCGTGGCCGGGTTCGCGCTGCGTGCGCTCGCCATTGCGCGCGGGTGGCGCATTCCAGCTTATCGGGGCTGACCGCGCCCGCCCGCGACAACCGGCGGCACGGACCAGACTAAGGCGAAACAGAACCCATGGTGTCGGCAGCACAACGCTCGCGCAGCCGGGCCCAGCTCGCGCCGCAATAATGGCCTGCCAGCGCGCGCAAATCGTCGGTCGCCTCGCGCTGCTTCTCGCCGGTGTCGCCGGTGAAGCCCCGGTCGGGGGTCTTGGCATCATGTTGCGTCGCGGCACGCATTACCGCCGCTTCGGTGGGCGTCGGCTCGACCCCGAAATGCGGGAGGATCGTGTCGAACACCGCCTCGGGCAGCGCCGGATAGGCGATGCAGCGCACCGGGGGAACAGCGTCGAGCGCCGCGTCGCCGAGGCGACCGAGCAGCCAAGCGGCAAAGCGTTCGCCGTGGAGGTCCGCATCGACAGCCTCGCCGGGCAGTGTCATGGCCACCACCGGCATCACGGGCTGATAGCCGGGGCTGCGCCGCTGCGACACCAGCACTTCGACCGGGTCGCGACACAGGAATATGCACGGCACATCGGGGAAAGCGGCGCGGAACAGCGGCAGCGCGAGCGCGTGCCAATGGAACAGTTTGACGAAGCGGCGGCGTGTCGTGCCGCTGCGGTCGCGGGTCAGCGCCAGAACGATCGCGCGCAGTGTCGCGACGGACACCTGCCCAGCCAGCGCAAACTGGACGACCGCGTCGAGGATCGGGGGTTCCGATACGACGACTTGGTCATCGACGGCGGCGAGCATCCGCGCCACGAGGGTCGAGCCGCAGCGCGACATGTGGAAGACGAACCCGTCGGGCGGCGGGGCTGCATCGGGTGCTGCGGAAACCAGGTCGTCGAGGGTCATGCCATAGCGGAACAGCCGGTTGAACGGCAGGTCGCGGACTTCGGCTTCCGACATTTCGAAGAACGGCCGGCGCAGCGGGTCGGGCCCGAACCAGAGCCAGCTCAAAGCTGTGCCGCCCTCCCCGCCGAAGAAGCCGGTCGGCAGCCAGCCGCGCGGAGGCCAGCCGCGCCCGCCGACAAGGGGTGGCCGGAACCGGTGCAGGCCGAGCGGATCGAGGGCGAAATACGGGGCGAAATGCGCCGGGTCGAGCACGATACCACGCGCGGCGGCGCGTTCGACCATGCGGGCGACAAAGGCGACCGGATCGCGCAGTGCGGCAAGTTCGGCCTGCAGCGCCTCATCGGCGAAAACGTGCTCCGCGAACGCATCGAACGACTGCATCAACGTCCGGTCTGTCCTCGCTGCATCAGCTTTGCATCGGCGAGCACCAGCGCCATCATCGCCTCGACCACTGGCGCACCCCTGATCCCAACGCAGGGGTCGTGGCGGCCCTTCGTCACGATGTCGGTCGCGGCACCGTCGCGCGTGATCGTCTCGACCGGCGTCAGGATGCTGCTCGTCGGCTTGAACGCGACGCGCACGACCACTGGCTGGCCGGTCGAAATCCCGCCCGCAACGCCGCCCGCGTGATTGGCTAGGAACTGCGGCGCAGCGTCACCGGGGCGCATCCGGTCGGCATTGTCCTCGCCGCGCAGGCGGGCAGCGGCGAACCCATCGCCGATCTCGACGCCCTTGACCGCGTTGATGCTCATGCAGGCACTGGCGAGTTGCGCGTCGAGTTTCATGTAGAGCGGCGCGCCCCAACCGGCGGGGACGCCGGTCGCGACGCATTCGACGACCGCGCCCAGCGACGATCCCGCCTTGCGGGCGTCATCGACCAGCCTTTCCCAGCGCGCCGCGGCGGCGGCATCGGCGCAGAATAACGGATTGCGGTCGATCTCGGCCGCTTCGAACGTCTCCGTGCGGTCGCCGCCGATTTCGACGACATGCGCGACGATACTGACCTCGGGGATCACCAGCCGCGCGACGCCGCCCGCTGCCACGCGTGCCGCCGTTTCGCGCGCCGAGCTCCGCCCGCCGCCGCGATAGTCGCGAAACCCGTATTTGGCATCATAGGCGTAATCGGCGTGGCCGGGGCGGTAAGCAGCGGCGACCTCGCTGTAATCCTTCGAGCGCTGGTCGGTGTTCTCGATCATCAGGCTGATCGGCGTGCCGGTGGTCCGCCCCTCGAACACGCCCGACAGGATGCGGACCGCGTCGGCCTCCTGTCGCTGCGTCGTGAATTTCGAGGTGCCCGGACGGCGCTTGTCGAGGAACGGCTGGAGGTCGGCTTCGGACAGGTTCAACCCCGGAGGGCAACCATCCACCACCGCCCCGAGCGCCGGCCCGTGCGATTCGCCCCATGTCGTGAAGCGGAACAGATGGCCGAAGCTGTTGTGGCTCACGAAAGCGCCATATCCGGCGCGTCCTCCGCCTTCATGCCCACGACCTGATAGCCCGCGTCGACATAGTGCGTCTCGCCGGTGACCCCCGACGACAGGTCGCTGCACAGGTACAGCCCGGCGCCGCCGACATCCTCGATGGTGACGTTGCGTTTCAGCGGCGCGTTCAGCTCGTTCCATTTCAGGATATAGCGGAAATCGCCGATCCCCGACGCGGCGAGCGTCTTGATCGGTCCCGCCGAGATCGCGTTCACGCGGATGTTGTCGCGGCCCAGATCGACGGCGAGATATTTGACGCTGGTCTCGAGTGCCGCCTTGGCTACGCCCATGACGTTGTAGTGGGGGATCACTTTTTCCGCGCCGTAATAGCTGAGCGTCAGCAACGACCCGCCATTGGGCATCATCGCCTGCGCGCGCTTCGCCACCGCGACGAACGAATAGACGCTGATGTTCATCGTCATCAGGAAATTGTCGAGACTGGTGTCGTAGTAGCGCCCCCGCAGCTCGTTCTTGTCCGAAAAACCAATGGCATGGACGACGAAATCGATGGTCGGCCACCGCGCCGCCAGCGTGTCGAACGTGGTGTCGAGCGCGCCCATGTCGGCAACATCGCAGTCGATCAGGAAATCGCTGCCGAGTTCGGCGGCCAGCGGGCGCACGCGCTTCTCCAGCGCCTCGCCCTGATAGCTGAACGCGAGCTCGGCCCCCGCCTCCGACAGTTTTTTCGCAATGCCCCAAGCCAGCGAGCGGTCGTTGGCAAGGCCCATGATCAGCCCGCGCTTGCCCTGCATCAATGTCATATGGTCACTCCTTGGGCAGCGCCTGTAGCGCAGGTTCGGGCGGTTCCGATAGAGCCGCGTTGAGGTGCGCGCCGACGGTAAAGCCCAAGCCGACGAACCAGAAGAAGATCAGCGTAATGATGACGCCCGCCAGCGACCCATAGGTCAGGTCGTAGTTCGACAGGCGCGCGATGACGACGGGCAGCAGCGCCAGCGCGCCGTACCACCACAGCGCGACCAGCAGCGCGCCCGGCCATTTGGGGTTGCGCGACATGCGGTACTGGCCCGGCGTCAGGGTCCACATGATCAGATAGACCGCGCCCCAGGCGACGAACAGCGGGACGAGGCGACTGAGCTGGATCCAGCCCATGACATTATCGGCAAAGGGGAACAAGCGGAACACGAACTGCTCCGCCGCGGTCAGGAACACCTGCAAAGAAAACGCCGCCATCATCGCGACGACGGCGGCGATGATCAGGCCGATGGCGCGCAGCCGGTATTGCCAGAACGGCGCCGACGACCGTGTGCCATAGGCCCTTCGCAAAATATCGCGGATCGTCTCGATAAAGCTGCCGACGGTCCACAGCCCGATCAGCGCGCCGATCCACAGCAATGCGCCGGTGCGCTCGGTAAGCACATCGTGGATCGGCTGGCGCAGCACCTCCTGCGTCGAGGCGGGCAGTGTGACGAACACCGAATTCACCGCATTGATCGTGTCCTCGCTGCGCCCGAACAGGCTCGCCAGCGCCGCCGTCACGATGAAGAACGGGAACAGGGTCAGCAGGGTCAGATAGGCGAGGTTGCCCGCATGGATGAACCCATCGTTGAACACGCCGACCACCACCCGTTTGACGACTTCGAAAGCACGCGCGACCACCGGCAGATGGTCGAGCCGATGCGCGATGGTCGTACGGTCGCCCTGCGCCAGATGCTTGTCGCGCTCGGCGGGCGACTGGGGCGAGGGCGCTTCCTGCATCGGCTGCGCTAAACGCCCAGCTTCGCTCGCGGGTTGCCGGGGCTGGCGCTTTCCGCCCAGCTTTTCAGGGCAGGATCGTCCGAGGGGAGTTCGATCATCAGTGTGACGAGCTGGTCGCCGCGCGTGCCGCCCTTGCCGGTGAACCCGCGCCCGCGCAGGCGCAACACCTTGCCCGACGAGCTGTCGGCCGGGACATTGAGCATGACCGGTCCATCGACGGTCGGCACTTTGACCGGCCCGCCGAGTACGGCTTCGGACAAGGCGACCGGCAGATCGAGCCGGATGTTGTCGCCCTCGCGCTTGTAGAAGGGGTGGCTCCCAACCTCGATGGTAATAATCGCATCGCCCGCGCCGCCCGCGCCCGGCTCGCCCTTCCCCGCCAGACGCATCTGCGTGCCGGTCTCGACCCCGTTCGGCAGTTTGACATCGATGGTCTTGCCATCGGCGAGGGTGATACGCTGCGGCTTGAGCGCGGCGGCGTCCTCGAACCCGACCGACAGTCGATAGGCGACATTTGCGCCCTTGGCCGGAGCCCCGCGCCCGAACGGGCTGCCACCACGCGCACCAGCACGCCCGCCGAACAGCCCTTCGAATATATCGCCGAAGTCTGCACCGCCGCTCTGGAACCCGCCCCCGGGAAATCCGCCTGCCTGACCGCGCCCGCCGCCACCGCCGAACCCGAACGGCGCGGCAGGATTGCCGTCGCCATCGATCTCGCCCCGGTCGAAACGCGCGCGCTTGTCCTTGTCGGACAGCAAATCATACGCGGCGGTCACTTTCGAAAACCGCTCGGTCGCTGCCTTGTTGTCCTTATTGCGGTCGGGGTGCAGCTCCTTGGCGAGCTTGCGGTACGCTTTTTTGATGTCGGCCTCGCTCGCCCCGCGCGCGACACCGAGAGTGGAATAGGGATCAGCCATCGCGTTCAGTTAGGCGTCGATGCGCGCCACGACAACATCCGGCACTGGAAGAAGGTGGGGTTCACCCTAAACACCGAAAAGGGCAGCGCGAAGCGCCTCGAATCGCTCCCTCGCGAACGTGGGCAAGATAGAAGTTTTTGAAGGCGCTGCGCGCGGTCGCGCTCTTTTGGGTCTTTAGGGTGAACCACCTCCCTATCCACCCAGCGCCAGTTCCTCTTCCGGTGCCACATCGACCGACACCGTCATCGTCTGTGCACCGGTGCCGAGAAACACGCCGTCGATGGGGGCGATTTCCGAATAATCGCGGCCGATGGCGATGACGATATGGTCGCCCGCCATCCAGATGCCGTTGGTGGGATCTACCCCTTCCCAGCCACGCTGCGGCCCGCACCACACCAGCACCCAGGCGTGCGTCGCGTCGGCGCCGACCAGCCGCGCTTCGCCGGGCGGTGGAATGGTGCGGAGATAGCCCGAGGCATAGGCCGCCGGAATGCCGTGGGCGCGTAGTCCGGCGATCATCACCTGTGCGAAATCCTGGCACACGCCGTGGCGGTGCGCGAAGGCCTCGGCAGGCCGCGTCGCCGTATGTGTCGCGTCGGGATCGTAATCGAATTCGCGCTGGATGCGCTGGGCTAGGCCGATGGCGGCATCCATGATCGACCGGCCGGGGTCCAGTTCCTGCGCGCACCAGTCGGCGATTTCGGGGGAGAGTTCGACCATCGGGCTGGCGAAGAGATAGTTCGTCGGGCCGTTCGCGCTGACATCGCGGCTGGCGCGGGCCAAGCGGGCGACAGTCGCCACATCGGGATCGTCGGGCGACGGGAACGGCACCCCGCGTTCGACATCGACATGCGCGGTACTGACGATCTTCAGTCGCGTCACTGCATCGGGAATGACCAGCCGGGTAACGTTCGCCAGCGACGCATCGGCGCGCGCCAGCGTGAGTTCGCCATTGGGCTCGACCGACAGATCGTGATCGACGAGCGTCTGCCCCGACCACAGGATCGGCTTCAGGCGCAGATTGCAGCGCGCAAAGCGCACCGGCGTGGCATAGGTGAACCGCGTTTCGTGGCGGATGCGGTACCTCATTGCGCTCCGCCGTCCATCAACTTGCCCGTTCCCGAGCGAAGTCGAGGGACTGGTTCGAGCGAAGTCGAGAACAATGCTTTCACGAACAGGCTCCTCGACTGCGCTCGGCGTAGTCCCTCGACTTCGCTCGGGAAAGAACCGTTCACGCGAGTGTAAGTCCGGCTGCCCGCAACGGCTCCCCGCCACGCAGGAAGAAGCGACGGCCGAGCGCATCGCTCAAGGACATCAGCCGGTTTTCGATCCCCTGCACGGCATGGCCGTCGAGCGCTGCTGCCGCAAAGGTCGCGAGATTGGCCGACAGCGCCGTCGCCTCGACCTGTTGCGGTTCGGCCATGCCGTCGTCGGCGAGGCGCGGCAACGCGGCGAGATGCGCGGCGATCGCTTCGACCTGAAACGCCAGACTGCGCGGATTGCCGCCGTCGAGCGCGACGAGATCGCGCACGGCCAGCGCGGCCAGGCCGCCGGGATAGCGCTGACGATATGAAATCGCGCTCGACGACAGATCGAGCAGCAGAAACAAATCGTCGGCAGTCGGCTCGTCGACGCCGAACACCTTGAGCAACCGGCACACCCCGATGGCGCGTTCGAGGCGGCGACCGAGGTCGAGGAAGCGCCAGCTGGCGGTGCGCCCCATATTCTCCGCCGAAAGACCTGCCAGTGCCGACAGCCGTTCGGACAAGGCCGCCGTGCGCTGGCTGAGCGGCCCCTCTTCGGGCAGCGATTTGTCGAGGAGCCGCCAGACATCCGCCGAAAGCCGTTCGCGCGATCCCGCGCCGATCCCGCGCGCGGCATGGAGCAGGCTGGCCACGCTGGACGGCTGCGACGGGTCGCCAAAGGCGGTGCCGAGCGTGCCCTTGCCCGTCGGCGCCGCACCGCTCGCCACGATCATCGCATCGAGCCGCGCCGCGGTGTCTGCGCCAAGCGACGCGCCGCCATCGACGTCCGCCGACCCGCCGAGGCCGCCGCGTACCAGTGCAAGAATGTTTTCGGCGCGCTCGAGATAGCGCCCCAGCCAGAACAGATTGTCCGCGACGCGCGACGGCAGGGTGCCGGGGTTGCGCCTGATCGCGACCTCGTCGGCGTGCGGCATCAGGGTCATCGGTGCCACGGCGCGGTCGGCAACGATGGCGACATCGGTCGAGAACGCCCCTTCGCCGATGACGATGGCACGCGCATCGCTGCCCGCGCCGATCCGGGCAAAGCCCCCGGGCATGACGCTCCACGCGCCGCTGGCATCGCGCGCCGCAAACACGCGCAAAGTGAAGGGTCGCGGTTCGAGGCCGTCGGCACCGACCGTCGGCAGGGTCGAGAGCTTGACCACTTCCTGCCCGACATAATCCACGCCGCGCAAATTCATGTCGGCGAACAACGCGGCGCGCTCTTCCGCATCGAAATCGCTGCCGAGCCGTGCGCCTTTCGGGCCGAGACCGCGCGGGTTCGTTGCAAAGGCAGGTGCGATCACCATCTTGTCGAGCGCGCCCTGTACCCGCGCGCATTCGTCGTCCTGCCCGCACCACCAGGTGGCGATATTGGGCAGGCGCAGATCCTCGCCGGTCATCCGCACCGACAGGCGCGGCAGGAACGCTGCGAACGCCGCCGATTCGAGCACGCCCGCACCCGGCGCATTGGCGACGACGACATTGCCCGCCGCAATCGCATCGATCAGCCCCGCGACGCCGATGCGCGAATGCGAATCGAACGCGAGCGGATCGAGCAGTCGCGCATCGACCCGCCGCCACAGCGCATCGACGCGCTTGAACCCCTCGATCGTCCGCAGATAGACCCGGTCGCCGTGGGTGGCGAGGTCTTCGCCCTCGACCAGCAACATGCCGAGATAGCGCGCGAGATGCGCCTGTTCGGCATAGCTCGGGTTCAGCCGTCCGGGGGTGAGCAGCGCCATGCGCGGCTCCGACCGTTTGCACGCCGCCGCAATCCCCTCGCGCAAATCGGCGAAAAACGGCGCGAGCCGCTCGATATGTAGCCGCCCCTGCAACCCCGGCAGGACGCGCGACACCGCCAGCCGGTTTTCGAGCGCATAGCCCGCGCCGACCGGATTGCGGGTGTGGTCGGCGAGTACCCGCCACTCGCCGCTGGGACCACGCCCCAAATCGGCGGCATAGACTTGCAGATGATGCCCACCCTGCGGGGTCAGGCCGACCATCGGACGCAGGAAATTGGGGCTGCCGTTGAGGAGCGCTGCCGGAACCAGGCCGTTGCCGACGAGCCGCTGCGCGCCGTAAATATCGGCGAGCAGCAATTCCATCAGTTCGGCGCGCTGGGCAATACCGTCGGCAATGCCGCGCCATTCGCGCTCGCCGATCATCAGCGGCAGAGGCGACAGCGGCCAGCGGCGTTCCTCGTCCTCGCCCGCCACGCGGAAGCTGGTACCGATATCGTCGGCCTGTCGCTCGGCGCGTAGCCGGAGCGCTTTCAAATCGCCACCCGACGCCTCGGCGACTTCGGCGAGCATCGGTGCCCAGACCGCATCGTCGCCCAGCGCCGCATCGCCGCGCATGACGCGGGTGCGGTAGTCCGCGAGAAGATCGAGCGCCTGTGCCATCGAATCGGCAGGATGGGGCTTTGCGCTAGCCACGGCCATACCCCATCTGCTGCACCGCCCCCGGTTTTTGTGTCGCGCGGTTAAGACCATAGCGTTTGCCGCAATGCAACACGAACGCGAAGGCGAACGGTGGCTAGCCATTTACCCTTTATTGCTAGACAACTTCCTCTCGAAAGCCTATCGTCGCCGTATGACCAGAGCTGCCGCCCAATTGAACGTCCGCTCGACCTACGCTCGCGAACGCGCTGCTGCCTTGGCCCACACGACGGGAATGACCACGACGCAAGTGGTGGAAGAGGCGCTGCGTTCGTACACCCCCCCCATCGCGTCGCCGCCCGGCGAACTCGTCCGTCGCGGCGCCTTGCTGATCCGGCCGGGCAAAGGAAGCATTACGCTCGACGTTGCCAATGCGGCACTCGATGCGGCGCGCGTCGAACGCTGAAGGCGTGCCTGCGCCGCTCGTCCTGCTGGATACCAACGTCATCGTCGCCGCGCTCGCAGAGGCACATGAACATCACCGCCCGTCGCTGGCATTATTTGCCGCCGAGCCGCCGCTCAACATGGCGGTGGCGGCGCACTGCTACGCCGAGGCATTCACGACGCTGACACGGCGCGGTTTGTCCGTCCCCTTCCAATGGCCGCCGGGAGAAGCCTGGGCCGCGCTCGAAAGCGTGGCGTCGGTTACCCGACTGGTCGGCCTCTCTCCGGCCCAGAGCTTCGAAGCGGTCCGCGATTTTTCGGCCAGCGGACAGATCGGCGCGCGCATCTACGATCATATGATCGGTCGAGCAGCCAGCGCCTGTGGGGCAAAAATACTCGTCACCTGGAACATCGGCCATTTCCCGCGGCTGGGCGATGGACTGGAAGCACGGACGCCGATCGAGGTCTTGGCTGCTTAAAGTGCGTTGCGTAGCGCGCTCGGCGTTTGCGTCGCGTCGTCTCGACTTGCGCGCTGCCCCCACTTACAGCGCCGCCCATGACCACCGATCCCCATGCCCTGTTCGAGAGCTGGCTGCGCGATGCCGAGGCCAGCGAGCCGAACGATCCCAATGCGATGGCGCTTGCGACGGTCGATGCGCGCGGGCAGCCGTCGGCGCGGATGGTGCTGCTCAAGGGGCATGATGAGGGATTCATCTTCTATACGAATCAGACCAGCCGCAAGGCGGGCGATCTGGCCGACAATCCCCGCGCCGGTTTGCTGTTCCACTGGAAATCGCTGCGGAAACAGGTGCGCGTCGAGGGGCCGGTGACGCCAGTGACCGATGCCGAGGCCGATGCCTATTTCGCCACAAGGGGCCGCATTTCGCGGCTGGGGGCGTGGGCGTCGGACCAGTCGTCGCCCTTGCCCGACCACGCCACGCTTGAGGCACGGCTCGCCGAAATCACCGCGCGGTTCGAAGGTGCCGAAGTCCCGCGTCCACCGCACTGGTCGGGTTATCGCGTGACGCCGGAAACGATCGAATTCTGGGAGGACGGCGACCACCGGCTGCACAACCGGCGCTTGTTCACGCGCGCCGGCGATGGTTGGCGCGAAGGGCTGCTTTACCCATGAGCGGCTCACACCACCACGGCGCGCACGCCCATGCCCGGGCGACGCTGACCAGCCGCGCCGCGCTCGCCAGCATTTCGATGGCAACGTTCCTGTTGCTGCTGAAGCTGTGGGCGTCGGCAGAAACCGGTTCGGTCGCGATGCTGGGGTCGCTGGCCGACACCGGGCTCGATCTGCTCGCCTCGCTGGTCACGCTGTGGGGCGTCAAGAAAGCCGCGCAGCCCGCCGACCGCGACCACCGCTTCGGGCATGGCAAGGCCGAAGCGCTGTCGGCGCTGTTCCAGGTCATGGTGATCGTGCTGTCGGCGCTCGCCATATTCGGGCGCGCGATCATGCGGCTGATGCAGGGCGAAACGACCGCGCATGCCGAATACGGCATCGGGGTGTCGCTGGTCGCCATCGTGACGACGCTCGCACTGCTCGCCTATCAGCGGTATGTGATCGCCAAGACCAAATCGGTCGCGATCCATGCCGACCATGTCCATTACCAGTCGGATGTGCTGCTCAACATCGCGGTAATCGCGGCACTCGCGCTCGACCAGTATCTCGGGATTAAATGGGCCGATCCGGTATTCGGCATCGGCATTGCCGTCGCGCTGCTGATCGGCGCGTGGCGTGCCGCGACGCATGCCATCGACCAGCTGATGGACAAGGAGTGGCCCGAGGAGAAGCGCCAGCATTTCCTGCAAGTCGCGGCGCGCCACCCCGAACTGACCGGCATTCATGATTTGCGGACGCGGTCGTCCGGCACGCAGGATTTCGTGCAATTCCATGTGTGGGTAGACCCGACGATGACGGTGGCGGAGGCGCACCGGATCATGGACGAGGTCGAACATGCGCTGGAGCATGAATTCCCCGGTACCGAAGTGCTGATCCACCTCGACCCCGAAGGACAGGTCGACAAGGAAGGCGTGTTGCCGTCGGCACTCGCTGAGGAAGCGACGCGGTGAAGATTCCGTTCGCGCAGATCGACGCGTTCGCCGAGCGGCCCTTCACCGGCAATCCGGCAGGCGTGATGCCGCTCGACGCATGGCTCGACGACGCGGTGCTGCAGGCCATCGCGCAGGAAAACAACCTGCCCGAGACCGCGTTCATCGCGCCCGACGTCAGCGGCGCGGCGGATTACGAATTGCGCTGGCACACGCCCGCCGCCGAAGTCGCGCTGTGCGGCCATGCGACCCTAGCGAGCGGGCATTATGTGCTGGGGGCGGACCCGGCACGTAGCCAAGTGACGTTCCGGACGCGCAAGTCGGGCATCTTGACCGTGGCGCGCAGCGGTTCGGGCTATGAGCTGACGTTGCCCGCTTGGGTCGCTTCGCCCAAGCCATTACCAGAAATTGCCGCCGCAATTGGGATCGCCACGCCGCTTGCGACGCTGTGGCACGAAAGCGGCTACGCGCTGATCGTTCTGGATGACGAGGCCGCTGTTCGCGCCTTGAAGCCTGACCTTTACGCGCTGCACAAGCTTGGCCCCATCGTCGCCATTGCCACGGCGCGCGGCGAGGTCACCGACTTTGTCAGCCGCGTGTTCACGCCGTTCTTCGACATTCCCGAAGATCCCGTGACCGGCTCTGCCCATGCCGTCGCCGTCCCCTATTGGGCCGAACAATTCGGCCGCGACACGCTGACCGCCTATCAGGCGAGCGCGCGCGGCGGCCATGTTGGCTGCCGGTTGGCGGGCGACCGGGTCGTGCTGTCGGGCAACTGCGTGACGGTGATCGAGGGGGTGTTCAGCCTCTAGGCGAAGGCAAGTTCCGCCGCCTCGGTTTCCTCGATCCAGCCGCCGCCGACCACACGCTCGCCCGCGTACAGCACCGCCGCCTGCCCCGGTGCCACGCCATATTCGGGGGCATCGAACACGACGCGGTCGCCGTCGAGGCGGGCGGGGACCGGCTTGGCCAGCGAGCGGACCTTGGCCGACAAGGGTGCTTCAGGCAGCGCCCCGATCAGGTTGATCTCCGACAGCCGCGCCGACCGCACTGCCAGCGCTTCGCGCGGCCCGACGATTACCTCGTTCCGTGCCGCGTCGAGCCGGACGACATAGAGCGGCTCGGCCAGCCCGCCGATCTCAAGCCCGCGCCGCTGGCCGATGGTGAAGCCGAGAATGCCCCGGTGCGTGCCCCGCACCTGTCCTGCCAGATCGACGATCTCGCCCGGCTGTCCCGCATCTGGGCGCAGCTTGCGGACAAGGCCCGCATAATCGCCATCGGGGACGAAGCAGATGTCCTGGCTGTCGGGCTTGCCGGCGACGCCCAGCCCCAGTTCGCGCGCGATGTCGCGGACCGCCGCTTTCTCCATACCGCCAAGCGGAAAGCGCAGATAGTCGAGCTGTGCGGTCGTCGTTGCGAACAGGAAATAGCTCTGGTCGCGCGCTGGATCGATCGCGCGGTGCAGTTCCGGTCCGGTCGGTCCTACCACCCGCTGCACATAATGGCCGGTCGCAAGGCAATCTGCGCCGAGGTCGCGGGCGAGCGCGAAAAGGTCGGTGAACTTCACCCCCATATTGCAGCGGACGCAGGGAATGGGCGTCCGCCCCGCGACATAATCGTCCGCAAACCGGTCGATTACCGAATCGCGGAACCGGCTTTCGTGGTCGAAGACATAATGCGCGAACCCCAGCCGGTCGGCGACCGCGCGCGCGTCACGAATGTCCTGTCCCGCACAGCACGCGCCGGGGCGCTTCGTGGCTTCGCCGTGATCGTAGAGTTGGAGTGTCACCCCGATCACTTCGGCCCCCGACTGCACGGCAAGTGCGGCCACTACCGAAGAATCGACGCCGCCCGACATGGCGACAACGATCCGCGAGTCGGCGGCAGGCCGGTCGAGCTGGAAAAGGGCGGCGGGATCGGTCACCCGCGCGCACATAGGGCCGCGCGGCCCGTTTCGCCATGGTTTACGCCGCCTTCAGCCTTTGTGGCGCATAGCCGCGGCCATGGATTTGAGCTTCATCCGTCGCAACCGGCCCGTCGCCATCGACTTGCCCGCGCTGCTGGCGCGCACGGCGGCGGCGCAAAGCGCCAGCCCGACGGCGCGCGCGCAGGTGCGGCTGGAGACGGTCGCCGGACATTTCCACCCGATCGATCCGCATGTCGTCCTGTTCGCCCAAGGCCCGACTGCGTCTGCCTTCGTCGGCCGGATCGCCTCATTCGCGGATTTGTCGGGCGATATCTTCAGCCCTCGTCAACCAAACTGAAGACGGCGTTTACCTTGGCGTTTTAGCGTTCTTTCAATGCCCTGTGGTTAGAAGCGGAAATCAAGACGATGCCCGGACCGGCTTTCAAGGTCCGTGATTGAGGTAAGAATGATCGAGAACCAGAAAATACGTCCCGCTCAGGTAATCGGCCCGCTCGGCGAGCCGCTGACGCTCGACTCTCTGCCGCCGCCGTCGACGACCCGCTGGGTCGTTCGCCGCAAGGCCGAAGTCGTGGCGGCGGTCAACGGCGGGCTGCTCTCGGTCGATGACGTCTGCGATCGCTACGGCTTGACGCTGGAGGAATTCGCCGGCTGGCAGCGCGCCGTCGACCGGTCGGGCATGCCGGGCCTGCGCGTCACCCGCATCCAGCATTACAAGTCGCTTTACGAGCGCCAGCAGAAATACTGACCGCCGGATTCCGGTGAGGGCGTAACGAATTCAGGGGCTCGCGCGGAACCGCGCGGGCCCTTCGTGCGTCTGGCTCCTGTCATCGCCCGGTATGCCCGGTGCGAAACAGGAGGAAAATCATGAACTTCATCATCTGGCTCATCATTGGCGGTGTCATCGGCTGGCTGGCGAGCATCGTCATGCGGACCGACGGGCAGCAGGGCATCGTGCTCAACATCGTCGTCGGCATCGTCGGGTCTTACATCGGCGGGTTCCTGTTCGGGCCGATGCTCGGCAGCGCGGGTCAGATCGGGCCGTATCTCAGCGCGTTCCTGGGTGCGATCGTGCTGCTCGCCATCGTCAATCTCGTCCGTCGCGGTTCGGTCCGCTAGGCGCAAATCCGGAGCCGTCCCTGCGGACGGCTCCGGCCTTTACGATTTACCGGCGCGAGGCGACGATCATGCGATAGAGCGCAAGCAGCAGGAATGCGCCTGTCCCCGCCGCCACCCAACCGACCGGGCCGGCAGGCGCAAAATCGCCGAAGGCGAGGCCGAGATAGCCCCCGAGCAAGGCGCCCGCGATCCCCACCAGAATCGCCGTAACGAACCCGCCCGGCTCGCGGGTCCGCGTTACCAGCCGACCGGCAACACCCATCACCAGCCCGATCAGAATCCAGCCCATCAGCGATGCCGACATGCCCGTCGCCTTTCCCCGTCTGCCGCCCACCCGTTCATCGCATTTTTAGCGCGGAATAGACAGCGCAAGCGTTGCACAGCGCCCTTGCGCCGAAAGTCGCTGGCGTCCATTAACCGCTACCTGACAATCGGCGCTTGAGCGCGGTGACTTAGTTGTATAACACACTTCGGCGATATCTGCCATATCGGCAGGCCGAGGCGTGGAAAACTGGATGCGTACGATGAACTATGAGACCGGCTTTTCCCGCGACCGCGAGGAACTGGACATGGCCGACAGCGAGGAGCGCGCGCGCAAACGCCGCCGCTGGTGGATCGTCGGCGGCATTGCGCTGGCGGTTCTGGTTCTCGTTGCAGTGGGCGTCTGGGCCTCGCGCCCGGCCGGTGGCGCGGGCGCTGCGGCCGGTGGCGAAGGCGGTGCGAAGCAGGCGCCGACCGTGTCGGTCATGGTACCGGGACGCCGGACGGTGGACCGGGTCGTGTCGGCAACCGGCAATATCGCCGCACGACGCGAGATGCCGGTCGGTGTTGCCGGCGAAGGCGGCCAGGTGACGCAGGTCCTGGTCGAACCCGGCAGCTGGGTCGCTGCTGGACAGGTGCTGGCGACCGTCGACCGCCGTGTCCAGTCGCAGCAGATCAACTCACTTGCCGCACAGATCGGCGTGTCGGAGGCCGACCTCCGCCTCGCGCAGGCCGAACTCGACCGCGCGCAGCAGCTCGTGTCGCGCGGCTTCATTTCAAAGGCCGATATCGACCGCAAGACCGCGACCCGCGATTCGGCACGCGCACGCCTCGGCGTCGCCCGCGCGCAGCTCGCCCAGCAACAGGCCTCGACATCGCGGCTCGACATCCGCGCACCCGCCGCCGGCCTCATCCTTGAGCGCAAAGTTGAACCGGGCCAGGTCGTGTCGGGCGGGTCGGGCGTCCTGTTTCGCATAGCCAAGGGCGGCGAACTCGAACAGCTGGCGCGGCTGGGGGAAGTCGATCTCGCGCGTATGACCGTTGGCCAGCGCGCAACCGTCACGCCCGTGGGCAGCGCGCAAACCTTCAGCGGCCAGATCTGGCAGATTTCGCCGGTCATCGATCCGCAGACGCGCCAGGGTGTCGCCCGCATCGCGCTCGCCTATGACAAGGCGCTGCGTCCGGGCGGCTTTGCCTCGGCCAAGATCGTCAGCGGTGCCGCCGATGTGCCGTTGCTGCCCGAATCCGCGATCCAGAGCGACCCCAAGGGCAGCTTTGTGTATATCGTCGGCCCGCAGAACAAGGTCGTCCGGCGCGACGTGACTGTCGGCGACGTCACCGATGCGGGCGTCACCGTCCTGTCGGGGCTGTCAGGCCAGGAAGCGGTGGTCGTCAACGCCGGAGCCTTCCTCAACCCGGGCGAGTCGATTAATCCCCAGCGGATCAAGTCCGGCGGATAGCGAATCGGGGCGTTCCGGGGGCAGTTTTTATTTCAGGATTGCCGTTTCATGAGTTTCCGGAACATCTCTGCCTGGGCGATCCGCAATCCGGTGGCCCCCATCGTCCTGTTCATCGCGCTGCTGTTGGCGGGCGCGATGTCGTTCATGCGGATGGACGTGAACGACCAGCCCGATCTTGAATTCCCCGCCGCACAGATATCGATTGTTCAGCCCGGCGCCGCGCCGACCGAACTCGAAACCCAGGTCACCCAAAAGGTCGAAGCCGCCGTCCGCAATGTCGTCGGTGTCGACGAAATCAATTCGGGCGTCCGCGAAGGGTCGTCGAACACGTTCGTTGTCTTCGCCATCGGCACCCCCGTCGATCGCGCCGTCAATGACGTGCGCGACGCCATCGCCAATATCCGCAGCGATTTGCCCGAGGGAATCCTCGAACCACAGGTGTCACGGGTCAACATATCGGGCAGCCCTATCGGCTTTTTCTCGGCCGAATCGCGCGACATGTCGCTGGAGGAGCTGAGCTGGTTCGTCGATAATACCGTCTCGAAACGACTGCTCAGCGTCGAAGGAATGGCGGCGGTCAACCGGACCGGCGGGGTCAGCCGCGAAATCCGCGTGACGCTAGACCCGGCCAAGCTGCAGGCACAGGGCGTCACGGCGTCGCAGGTCAACGTGCAACTGCGCTCGGTCAACCTCAACGCGGCGGGCGGCCGTGCCGAAATCGCGGGTTCGGAACAATCGGTGCGCGTGCTCGGCAACGCCAAGGACGCCTTTCAGCTCTCGCAGACCAACATTTCAGCCGGTAACGGACGCACGATCAAGCTCGCCGACCTCGGCACAGTACGCGATGCCTATGCCGAACAGCGCTCGATCGGGATGATGGACGGGCGGCAGGTGCTGGCGTTCAGTCTCGAAAAGGCCAAGGGCGCGTCGGACGTCACGGTCTACCGGGGCGCACAGGAGCAGATGAAGCTGCTCGAAAAAGAGAACCCCAAGGTCAAGTTCACGCTGCTGTCGACCTCGGTCCCCTATACGATCAGCCAATATCATTCCGCCATCGAAGCGATGATCGAGGGCGCGGTGCTGGCCGTGCTCGTCGTGCTGCTGTTCCTGCGCGACTGGCGCGCCACCGTCATCTCGGCCATCGCCATCCCGCTGTCAGCGATCCCCGCGTTCTGGTTCATGGACATGCTGGGCTTTACGCTTAACGGCCTGTCGCTGCTCGCGCTCAGCCTCGTCGCGGGCGTTCTCGTCGATGACGCCATCGTCGAGATCGAAAATATCGTGCGCCATATGCGAATGGGCAAAACCGCCTATCAGGCCTCGATCGACGCTGCCGACGAAATCGGCCTTGCGGTGCTAGCAACGACGATGTCCATCGTCGCGGTGTTCCTGCCGGTCGGATTGATGCCGGGGATCTCGGGCCAGTTCTTCAAGAGTTTCGGCCTAACCATCGTCGTGTCGGTGCTGCTGAGCCTTGCGGTTGCGCGTCTGATCACGCCGATGATCGCTGCCTATTTCCTGAAATCGCACGGCCATGCCGAACATGGCGGCGGACCGCTGATGGACCGTTATATGGCGCTGCTCGACTGGACGCTCGACACCTCGGCGATGCGGCGGATCAGGGCAGGACTGCACGCGCCCGCCGAGTCGTCGCGCCGCTATCTGTTGCCGGCCGCAGCTTTCGGCTTGCTGGTCGGCATTCTGGCGATGTTCGGCACGTTCAAGGGAGGGGCGTCGGTTATGTCGATCCCGGCGTTGATCTTCGTTGCGCTAATCGTGCTCGCGCTGGTCGCGCTAGTCGTTTTCCTGATGGCGTTGGCGGCGACCATCCTCACCGGCTGCATCCTCGGCAAAATCAACGGATGGAACGCGCGGCCCTATTACGCCTGGTCGCGCTACGCGGCGATGCGGATATGGGCGCGGCTTAACGACCACCGTGCCTGGGTGATCGGCATGGGCGCGTTCAGCCTGTTGCTTACGGTTATCATGTTCACCGGCCTCGGGCCGCTGATGAAGCCGCTGCCGCTGACCTTCCAGCCTACGATCAACACCGACTATAGCCAGGTCCGGATCGAACTGACGCCGGGATCTACCTTGGGGCAAACCAAGGCGATCACCGACCGCGTCCGCGAGATGATGGGCGCCGCCCTCGAGGTCGAGCATGCCTTTTCGCGGATCGGCGTCGGCAGCGCGAATATCAACCTGACGCTCCGCAAGAAGCGCGACATGACCAGCGTCGAATTCGAACGCAGCTGGGCGCCCAAACTCAACGCCATTCCCGACGCGCGCGTCACTTTCCAGTCGCAGCAGAACGGCGGCCCGGGCAGCACCGGGCGCGACATCACCATCACGCTTGGCGGCGACGATCCGGTGCTGCTCAATGCGACCGCGAACAAGATCGTCGAGGAGATGCGCGGCCTGCCCGAATTGCGCGCGCCGCGGTTCAACGGCGATCTGTTGCGCCCCGAGATCGTCATCAAGCCACGCACCGATCTTGCCGCGTCGATGGGGGTGACGACGCAAGCGCTGAGTCAAGCCATCCGGATCGCGACGCTCGGCGATATCGACCAGAACAGCGCGAAATTTTCGCTGTCCGACCGCCAGATTCCGATCCGGGTCGCCCTGAGCGAGGAATCGCGGCGTAATTTGTCGACCATCGAGAATTTGCCGGTGCCGACGGCGACCGGCGGCTCGGTGCCGCTCAAGGTCGTGGCCGATATCGGGTTCGGCGCAGGCCCGGTGATGGTCCAGCGCACCAACCAGATCCGCCGTACCTCGATCGGCGTCGATCTCGCGCCCGGCCTCGTGACGGGCGACGCCATGCCGAAGATCAACGAATTGCCGACGCTCAAGCATTTGCCGGCGGGGGTGAAAAAGCTCAATCTCGGCGCGGCGAAATGGCAGTTCGAACTGTTCAGGAGCTTCATCATCGCGGTGATCGCAGGGATCCTGCTGGTTTTTGCGGTGCTGGTCCTGCTCTACAAGCGCGTGATGCCGCCGTTCGTGAACATGGGGTCGTTGTTGCTCGCCCCGCTCGGCGGGCTGATTGCACTGCGGCTGACTGGCAACGCCATTTCGATGCCGGTGCTGATCGGTTTCCTGATGCTGCTCGGCATCGTCGCCAAAAACTCGATCCTGCTTGTCGATTTCGCCCTCGAAGAGATCAATAAAGGCGTCGAGAAAGTGACCGCCATCCTCGACGCTGGCCACAAGCGCGCCCAGCCCATCGTCATGACCACCGTCGCGATGGTCGCGGGCATGGTCCCGGTGTCGCTGTCGCTGACCGGCGACGGCGCCTGGCGCGCCCCGATGGGTATTACCGTGATGGGTGGTCTCATCCTGTCGACCGTGCTGACCCTGCTGATCGTGCCCGCGACCTTTAGCCTGGCGGTCGGGATCGAGCAGAAGCTGGGGCCGTGGCTGTCGCGCACGCTGACCAACGGCGGCGAGGGGGCGCCCAAGCCCGCGCCGCTGCCCGCCGAGTGAACCTTTCGTTACGCCAGCGCGTTTCGACCTGATGGCTTCCCGCTCCCGCTTTGCGCTTGCCGTGCCGGTGCAGGGGGGTGCCGCCGAAATGCGGCTGGTCGCGACTGGTCTGCTGGTGGCGATGGCAGCGATCTACCTGACGACACGCTTCTACGCCGACCTTCATCCCGCCCTCGGGTTCGTGAAGGCCTTTGCCGAAGCGGCGATGGTCGGCGGCATGGCCGACTGGTTTGCGGTCACGGCGCTGTTCCGCCACCCGCTCGGTATCCCTATTCCCCACACCGCGATCATCCCGCGCAACAAGGACCGCATCGGCGATACGCTGGCAGTGTTTCTGCGCGACAATTTCCTGACCCCCGCCGTCGTCGCGCGCCGGATGGGGCGCATCGATATCGCCGGTGCGGCCGGCAAATTCCTGAGCGATGCGCCGGATCGCGGCGGGCGGCTGAAAGAGGGCGCGTCGCGCCTCGCCGCCGATATGCTGGGCGCGCTCGATCCCGAGCGTCTGGGCGGGATGGTCAAGGGCGCGATCTCGACGCGGATCGCAGAGCTCGATCTGTCGCCGCTGCTCGGGCAAGCACTTGCCGCCGCGATTGCCGAGGGGCGGCACCGGCCGCTCCTCGACGGTATCGTGCGCTGGGGCGCGAAACTGCTCGACAGCAACGACGACCTGATCCGCGAGATCGTCCACCAACAGGCCGGGTCGGTGATGCGCTGGACCGGCCTCGACGAGACGCTTGCCAACAAGATCATCGACGGGCTGAACAAGATGCTGTCCGAAATGGCCGACGACCCCGACCACCGGCTGCGCGCCAAGGCCGAAGAGGGGCTGGCGCACCTCGCCATCGACTTGCAGGACGACCCGAGGATGAAAGCGCGCGTCGCCGAGCTGCGCGACGAGATCATGCGGAATCCGGCGATGCGGCGCTGGCTCGATGGCCTGTGGGAATCCGCCCGCGCTGCGATGCTCCGTGCCGCGCGCGACCCCGATAAGGCGCTGGCGGGCAAATTCGGCGAAGCGCTGCGCCAGCTCGGCGAGACGTTACAGAAAGACCCGGAACTACGCGCGACGATCAACCGCTTCGCGCGGCGGACGGCGGTCGGCGTCACGGCCAGCTATGGCGACCAGATCGTCAAGCTGGTGTCCGAAACCGTGCGCGGCTGGGACGCGCAGACGATCACCGACCGCGTCGAGGGTGCGGTCGGGCGCGATTTGCAGTATATCCGCATCAACGGCACTGTGGTCGGGGGGCTGGTGGGGCTGGCGCTGCACGCCATCGATGTCTGGCTATAGCGCGACTCAGGACTTTACCGCCCTAACCGAAAAAATGCGCCGCAATGTCCTTGGCGATGCGCGCGGGACGCAGCGTTTTCGCATCGAGACAGCACCAGCTCGACTTCACTTCGGCGAGCAGCTCGTCGCCGCGCCGGATCAGCGTCGAATAGAACGCCCGCACCCCCTCGACCTTGTCGAGCACGACTGTGGCAATCACCTCGTCGTTGAGGAATGCGGGTTTGCGGTAAGTAATCTCGTGCTTAAGCGCGACCCAAAGATGTTCCGCAACCGCGCTCGGCGGCGCAAGCTTTTCCCAATGCGCGACGACCGCATCCTGCACCCAGTTCAGGTAGCGCGCGTTGTTGACGTGCCCCATGAAATCGATGTCGGCGGGCAGGATGTGGATCGGATGGGCAAGCGTGCGGGACATGCCAGCTTATTTACACCGATGTCATTAATTAAGCCAGAACAGTCTTAGCCCCTTCCCCGATAGCCGGGCACGTCCTGCGGCGGCAGCCACAGACCCGCCGGCGGCTCGCCCGATTGCCAGAACACATCGATGGGAATGCCGCCGCGCGGATACCAGTAGCCGCCGATCCGCAACCAGTGCGGGGCCATCTCCGCAAACAGCCGCTCGCCGATGCCCACGGTGCAATCCTCGTGGAACGCCGCGTGGTTGCGGAAGCTGCCCAAAAACAGCTTGAGCGACTTCGACTCGACGATGGTCTCGCGCGGCGCATAGTCGATGACGAGATGTGCGAAATCGGGCTGGCCGGTGACGGGGCACAAAGATGTGAATTCAGGCACGGCAAAGCGCACGAGATACAGCGCGCCCGGGCGCGGGTTGGGGACGTAATCGAGCGCGGCTTCCTCCGGCGTGGCGGGAAGACTGCTGTTCTGGCCGAGATATTTGGGGGTCATAGGCGGTCTATAAGTCGGCAAAAGCCGTCTGACGATTCCCGACGGTAACTTTCGCCACGGCCATAGCGTAACAGGGGGATGCTGCTCCGCTTGACTTACCGGCCGCGAACGCCTGAGTTGCCCGTCATGAGTGCCCGTATCCTTATGCTGCTCGCCCTTGCGTCGCTTGCCTTCGGCAATGCTGCAATGGCGCGGGCGATGCCGATGCCGGGCACGATGGCTTGCACAAGCGAAGCGGCATGCTGTCCCGACAGCGAGAGCGGCATGCCGTTGTCGGCGTGCGTGACCTGCTGCGTACTTGCACCGGCCTTGCTCGTGATGCCCGACAAATCGGAGACTAAGCCGCTTGCAGCCCGCGCGGTGGAACCGGCGATCCTGCTTCCGCGCGACGTCCGGCCGCTCGATCCACCACCCCGACCCCTTGGCCAGACTGAAAATTCGATCTGAACAACCAAGGAAATCGACATGAAGACGATCATCAAAGCCGCTGTCGCCCTGTTCGGGCTGGCAGCAACCACGGCCCATGCCGCAGTTCCCGGACTGCTGGTTTCGGCGGTCGACGGATGCTGTGCGGTCGGCGCAGCTTGCTGCGCCGCCGGTGGTGCCTGCTGCTGATCCAGCAGCGTAAAGGGCGCGCGTGACGGCAACGTCACGCGCGCTTTTTTTCGAGTTGCGAACGCGCCGTCCATGGCGCACGTCCCGCCTGACGGCGATGAAGGACATGACGATGCGTGCACTGAAAATGCTGCTGGCGGCGAATTTGCTGGCTGCCCCGATCCACGCCATCGCGCAGGACAAGCCCACAGCCGACAAACCGGCGGAAAAGGCCGATGCGCCGCTGGTGTCGGTCACCCGGCACACCGGCACCTTCGGCGGCGTCAGCATCGCCTATACCGCGACGGCGAAGGAGACCTTTCTGAAGTCAGAGGACGGCACGCCCAAGGCGGCGATCTTTTCGACGTCCTATGTGAAGGACGGCAACGATCCGTCGCGCCCCGTCACCTTTTTGTTCAACGGCGGCCCCGGTTCGGGGTCGCTGTGGCTGCACATGGGGGCGTTCGGGCCGAAGCGCGTCGCCATCCCGAGCGACGCCCGCGACGACGGTGCGCCGCCCTACCCCATCGTCGCCAATCCCGATTCGCTGCTCGATGCGACCGACATCGTCTTCATCGATCCGGTCGGCACCGGGTTCAGCCGCGCGCTGGGGAAGACCGAGGCGAAAAGCTATTGGGGTGTCACTGCCGACGCCAAGTCCATCGCGGAGTTCATCCGCCTGTGGCTCACCGAAAACGGGCGCTGGAATGCCCCGAAATATCTGGGCGGCGAAAGTTACGGCACAACCCGCAGTGCCGCCGTCGCGAACGAACTGGAAGGGTCGTACAACGACGTCTCCCTCAACGGCATCCTGCTGATCTCGACAATCCTCGATTTCGGGTTGCAGGCCGAGGTGCAGGGCAACGAGATGCCCTATGTCATCCACGTGCCGTCCTACGCCGCCGCCGCCTGGTACCATAACAAGGTCGCGGACCGTCCCGCCGAAGTCGCGACGTTCGTCGCCGAGGCGCGTGCCTTTGCGACCGGCCCCTATCTGGCGGCGCTCGCCAAGGGGAATGCGCTCGGCGGCGAGGAACGTGCGGGCATCCGGCGGCAACTCGCGCGCTTCACCGGCCTGTCCGAACAATATCTCGACAGTGCCGAGCTGCGGGTGCTGCCGGGGCGGTTCTACAAGGAATTGCTGCGCGACCGGAAACTGACCATCGGCCGCCTCGACGCACGCTATACCGGCACCGATTACGACAATGCCGGTGAGGAACCCGACAACGACCCGAGCTTTTACGGCATCGACGGCGGCTATACCGCGGCGATGAACGCCTATGTACGCGGCGAGCTCGGCTACAAGACCGAACGCCAGTACGTCACCATCGGCGGCGTCAGCGGCTGGGACTGGAAGCTCGGGCGTGGCGGGCGCGACAGCGAAGTCTATATGAGCGTTGCGCCCTATCTGGGCCGGGCACTGCGCGAAAACAGCGGGCTGCGGGTGTTTGTCGGCCAGGGCTGGTATGATTTCGCGACGCCCTTCTTCGGTGCCGAATACAGCCTGTCGCGCACTGGCATCCCCGCCAATCGCGTGCAGTTCCATTACTATGACTCGGGCCACATGATGTACGTCCGTGACGAGGACCGGCGGAAATTGTCGGCAGACATTCGTGCGTTCATCCGTGGGCGTTGAACACGAAGGTCATATTGACATCTGAGTATCGATTTTGATACACGACCCTCCGAAAGCGGTAACTTTTCTGGGTGACAGCCTGTCGCGGATGCGGGACTTCCCCGACAATGCGCGGGCCGAAGCGGGTTACCAACTGAGTGAAGTGCAGCAAGGGCGCGATCCTGCCGACTGGAAGCCGATGAAGACGGTCGGTCCGGGAGTTCGCGAGATCAGGGTACGCGATGCGTCGGGTGCGTACCGAGTGATCTATCTGGCAACATTGGCCGATTGCGTGCTGGTGCTCCACGCTTTCGAGAAAAAGACGCAGAAGACGGCGCAACGGGATATCGATCTGGCCGCGCGGCGGCTGCGAGAGTGGAAGGATTGAGCGGATGGAAGTGCAGACCTTCGACAACATCTTCGATGCGCTAGCGCGGAACCCTGCTGAAGCTGCGAATATGAAGGCCCGGACCGAATTGATGACGGCAATCAGGCTGCGTGTGCTCGAATGGAACCTGTCGCAACAGGCGGCGGCGGCGCGCCTCGGCATTACTCGCCCGCGTCTCAACGACCTGTTACGCGGCAAGCTGGGCAAATTTTCGCTCGATGCGCTGGTCAATCTGGCAACGGCATGCGGCCTGTCATTCGAGATCCGGATCGCCGAAGCGGCGTGACCACCCTCATCCCCGTCCTTGGCGACCAGCTGTCGCCCGATCTGTCGTCACTGAAGGACGTCGACCCCGCGACCGCCGTAATTCTGATGATGGAAGTCGCCGACGAGACGACTTACGTCCGCCATCATAGGCGCAAGATCGCGTATATCCTGTCGGCGATGCGGCATCATGCGGCGGCTTTGCAGGCAGCGGGGTGGACGGTCGATTATGTGAAGCTCGACGACGCCGACAACACGGGCAGCTTCACCGGCGAAATCGCGCGCGCTGTCGAACGGCATGCGTCCGACCGGATCGTTGTCACCGAGAGCGGCGAACATCGTGTGCAGGCAATGCTCGATGCGTGGGAGACGCTGTTCGGAATCCCCGTCGACATCCGCGCCGACACGCGGTTCATCGCCACCCACAGCGAATTCGCCGCCTGGGCCGATGAGCGGAAGCAGTTGCGGATGGAATTTTTCTACCGCGACATGCGCCGCAAGACCGGGCTGCTCATGGACGGCGCCAAGCCCGAGGGTGGCGAATGGAATTACGACAAGGAGAATCGCAAGCCCGCCCAGCGCGATCTGTTGATGCCGCAACTGCCGCATTTCGCGCCGGATGCGATCACGACCGAGGTGCTCGCGCTGGTCGCGGCGCGCTTTACCGATCATGTTGGCAGCCTCGACAATTTCGGGATCGCGGTGACGCGCGAACAGGCGCTCGAAACACAAGCGCATTTCCTGAAGCACGCACTCCCGCGCTTCGGCGATTTCCAGGATGCGATGCTGACCGGCGAGCCGTACCTCTACCACGCGCATCTGTCGTTCTACATCAATTCGGGCTTGCTCGACCCGCTCGAGCTGTGCCGCGCGGTCGAGGACGAATATCGCGCAGGTCGCGTGCCGCTGAACGCTGCCGAGGGCTTTATTCGCCAGATCATCGGCTGGCGCGAATATGTGCGCGGGATTTATTGGTGGACCGGCCCCGAATACGGCACCCGCAATTTCCTGAACGCGAAACGCGCCCTCCCCGCCTTCTACTGGACCGGCGACACCGACATGCACTGTCTGTCGCAAGCCATCGGCCAGACGCTCGACCTTGCCTACGCGCACCACATCCAGCGCCTGATGGTCACCGGCAATTTCGCGCTGCTGATCGGGGCGGACCCCGATGATGTCGATCGCTGGTATCTGGAGGTCTATGCCGACGCCTATGAATGGGTCGAACAGCCCAACACCCGCGGGATGGTACTGTTCGCCGATGGCGGACTGCTGGGATCGAAGCCCTATGCCTCCTCGGGCGCGTATATCGACCGGATGTCGGACTATTGCCGCCACTGCCGCTACGACGTGAAACAGCGCACCGGGTCCGACGCCTGCCCGTTCAACGCGCTCTATTGGGATTTCCTCGCGCGCAACGATGACAAGCTGCGGTCGAACCAGCGGCTGGCGATGCCGTATCGGAACTGGGACCGGATGGACGATGCCACCAAGGCTGCACTGCGCGGTCAGGCAGCAAGTTTTCTGGAACGTCTCGACGCCGCGCCCAAGGGTTACTAGGGGACGACTCACGACGGAGACGGAGAGACTCATGGACGCGCTTGTTTCGACCCAATGGCTGGCCAGTGAAATCGGCGCACCCGACCTGCGGATCGTAGATGCGACATGGCTGATGGAACCCGGTCGCGATGCCGCCGCCGAGTACGAAGCCGAGCATATTCCGGGCGCGGTGTTCATGGATCTGGCGGGCCTCGCCGACGAGAAGACCGAGCTGCCGATGATGCTGCCCAGCGCGGAAAAGTTCGCCAGCCGGATGCAGTCGCTGGGTCTGGGCGATGGCAGCCGCATCGTACTCTACGACAATTCGGCGCAGAAGACCTCGGCGCGGGCGTGGTGGATGCTCCACCTGTTCGGCGCGCATGCGGTGGCGATCCTCGATGGCGGCCTCGCTAAATGGAAGGCCGACGGCCATGCGGTCGCCAGCGGCAAGGAAAAGCTGCGCCACCGGCACTTCACTGTGTGGAAGGACACCGGCTTCATCCGCACCATGGACCAGATGAAGGAACTGCTGGACACCAAGGCCGAACAGATCGTCGACGCACGCGGCGCGGCGCGCTTCGAAGGGCGCGAGGCCGAGCCGCGGCTGGGCGTCAACCCGGGGCATATGCCGGGCGCGAAGAACCTGCCGATGGGCGAACTATTCGACGCCGACGGCACCTACAAGTCGAAGGACGGGCTGAAGGCTGCATTCGAGGCTGCGGGTGTCGATCCGACCCAGCCGATTGCCGCGACCTGCGGGTCGGGCATCACGGCCGCGACGGTCGCGTTCGCCGCGCATCTGCTGGGGAATGACAAGGTCGCGGTCTATGACGGTAGCTGGTCCGAATGGGGCGCAGATCCCGATACGGCCAAGGCCATCGGGGCCGCATGAGCGACGATCCGGCCTACCGGCCGGATACCAGAATCGTCCGCGCCGGCCGCCGCCCCGAATGGGCGCAACGGGTGGTCAATCCGCCGGTTTGGCGGGCGTCAACGATCCTGTTCGACGACGTCGCCGCGATCGACGAGGCTAAAGCGGGTCACGGCAAATTCTATTACGGCCTGCACGGCACGCCGACCCAATGGAGCCTTGCCGAGGCGCTGACCGAGCTCGAGCCGGGCGCTGCGGGGACGATGCTCTATTCGTCAGGGCTGTCGGCGATCTCGACCGCGCTGCTGACGGTGCTCGCCCCCGGCGACGACGTGCTGATCGTCGAAAGCGCCTATGGGCCGACGCGGCGGCTCGCCGACGGATTCCTCAAGAAAATGGGCATCGCGACGCGTTACTACGCGCCGGGCGTCGGCGCGGGGATCGCACAGCTCTTCCTGCCGCAAACGCGCGCAGTGCTGATCGAAAGCCCGGGGTCGCAGACCTTCGAGCTGCAGGACGTGCCCGCGATCTGCGCGGCGGCGCGCGCGGCGGGCATCGCGACGATCCTCGACAACACCTGGGCCTCGCCGCTGCTGTTTCCGGCGATGGCGGCAGGCGTCGATATCAGCGTGCTGGCCTGTTCCAAATATGTCGGCGGGCATTCGGACCTGATGCTCGGGTCGGCCACCGCCAATGCCGAATGGTTTCCGCGCCTCGAACGCACGACCTTCGACATCGGCCATAATGTCAGCCCCGACGACGCCTGGCTTGGCGCACGGGGCCTGCGCACGATGGCGGTGCGGCTGAAGGCGCAAGGGGCGGCGACGCTCGAAGTCGCCGACTGGCTGGCCAACCGGCCCGAAGTGTCGAACGTGCTGCACCCTGCCCGCCCCGATTTCCCCGGCCACGCGATCTACGCGCGCGATTTCAAGGGCTCGGGCACCGTCTTTTCGTTTGCCCTGGCCACGGCCGACGTCGCGCGCCGGACGCGGTTCATCGAGGCACTGCAGCTGTTCGGCATCGGCTGGAGCTGGGGCGGGTACGAAAGTCTGGTCACGCCGGTCGATCCGGGCGCGCGGACAGGATTGCCCTGGGCGCCCGGCCAGCTGGTCCGCCTGCAAATCGGGCTGGAGGACGTCCGCGACCTGATCGCCGACCTCGCCCAGGCGCTCGATACCGCCTGACAACTGTTGCGCGCGCGCAACAGTTCGTCCGTCACCGACACTCGATTCAACTATTTCTTGTTGTGCGCTGCACAATTTCGCGGCACATCACGGGTGATCGAGACGCCGCCCCGCAATGAGAGGCGCGCGCCGAATCGAAGCAGGTGGGACGACCCGAGGGCATCAACGCCCGTTATGACAAAGGGAAGTCCATGCGCATTTTTCTCGGCTGCCTAGGCAGCGCCATCGCTCTCGCCGCAGCCACGCCCGCTCTTGCCGAAGATGCTCCGGCCTCGGCCTTCACGATCAACGGCACCGCCACCGTCACGTCCGACTACCGTTTCCGCGGCGTGTCGCAGACCGACAAGAACGCCGCCATCCAGGGTTCGATCACGGTCAGCCACGAATCGGGCCTGTATGCCAGTGTCTGGGGTTCTTCGGTCAGCGGCTATGTCGTTGCGGGTGCAACCGCGACGGTCGAGCTCGACCTGATCGCGGGCTGGAAAAAGACGTTCAGCAGCGGCACGACGGTCGATGTCGGCTTGCTCTATTATTATTATCCCCGCACCAAGCTGGCCGGCGACACGTCGTCGAGCGACTTCATCGAGCCCTATCTCGCCGTATCGCAAGCCATCGGGCCAGTGACCGCCAAGGGGACGCTGGCCTGGGCTCCGAGCCAAAAGGCGCTGCGCCTCGACCAGGCGACCGGCCCGAACCGCAGCAACGTCTATCTTGCCGGCGACCTGTCGGCGTCGATCCCGAACACGCCGCTCGGCCTGTCAGCGCATGTCGGCCACAGCTTCGGCCCGAGCTGGCTCGCATCCGATGCGTTCGGCAAGCGCGAATATACCGACTGGTCGCTGGGCGCGACGTTGACGCACAAGGCGCTGACGCTCGGCATTTCCTATGTCGATACCGACGCGACCTTCGTGTCGTTCACCGGCAAGAACGTGTCGAACGGCGGCATCGTCGTCAGCCTCGGCGCGAGCTTCTGATCCAAACAAGTTGCGAACGTGATGGGGCGCTGGTTTCGGCCAGCGCCCCGTTTTCGTTTGGGGGTTGAGGACAAGGGACTGTCCCCACTTGGGGACTGTCCCTCTTCACCTTAGCAGGGGACAGTCCCCAAGTGGGGACAGTCCCCGGTCCCTTTAGTTCGGCGTCGTCGCCCGCGCGCCCTGGCCTTCGCTCGCCGGAGCGGCCACGACGTCGCGCGTCGCCGCGCCCTTGTCGACTACGGTCGTGGCGGGGTCGCCGGCGGTCGAGCGGATGCCGGTATCGGCGCGCGCGACGCCTGCCGAAGTCAGCGCGCCCTTTTCAGCCGCACTGCGGTCGGCCGGACCGCCGAACATCGCCTGCAGCGCCAGTGTCGACGAATCGGCCTCTTGCGGGCGCGGGGCACCCGGTACCGGCGGGCGCAGCGCGAAATCGGGCGGCACGACCAGGGGTGCTGCGCGCGCGACGGCCAGCGCGTCAGGCCCGGCGCGGCCGAAAACGCCGCGGTTGCTGCCACAGGCACTAAGCGCAGTGGCGATCAGGAGAACGGGGACCAGTTTACGCATCGGCTTCAACCTTCGGCTTGTCGCGCGCGAGCAGCGCACGGAAAAACAGGATCAATACGCCGATGGTTATAGCGGCATCGGCGATATTGAACACCAGAAAGGGACGAAAGCCCCCGAAATGCAGGTCGGCGAAGTCGACGACATGGCCGAAGCGCACCCGGTCGAGGATATTGCCGAGCGCACCGCCGAGGATGAGGCCGAGGCCGAACACATCTTGCCGGTTCTTCTCGCGCCACATCCACACCGCGACGACGGTGGCGATGAGGCCGGTAAGCGCGGTCAACAACCAGCGCTCGGTCGCAGAATCGGCGACAAGCAGACCGAGCGACACGCCGTAATTTTCGACCCAGGTCAGGTTGAAGAACGGGAGGAGTTCGATCTGGCCGACGGTTTTGAGGTCGAGCGGGACCGTGACGAGCCATTTCACCAGCTGGTCGATGGCGAAGACGAAGGCCGCGAGGGTGAGGCCGAGCGTGCGGTTGGGGGTCATGCCACCACCTCTGCGCAACGCCCGCACAAAGCGCCATCCTCGGTCACTTCGGGCAAATGCCGCCAGCAGCGGCCGCATTTGTGAAACGCGGTAGGACGAACCCTAACGGAAAACTCGGATGTAATATCGGTAATCCATGGTCCGCTCCATGGTTCCCAAATTCGACCGACTTTGTCTTCATCGATTAAGGCAGGTGCAGTCATAAATACTTCTGCCATATCCTCGAACTCAAAAATAGCTGATTTTTGTTTCACCTCAACATTCGCTGCATTTCCAGAGCCGACACGTTTATCTTTTCGGAGTTGCTCGATTGCGTAGTTGCTTGCTCGCCTTGCGACGCGTCGGGTGTTCCAATCTTCACTGGAGGACAAGTCTAGCCATTCGAATTTTACATCCGGCCATTCAAGAAGATGCACACTTCCCAAAGCTGAAAATCTCGTGCCCCACACTTCCTCACTAGTAAAAACTAGAACCGGTGCTGCGTAACGAACCAGCGCATGGAACAAGATGTCGAGCACAGTGCGGTACGCTCGGCGTTTGTGGCTCCCGTGCGGAAGCGCAGGGCCGACGTCGCAATACAACGCATCTTTGCGAATATCGAAGTAGAACTCACCGAGGTCGTTGTTGGCGAAATCGCTGAGCAACCGCGTGTAGCTGTTGAAGTCGAAGTCATCGACCGCCTGCTTCAGCTTGGCATCCATGTCCGCGAGAAGGTGCAGGATGTACCGCTCCAGTTCGGGCATGTCCGCCACCGGCACACGTTCGTCCTCGGAGAACCCCTCCAGCGCGCCCAGCAAATACCGGAAGGTATTCCGCACCTTGCGATACTGGTCGGCCACGCCGCTCAGGATTTCCTTTCCGATGCGGTGGTCCTCGGTAAAATCCACCGACAGCGCCCACAACCGCAAAATGTCCGCGCCGTAATCGCGCATCAGGTCGAGCGGGTTGATGGTGTTGCCGAGCGACTTGGACATTTTCATGCCCTTTTGGTCCATCGTGAACCCGTGCGTCAGCACCGCGTCGTACGGCGCCCGCCCGCGCGTGCCGCAGGACTCCAGCAGCGACGACTGAAACCAGCCGCGATGCTGGTCGGACCCCTCCAGATACAGGTCGGCGGGCCAGCGCATGTCAGGCCATTTGCCGCTTTCGAGCACGAAGGCGTGGGTGCAGCCGCTGTCGAACCACACGTCGAGGATGTCGGTGACCTGTTCGTAATCGGCCACGTCGTAATCGGGGCCGAGCAGCGCGGGCGCGGCCTCCGCGCTCCACCCGTCGACGCCAGCCACGCGGATGGCGTCCACGATCCGCGCGTTGACCGCGGGGTCGGTGAGATACTGGTTGGTGCCCTTTTTCACGAACAGCGTGATCGGCACGCCCCAGGCACGCTGGCGGCTGATCACCCAGTCGGGGCGGCCCTCGACCATGCTGCCAATGCGGTTACGGCCCTTTTCGGGGACGAAGCGGGTGGCGGCGATGGCGGACAGGGCGGTCTGGCGGAGCGATGAACCCTCTCCACCTTGTGGAGAGGGCGACTGCGTAGCAGTCGGGAGAGGCACGCCCGCCTCCACGTCATTCCTCTCCCGGCTCGCTTCGCTCCCCGCCCTCTCCACGAAGTGGAGAGGGTTCAGCGGCGCATCCACTGGAATAAACCACTGCGGCGTCGCGCGGAAGATCACCTTGGCCTTCGACCGCCAACTGTGCGGATAGCTGTGCTTGTAATCCGACGACGCCGCGAGCAGCGCACCCGCCGCGCGCAGGTCTTCGCAGATCGGGCCGTCAGGTGCTGTAAACTTGGCGTTGATGACGCTCCCCTGCCCGCCGAGCCATGCCCAGTCGGCGCGATACTTCCCGTCGCCCTCGACCGCGAACACCGCATCAATGCCGTTGGCCTTGCACAGGTCGAAATCGTCCTCGCCATGATCGGGTGCCATATGGACGAGGCCGGTGCCCTGTTCGGTCGTGACGAAATCGCCGGGCAGGAACGGGCGCGGCTTGGCAAAGAACCCGCCGAGATGGTGCATCGGATGGCGGGCGATGGTTCCGGCGAGGTCGGAGCCCATAAGCCGAAACCAATTTTTTTGTTTAGCTGGCGGAAACGTCCACGTCTCTTCATCCGCGCCACTAGCTATTGCCCGACTCGCAAGCTGCTTCACTAGGTACTCTGCCAGAACATAACGCCGCCCACCGGCTTGGATCACCACATACTCAACCTCCGGCCCATAAGCCAAAGCCTGGTTCACCGGGATCGTCCACGGTGTCGTCGTCCAGATCACCGCGTGTGCGCCGACCAGTTCGGAGATCGGCGATTCCACAATCTCGAACGTCACATCGATCTGCGTCGAGATGATGTCCTCATATTCGACCTCGGCTTCGGCCAGCGCGGTCTTTTCGACGGGGGACCACATCACCGGCTTGGCCCCGCGATACAGCTGGCCGCGGGTTGCGAATTTCATCAGTTCCTGGACGATCGTCGCCTCGGCGTCGGCATCCATCGTCAGATAGGGATGGTCCCAGTCGCCGTTGATGCCCAGCCGCTTGAGCTGTTCGCGCTGCGTATCGACCCACCCCTGTGCGTACGCGCGGCATTCGGCGCGGAATTCTTGAGCCGGCACCTCATCCTTGTTCAGCTTTTTCTTGCGATACGCCTCCTCGACTTTCCATTCGATGGGCAGGCCGTGGCAGTCCCAGCCGGGCACGTACGGCGCATCCTTGCCGAGCAGATTCTGCGTCCGGCACACCATGTCCTTCAGGATATGGTTGAGCGCATGGCCGATGTGCATGTCGCCATTGGCATAGGGCGGGCCGTCGTGGAGGATGAACTTCTCGCGCCCCGCGCGCGCGGCGCGGAGTTGCTGATACGCGCCGTCGGCCTGCCATTTGGCGAGGATGCCAGGTTCCTTTTGCGGCAGTCCCGCCTTCATCGGGAAATCGGTCTTCGGCAGGAAGACGGTGTCGCGGTAATCGCGTGTCGTTTCGGGGGTGTCGGTCATGCTGTGGGGGCGGTTAGCGGCTTAGGGACATAATTCCAACCGTCGCCCCGGACTTGATCCGGGGCTTGGCTTCTTCTTGGTCGGCTGTGACGAAGAAGCCTAGGCCCGGATCAAGTCCGGGCTGACGACAAAAGGAGATTGCGCGCCGCCCCGCAATCCTTCTCCATCTGCGCGGTCAGCGCGTCCAGGCTGTCGAACTTCGCCTCGGGCCGGATGAAGGCGTGCAACTCGACCTCGATCTCCTGCCCGTACAAATCGCCTGCAAAGTCGAAGAAATAGGGTTCGAGCAACTCCTTGGGCGGGTCGAACGTCGGACGCACGCCGAGATTCGCGGCACCGTCCAACACCCGTCCATCCGCCAGCCGCCCGCGCACCGCGTAGATCCCGTAACGCGGGCGCAGATAGTCGCCCATGTCCACATTCGCGGTCGGAAAACCGATGGTGCGGCCCAGCTTGTCGCCGTGCTGCACCCGGCCCCGGATGGCGAAAGGCCGGGTCAGCAGGTGCGTCGCCGTGGGGCAATCGCCCGCCTGCAACGCCGCCCGGATGCGGCTCGACGAGATGGTCTCGCCGTCCTCGTCGACCGGTCCGACGGTCTCGACGGTCAGGCCGTGCGCGCCGCCGGTCTCCGCCAGCACCGCCGTGTTACCGCCGCGTCCCTTGCCGAAAGTGAAGTCCTCGCCGGTGACCACCCCCGTCGCGCCTGCGCGCGCGATCAGCCGGTCGGTGATGAAATCCGCCGCGCTGACCCCCGCCAGCTCCCCGTCGAAGCGGAACACCAGCATCACGTCCGCCCCGGCCCCGGCGAACAGGTGCTGGCGCTGGTCGAGGCTGGTCAGGCGGAACGGCGGCGCGTCGGGCACGAAATAGCTGACGGGGTGCGGGTCGAACGTCGCGACGATGGCCGGAACCCCGCGCGATCTCGCCAGCGCCACCGCGCGCCCGACCACGGCCTGATGCCCGCGATGGAATCCGTCGAAATTGCCAAGCGCGACGATGCCGCCGCGCAAAGGGCCTTCGACCGTTTCATCCCCGCGCAACCGCTGCATGGGAGCCGCCTATAAAGAAAGCGGGGCCGCGACAATGGTCGCGACCCCGCAAGACGGCGCACTCAGGGAAGGAAGCGCGCCGGAACGATCAGGCCTTGGCCTTGGCGTTGCACTTGGCGAGCGCGGCATCGTCGAAATTATTGGTGCCGACGGTGAAGCTTTCGAGCTTGCCGAACTTCTTGGCGGTCTGTTCGCACACGATGGCCGGACGCGAGGTCGCCTTCGACGTGGTGCATCCCGCAGTGCCGCAATTCCACAGCGTTTCGCCGATGACGACATTGTCGGCGACGGCCAGTTTCACGACCGGGACGGCGCGATAGGTCGGCGTCTGGGCCGAAGCGGGCAGCGAAACGCCGAGCGAAAGTGCGGCGGCAGCGAGTGAAATCAGGGTGTTGGAACGGAACATGGGGAGGTCCTTTCATTTCCAGTTGCGAATCACTACTTACTCCGTTAGATTTTAAGTTGCAACCAAAAACTGTTGCGGCACTGCAATATTTTTTGGCTGTTGGTGTCGCGGCAAAATTACGATAGGTTTCAAGGCGCTATGGGACATCTGAAAGAAAATCTGCGCGAACTCGCCGATTGCGCGCTGCCGGCTGCGCTCGAGGCGATGGGCGAGCGCTGGTCGTTCCTGATCTTGCGCGCCTCATTCAACGGCCTGCACCATTTCGAGGAATTCCAGTCGACGCTGGGGATCGCCCGCAACATCCTGGCCAACCGGCTGGGACGGCTGGTCGATCACGGCATCCTGTCGCGCGAAGCGATGGCGGACGACCGGCGCAAGGTGGAATACCGGCTGACGCAAAAGGGCGCCGAGCTGCTTCCCGCGATGCTGGCGCTGCGCCAATGGGGCGAAAAATGGGAATCGGGCGTCCCCTCGACGCCGGTGCTCGTCGACCTGCGCGACCACCAGCCGATCCGCAAAATAGACATCTTGTCGCACGATGGCCGTATCCTCGACCTTCACGACCTGTGCTGGGCACATGCCGAGGACGTGAAGCCGCTGGAGGCGGTGAAGCTGAAGGCTGTCGCGTAGGGCGGGCACGGATTAGCGGCGCTAATCCGCCCTCGCGCAAGCGCGGCCAGCGGCTGCAAGCCGACTGACGACGTGGCTTTGCCACGGCGGTATTTTCAGGAGATAATAACGCGTCGCGGCAAAGCCGCGCCGTCGGTCGGAACCTTCGGTCCGCCGTCCGGACGGTAGCGTCTGCAGGAATAGCTTGCGCTATTCCAGCGCGCTATCCGTCGTAATCCGCGCCAAGGTTCTGATTCCTGGGAGGCGCAGCCGCAGTCAGGCGCAGCGCTTCGGCCGACTGGCTCAGCGAGCCCATCTCGTCGACAGCGTCGTCGTCGTCGACCTGAACCTTTTGCAGGTTGCCGATCAGCGCTTCCATCAGTTCGGTGGGCATGACGGTTTCTTCGGCGATTTCGCGCAAGGCCACGACCGGGTTTTTATCACGGTCGCGGTCGAGGGTCAGCTCAGCCCCGCCCGAAATCTGCCGCGCGCGCTGCGCCGACAGCAGGACGAGATCGAATCGGTTGGGAATCTTGTCGACGCAATCTTCGACTGTGACGCGCGCCATCGGCTGAAATCCTCGAGGTCTGGGTGATGCAGGAAAGCGCGAGCGCCTAGCAGCGGCGGTGCCGAAACGCAACCTTGTCAAGCGCGACCCGAGCCGCGACAGCCGTCCGGTGACCATCCGCCATACCATCGACGGCAACACCCTGACCGTGCTGGTGCGCGGGACGGCGCGGCTCGACGCGCTGATCGCGCTGATCGAGGGCGCGCGGACGTCGCTGCGCCTGCTCTATTACATCTTCGCCGAGGACAGTGCCGGAACGCGGGTGCGCGAGGCGATGATCGATGCCGCCAACCGGGGCGTCGCAGTCCGCCTGATCGTCGACGGGTTCGGCAGCGACACGACTGGCGACGACGCATTTCTAGCTCCGCTCAAGGAAGCAGGGGTGGATGTGTGCGCGTTCATTCCGCGATTCGGTCGGCGTTATCTGCTCCGCAACCACCAGAAAATGGCGCTGGCCGACGATGGCCGCGCGCTGATCGGCGGGTTCAACGTCGCCGATGCCTATTTCGCCGATGAAGGCGCGACGGCATGGCGCGATCTGGGGCTGCGAATCGACGGTCCGGCAGCCGAACGGCTGACCGGCTATTTCGATACGCTGTTCGACTGGACCCACACGCCGAAAGCAAAGATGCGCGATTTGCGCGCGGCGCTCGCCGCGTGGAGCAATCCGCAAGGGGCCGTACGCTGGCTTCACGGCGGGCCGGTCCGCCGCCTGTCGCCCTGGCTGCGCGCGATGCGGGACGATCTGCTCCGCGCGACCGACGCCTCGCTGGTCGCCGCCTATTTCGCGCCGACGCCGCGCTTCACCCGCCTGATCGACCGGGTAGCGAAGCGGGGCAAGGCGCGGGTGGTGACGGCGGGCAAGACCGACAACGCAACGACCATCGGTGCGGCGCGCTTCACCTTTCCCGGCCTATTGCGAAAAGGGACGCGGGTGTTCGAATACGCCCCGTGCCGCCTCCACACCAAACTCTATGTGATCGACGATATCGTCCATATCGGCAGCGCCAATTTCGACCCGCGCAGCCTGTTCCTCAACCTCGAGATCATGTTGCGGATCGACGATGCCGGCTTTGCGGCGGCGATGCGCGGCTATGTCGATGGCGAGGTCGCGGCGTCGCGCGAACGGCGGCTGGCCGAATTCAGCGGGATCGCCAGCGTCCCCGACCGGGTCCGCAACGCCCTGTGCTATTTCCTCGTCGCCATCCTCGACCCCAATGTGACGCGCAGCTTCATATCGGGGTCGACTAACGCGCCCGCCCGCGCCTATCGCCGGACCCATGCAATTTCCCGCGCGCCCCAAACTCGACCGCGATTTCGCGCTGCTGTTCATGGTCATGCTGGTCATCGGTGCCGGTAATACGGCGCTACAGTCGGTGATGCCCGCCATCGGCCGCTCGCTGAAGATTCCCGACAGCGTCATTGCGGTCGCGTTTTCGGTGTCGGCGCTGGTCTGGGTGATTGCCGCGCCGATCTGGGCACGCAAATCGGACCAGACCGGGCGGCGGCGGATGGTGTTGACCGGTCTTGCCGGCTTTTCGGTGTCGGTGCTGCTGTGTGCGATTTCGCTGACGATCGGTATCCATGGCCTGATCGGGCCGATCACGACGATTGCCGCCTTCGTCGGGGCACGCATGATCTACGGACTGTTCGGGGCTGCCGCTCCCCCGGCTGCGCAAGCCATTTTGGCGTCGCGGACGACGCGCGAGGAGCGGACCAAGGCCCTGACCCTGCTCGCCTCGGCCTTCGGACTGGGCACGATCCTGGGTCCGGCGCTGGCACCGTTCTTCGTCCTGCCGGGCGTCGGCCTTGCGGGGCCCGCCTATTTCTTCGCGACCTGTGGGTTTGTCGTGCTGACGACGACATGGATCATGCTGCCCAATGATGCGCCGGGGAGCACGGCCAAAGGGGCGGCGACCAGCTACCCTTCCATCGGCGGCAATTTGACGGGCGCGAGTGTCACGGCGGCGGTTTCCGAACCCTCGAACGCGATGCTCAAATTGACCGATTCGCGGATCTGGCCGTGGATGCTGGTAGGACTGGTGATGGGCCATGCCCAGGCGATGGCGGGGCAGGCGATGGGCTTTCTCGTCCTCGATCGGCTCGCGATCGATCCGGTGCTGGGCCAACAGGCGGTCGGCGTCGTGCTGATGACCGGCGCGTTCGCCGCGCTGCTCGTGCAATGGGGCCTGATCCCGCTGCTCGACATGAAGCCGCGCGCGCTGGTCATTACGGGGCTGGCGCTGGGGGCAGCGGGCTGCCTGATTATCAGCGCATCGACGACTCTCTATGGGCTTGCCGTCGCGTTCGGGCTGACCTCGGCGGGATTCGGCTTTGCCCGGCCCGGCTATACCGCCGGATCGTCGCTGGCCGTGGGTCCCGAGTTGCAAGGCGCGGTGGCGGGGCGGGTGACGTCGGTCAACGGCGCGTCGTTCGTGCTGGGGCCGTCGATCGGCATCGGCATGTACGAAATCTGGCGGCCATTGCCCTATCTGGCGGCGGCAACGATGTCGGTCGCGCTGATGATCTACGCCATTTTGCGGCTGCAAAGGCGCGAAGCATAAAAAAAGGGCCCGGTCGTTGCCGACCGGGCCTTGAAAGTTTTTAGGAGAGGATGCCTGAAAGGCCTGTTCTATGTGCAGTGCAGCATAACCTTTCGCAAGTGCGAAAAGAATAATCGAGGTTGCGTTGATTGCATCTTGCAACTTTCACCTGTGTAAGGCTCAATGGACATGGTGCAGCGCGGCATAATCCGGCGCTGCCAGTAGGAATGGGAGCAAGGACGATGCGACGTCTGCCATCGCTGTCAGGAGTCGAAGCGTTCGTTGCGGTCGCGCGCACCGGATCGGTCAAGGCCGCTGCCGAGGAACTGTCGCTGTCGTCGCCCGCGCTCAGCCGCCGGTTGCAGTCGCTCGAGCGCTTCATCGGCAAGCCGCTGTTCGAACGGCGGCACCATGCGCTGGCGATGAACGCCGATGGCGACCGTCTGCTGGCACTCGTCGCTCCTGCCATCGACCAGCTGTCCGACGCCATCGAGACGATTGCCGGAATCGGCGGAATCATGCGGTTGCGGCTCGGCGTGCTGCCGCTGTTCGCCTCGCAGCAGCTGATGCCGCGTCTGCCCGAACTGCGCGCGGCGCATCCCTCGCTCCATCTCGACATCGATACCGGCGGCCACGCCACCGCGCGGCTGGGCGACGGCATCGATGCCGCGATCGTGCTGGCCCGCGAGATCGAACCGGCGCTTTACGCCAAGCGGCTCGACCGCAACGAGGTTTTCGCCATTGCGTCGAACGACCTGTCGGTCGACGGCGCACCGCTGACCGATCCCGGACAGCTGACCGGCGTTACGGTGTTCCTGCACCGCGACATGCCCGACACCTATGAGGAATGGCGCAAGGCCGCCGGGCTGAAGACGATCGAGCCCGCCGCCATCGACCTGTTCGATTCGGGACAGTTGATGCTCGACGCGGCCGCGCAGGGGCTGGGCGTCGCCTTCATGCACGGCAGCCATTTGTCGAGCGCGCAGGACCCGCGCCTGACCCGGGTATTCGATGTCGAGGTCGAAAGCCCCTACAGCTACTGGTTCGTCTGCCGCCCCCGCGCGCTGGAAACGCGCCCGGTAAAGCTGTTCCACGACTGGCTGGTGGGGGCGATGGCGGCATAGTTCCGCTCGCAATGCTCTGATCCTTCCTTTGTGCCTTCGTGGGCTTCGTGTGAACGCACTGCGCGCTGTCGCAACAGGTACGCGGCGAAAGCGAAGGGCTTCGACAAGCTCAGCCAAGTCGGGTTGAGAGCCTGTCCCCCCAACCGACTTGGCTGAGCTTGTCGAAGCCCCTTCTTGCTGAAATCTCCAACATCGACAGACACACGCCTCCCTCCGCAGCTACCCCGCGCGAAATTGCGGCCGGCGCGTCCTGCCACGGGCATCCGGGCGGGACGCTTGTTTTAGGGGCAAGCATCCCCGTCTAGGCACTTGGGAGAGTGCCGTGTCGTCGCTGGTCCTGCCTCGTCATGAAATGTGGCGACGTCGGCATGTCGATCCTGACCCCGCTGCCCGCACCATGAGGGGTGCGAGGGTCGAACGACCGGCGCAGTCCCGCACGCGGCGGGACCGACGACCGGCAAGCCTCCCCCTGAAAGGAGCGGCCTGGCCGTGCCGGACGTCCAGCGGGCGTTGCGGTTGACCGAACGGCTGGACCGGTGACGATCCGGCGACGATGCATCGGTTTGAAACCGGATGACTCCGCGCCGGCCGCATGTCGCAGACAGAGCCGAAGCCCCGCCCGCGCATCCCGGCCGCCACGCTGCGCGGGCGTTTAGGCCGAGACCGGGTTCTGATAACCGATCTGGTTATGTCTGTCAAGAACAAATTAAGAACATTATCACATGACGGAGCGCGTGGCGTTCGGGCGGCACAACGTCGCGCGCAGCGCCCCAATCCCTTCTTCCTTTGAGCCTTCGTGAGCTTCGTGCGAACCGTCGTCTCACGTTCTCCGCCGCGTACCGGTCGCGACAGTGTGCCGTTTGTTCACACGAAGCTCACGAAGGCACAAAGGAAGATATAAGAAGAAAAGCGGGCTGATGCCTGCGGCGCTTAGCCCACCGTTGCCTTCACGATTTTCCCCGGCGTGCGCGGCGGCTCGCCCTTGGGCAGCGCGTCGACATGGTCCATGCCCGAGGTCACTTCGCCCCAGACGGTGTACTGGCCGTCAAGGAAGGTCGCATCGTCGAGGCAGATGAAGAACTGGCTATTCGCCGTGTGCGGCTGGTTAGTCCGCGCCATCGAACAAATGCCGCGCTTGTGCGGCTCGCGGCTGAATTCGGCCTTGAGATCGGGGAGCTTCGACCCACTCATGCCGGTGCCGGTCGGGTCGCCACCCTGGGCCATGAAGCCGGCGATCACGCGGTGGAACACCACGCCGTCGTAGAACCCTTCGTTCGCCAGCGTCGTGATGCGCTCGACATGGCCGGGGGCGAGGTCGGGACGCAGCTTGATCGTCACATCGCCGGTGTCGAGCGTCAGGGTCAGGGTGTCGGCCATAAGTTGTCCTTTCGAAATTTGCCCGCGCCTTACGCAGCCTCGGCCAATCCTGCCAGCCCATATTCGGCGGCGAGCAGCGCATAGCTGCGGACGCGCGCTGCGTGGTCGGGCAGGATGTTGACGAGCATCAGTTCGTCCGCACCGTAGAGCGCCGCGACTTCGTCGAGTTGCGCGCGGACTTCGCCGGGCGACCCGAGCGCACGGCGGCGGCGGTGCGCAGGTGGCGGGGCGGTCGCCGCCCATGCCTCGGCACGCTCGACCGAAGGTACCGCGATCAGCTCGCCGCGCAACAGGTGCGCGAACATCATCTGCGAAGGCAGCGCCAGCCGCTCGGCCTCGGCACGGGTCGGGGCGGCAATCGTCCAGGTCGCGACCATGACATGCGGGACCGCGATCCGCCCGGGCCTGAACCGTGCCCGGTAGAGATCGGCAAGCGGCACCCCGTCCGAATTGATGAAATCGGCAATGCAATAGGGGAGGCCTGCCTCTGCGGCCCAGATTGCCGAATCGGTCGAGGAACCAAGCAGCCAGACTTCGGGGCTTCCCCCGCCTGTCGGCAGCGTGTCCTGCAACCCCGCAAACGGGTGATCGGCGGGCATCGTGCCGTCGAGATAGGCGATGGTTTCGGCGAGGTTGTTCGGGAAATCGTCGACCGGCATCCGCCGCGAGCGGTCGCGCTGGAGCGCGAACGCGGTGCGCTGGTCGCTGCCCGGCGCGCGGCCGAGCCCGAGATCGATCCGACCCGGCGCGAGCGCCGACAGCAGCGCAAAGGTCTCGGCGACTTTGAACGGCGAATAATGCGGCAGCATGATCCCGCCCGACCCGACCCTGATCCGCGACGTCGCGAGCGCCACCGGCCCGATCAGCGCCTCGGGCGCAGCCCCCGCCAATCCCGGCGAGGCATGATGTTCGGCGAGCCAGTAGCGGTCGTAGCCGAGCGTATCGCTCTGCCGCGCGAGATCGAGCGTGTTGGCGAGCGCATCGGCAGCCGTGCTGCCTTCGGCAATGGGCGACTGGTCGAGGACGGAGAGGCGGTACGGCATCAAGCCAAGATAAGGTCGTGCGGCGCGATTGCGAGAGACCAAACCCTCTTCGCTTCGCGGAGAGGGCGATGCGAAGCATCGGGAGAGGCACGCCCCGTCGCCGCATCATCCCTCTCCCGGCTCCGCTGGCGCTCCGCCGCCCTCTCCACAAAGTGGAGAGGGTTTGTGCGGCAGGTCTTGACCCTTGCGCGAAAACCCGCAGACGGGCGGGGTTGGCGCATCAGAGGAGGTCACAGCGATGAGCGAAGCCGATCTCCGCCAAGACACCCGCGACGACGCCGCCCCCGACACCCGGATGGACGAGGACGACCGGCTGCGGCCCGATTTCGTTCGCGAGGTGATTGCGCGCGTCGATGCGGGCGATGACGAGGGCGCGCGGCATCTCGTCTCGCCGCTGCACCCCGCCGATCTCGCCGACCTCTTCGAACTCGCGCCCGAGGACCGGCGCGGCGCGATGGCGGCGGCGTTCGGCGACCTGCTCGACGGCGACGTGCTTGCCGAAATGAACGATCACGTCCGCGAGGGCATGATCGACCAGCTCGAGCCGCATCAGGTGGCCGATATCGCCGCCGAGCTCGATACCGACGATGCCGTCGCGATCATCGAGGACATGGACGATGCCGATCAGGCCGCCGTCCTGCGCGCGCTCGACCCCGACGACCGCGCCGCGATCGAAGCCGCGCTGTCCTACCCCGAGGAGTCCGCCGGCCGGTTGATGCAGCGCGACCTGGTCGCGGTGCCCGAGCACTGGAGCGTCGGCCAGACCATCGACTGGCTGCGCGACAATGCCGACCTGACCACCGATTTCTGGGAAATCTTTGTCGTCGATCCGGCGCACAAGCCCATCGGCACGTGCCAGCTGTCGTGGATTCTCCGCACCCCGCGCAGCGTCGCGATTGCCGATGTGATGAAGCGCGAACAGACGCTGATCCCGGTCGATATGGATCAGGAAGAGGTGGCACTCCGCTTCCAGAAATACGCGCTGATCTCCGCTGCCGTCGTCGATGGCGACGGGCGGCTGGCGGGCATGATCACCGTCGACGATATCGTGCACGTCATCCAGCAGGAGGCCGGCGAGGACATCCTGCGCCTGTCGGGCGCGGGCGACGGCGACATCAACGAACCGATCCTGATGACGGTGCGGACGCGGCTGACCTGGCTGGTGGTCAACCTGGGCACCGCCATCCTTGCCGCGTCGGTCGTCGGGTTCTTTCAGGGCGAGATCGCGAAATTCGCGCTGCTCGCGGTGTTGATGCCGATCGTCTCGGGGATGGGCGGCAATGCGGGGACGCAGACGCTCGCCGTGGTCGTACGCGCGCTGGCGACCAACCAGCTGACCAGTTCGAACACACGCCGGATGATCCTGCGCGAATTCCGCATCGCGCTCGCCAATGGCAGCGCGCTGGGGCTGATGATCGGCTATGCGGTCGCGCTGATTTTCGGCAATCCGATGCTGGGGCTGGTGATCGGTTCCGCAATGGTCATCAACAATCTGGTCGCGGGCTTGTCGGGCATTCTCGTGCCGGTGACGCTCGAAAAATTCGAGGTCGATCCGGCGGTGTCGTCGGCGGTTTTCGTGACGATGATGACCGACGTGATGGGCTTTTTCAGTTTTCTGGGGCTGGCGTCGCTGGCGGGGCTGGCAGGTTAGATGCTTCACCTGACCAAGGTCGCGTTCGGGGCGACGTCGATCGACCAGTTGCTCGGCTGGTGGGCCGACCGGGGACCGCAAGCGCGGCTGACGACGCGCTACAAGCCCAAACGCGCCGACGAGCTGGTCGGCGGATCGCTGTTCTGGATTTTGAAGCACCAGCTGGTCGCGCGCACCGAAATCCTGGGGTTCGAGGAAGCCGAAGCGGGCAAGACCAATATCGTGGTCAGCACCGGCATCGTCCGCGTGCGCCCGATCCCGCGCCGCGCGCATCAGGGCTGGCGCTATCTGGAAAATGCCGATGCGCCGCGCGATCTGGTTTCGGGCGACGGAGCGGACGAACTGCCGCCGCACCTCGTCGGCGATTTGTCAGCGCTGGGGCTGATCTGACCCGCAAGCGACGGTGCCGCTACCGATATTTTTGACCGTGCAGGCAGGCTTGCCGAGAACCGTGACCGTCCCGCTGCCGGTCATCGTCACATTGGCGGCGCGTTTCACCGCGACCGTCACCACACCCGCGCTCTCGCTGGTCAACGTCAGGTCGGACACGGCAAGCTTGCCTGCGTCGAACGTCCCCGCCCCGCGCGCCGTCGCGTTCAGTGTGGCGACGGTACCGCTGACGACCAGCGTCCCCGATCCGAGCGTGGCGAGCTCCATCCGGTCGGCAGAGACATTGGCGATGCTCAGCGCGCCCGGCCCCTCGAGCGAGGCAGCAACGCGCAAGCCCTTCAACCGGTCGACCGACACCTTGGCCGGACCGCTGACCCAGATATTGGCGAGCGACGGCACGGTGAGACGGATGGTCGCCGCTGTCGGCACCTGCCCGGGATAGCCGCCCCAGCTCGACCGGTTGCGGCGGATGTTCAGCTGTCGCCCCTGCACTTCGACGCTCACCGCTTCAATGGCGGCTTGTGTGCCGCTGATCCGGCCCGAGGTCGCGGTACCGGTGCGGATTTCGACGACGAAGCTGCCGTCGATGCGGACGCGGTCGAAATCGGTCAGCGACAGCGACCGATCGGCTGCGGCGGCAAAAGCGGGCGCGGCGCACAGCAGCAAAAAAGGCAGGGCGAACCGCATCGGTCCCCCCTGCCCTTCATGACCCTTAGGGGCAAGCGGCGTTAAGCCGCCTTGTTGTAGATCGCCGCCGAGGCGCGCAGGATTTCGAGCAGCTTTTCGAGCGCCTTGGGCTCGTCGAGCTGTTCCATCGCCGCGAGTTCGCGCGCGAGGCGCGAGGCGGCAGCTTCGAAAATCTGGCGTTCGGAATAGCTCTGCTCGGGCTGGTCTTCGGCGCGGAACAGGTCGCGGACCACTTCGGCAATCGACACCAGGTCGCCCGAATTGATCTTCGCTTCATATTCCTGCGCGCGGCGCGACCACATGGTGCGTTTGACCTTGGGCTTGCCCTTGAGCGTCGCCAGCGCCTCGCGCATCGTCTTGTCCGACGACAGCTTGCGCATGCCCACGCTTTCGGCCTTGTTGGTCGGCACGCGGAGCGTCATGCGCTCTTTCTCGAAGCGCAGCACATAGAGTTCGAGCGCCATGCCGGCGATCTCGGATTTCTGCAGCTCGACGACGCGCCCGACGCCGTGCTTGGGGTAAACGACATAATCGCCGACGTCGAAAAGCAGCACAGGTGCAGCGGCCATTTTTATCCTTTCGAATCGGACCATCGGGATGCAGGGCGGCTTCGCAGGCCGCAGCATTGCGGCACGGTCAAAACGGCGGTGCGGGGATGGCTCCGGTTGTGCGTTCCCACGCGGACACGGGAGCATGTCCGCCTGTTGGACCCGGTGTTTAACAGATTCGCAACAAAATTACCAGCTTTTGTCACATAGCGATTGTGCCGCCGTGGATCAGTCGCATTTGGCCACCGGCCTTCGCTAAGTGATTGAATTGAGAATCACAATTCTCCAACAACAACAAAGGCTTGACATTCTTGTTCTGTTCCGCCACTAAGACAGTGTGACTTATGCAGTGCCTATGCAGTTTGATCGCGCCAAACTCGAGGCGGTGATCCTGTACACCTGTCAGAAGTGCCCCCCAAGCCGACTTGGCGCGGTTAAGCTTCACAAAGTCCTGTATTTTTTCGACATGCTTCGTTTTGCTGAATCGGGCACTCCGGCAACCGGAGCAACGTACCGCAAACGCCCGCATGGTCCGACTTGTGACCAGTTGTTGCCCACGCTCAGAGAGCTTGAGCGTAGCAGTGCGATTTCGATCGAACAGGTCAATTATCACGGGTTCAGAAAGAACGAATATACGGCGATCACTAAGCCAGAGATGGAAAGACTTAACGAGGCAGAGGTGTCACTGCTCGACGATGTCGTTGATTTTGTGTGCTTTCAAAACAGTGCGCGCACGATCAGTGAGTTTAGTCATCAGCGCCCTTGGGAATCGGTCGAATTCGGTGCCGAGATTCCATATGAATCGGCATTCCTGCTTTTTCCGACGGACGTTTCTCCTGAGGCGTTTGATCGGATCGAACGAGGGTTAAGCGACAGTGAAGCGACGCGACCGAGCGGAGACACCTTGGGTTCTGGAACCCTCGCCGCTTTTCGAAGCCGCGTTCTTTCGTCGCTTGGGAAACACTGACCCCGAGGGTGGACTCGACGCAATTGCCATCTTTGAGCGGATTGCTAGCCGCAATCCGAGAGAAGCGGGCCAACCGCATCCGGCCATTGAGGGAATGTGGGTCTACGAAGGCCCGCCAATTGCCCGCCTGCCGACGATAGTTATCGGATACACCATTGATGATGACGCCGGTATCGTGCGGCTGCACAACTTGGACGTCTTACATCGGTAGGAAAAAAGACGGCGAGTTGGCTACATCGTTCGTCAGTCGCCCTGGCCTGGCTCCGGCGAGAAATGCGCGTCGAATTTGCCTTCGACGCCCTTGTATTCGTCGGCGTCGGCCGGGGCTTCGCGGCTGCGCGTGATGTTGGGCCATTGCGCGGAGAAGGTCGTGTTGAGCTCGAGCCATTTCTCGAGACCGTTTTCGGTATCGGGCAGGATCGCCTCGGCCGGGCATTCGGGTTCGCACACGCCGCAGTCGATGCACTCGCTGGGGTTGATGACGAGCATGTTCTCGCCCTCGTAGAAACAGTCGACCGGGCACACTTCGACGCAGTCCATATACTTGCATTTGATGCAGGCGTCGGTGACGACATAGGTCATTGCGGTCGGTGCTCCCTAAGAATGGGCTTCGCGTTAGTTTTGCGCGTCCGCGCCGTCAATCATGTCGGTGTAACAGGCGCGCGCTTCTGCTGGCGGGCCGCGCCGCGTCGGGAGGCTTTCGATCCGCAACACCCGGATGTCGCCGCGATGCGTGGCAAAGCTCAGCACGTTGCCGATGTGGACGGGTGCGGCAGCCTTGGCCACCGGGCGTCCGTCGATGCGCAGATGCCCGCTGGCGGCCAGCGCCTGTGCGAAGCTGCGCGAGGCCGAAATCCGCGCAAACCACAGGAAACGGTCGAGCCGCATCGTGGCACCGGACCCCTCAGCCAAGCCGCATATCGCCCAGCGCCGAAAACGCATTGGGTTTGACCGGCTTCACCGGTCGTACCGGTTTCGGGCGGCTGCCCCATGTCCACTGCCCGTCCCCGCCGGCACGAAAGCCGAGGGCGCCGAGGATGGCGGCAAAGGTTGCGGCGTCGATGCCGAACGAGGTCGCCAGCGCGGTATCGGGCAGGAACGGCACCCGCGCGGTCCGTAGATCGTGCGTCGCGCGCGCGATCCGTTCGACCAGATCGACGCGGACCAGCGTGCCGCCGAATGCGCGATACCCGCGCGCCGCGATCCCCTTGCTGGTCGTCGCGCCGGGTTTGAGCGTATCGGCGACCGGCGTTCCGGCACGCACCGCATCGAGCGCGTTCGCCCAGAACAGCGCGCCGGGCTTGAGCAGCCGGGCGTCATAGACGTCGAGGCTACCGATGGTTAGCCCCGAACGGGTCAGCGCACGGCGCAATTCGCTGCCAAGGCCGCCAAGCGCGCTGTCGACAGCGGCGCGCGGCACAATGCCGCCGCCCGCGATCAGCGGTGCGAGGATGGCGCGGGTCGGCGCGGGTGTCTTCGGCGAGGCGCGCGCCGCCTCCATATCGCGCAACGGCCCGAGATAGCGGGCGAGCTGTCCGTCGAGCCATGCTGCGAGCCGCGCCGCAACCTTCGTGCGGTCGAGCGCATCAAGGGTGCGGTCGAGACGGATGTCGGGCACGAGCGCGCGGCCCTGAGCCAGAGTCGCGACCGGATGCCCCGCCCAGAGGAGGACCAGCGGGCTGGCCATCCCCTCGACCCGGAATTCGCTGTCGGGTGCGCCGACCAGCGCCGCCGCCCGCAGCGCGCGTTCGGCAACGAGATGGCGTTCGGCCGCCGCAATCAAGCGCTTGCGGTCGAGGCCGCGCGCTGCCGGATCGACGCTGAACGCAAATCCGTCGAGCCGTCCGATGCTTTCGTTTTCGACCGTGACCGCGCCGTCCTCATCCACCGCGACGGCGAGCAATCCGGCATCGCCGCCGACCTGCCGCATCAGCACCGATGTCCGCCGGTCGACGAAGCGTTCGGTGAGCCGCGCGTGGAGCGCATCGGACAGCCGTTCCTCGACGGCCTCTGTCCGCGCCGCCCAATGCGCGGGGTCGGCGAGCCAGTCCGAACGGTGCGCGATATAGGCCCAGGTCCGCACGCCTGCGATGCGTCCACCCAAGGTCTCGACATCGCCATCGGCGCGGTCGAGACGTTGAAGCTCGTCGGCGAACCATGGCACCGGGACATGGCCCTCGCCTTCCGACAAATGCCGGAACAGCCGTCCGACAAAGCGGGCTTGATGGTCCGCGCCGACCTTGCGAAAGTCGGGGACACCGCATGCCGCCCATAACCGCGCGACCATCTGGCCGCGCGCACGACTGCGGATTTCGGGGTCTTCCGACAGACGCTTGAGCACGGCCAGATCGACCGATTGCGGCGCGCTGCGGAGTTTTTCGTGGATCGGCGGCGTCTCCAGACTGTCGATCAGCGCATCGAGCGACGAGGTGTCGGGCGCGCCCTCTCGCCAGTAAAGATGATCGACGCGGGGGAAACGGTGGTCCTCAATGGCCTCGATTTCTTCGGGGCGGAAGGCAGCGGGGCCGACCTCCGACCCCAGCGACCCGAACGTCCCGTCGCGCTGGTGCCGCCCGGCGCGGCCCGCGATCTGCGCCATTTCGGCGACCGTCAGCCGCCGCAGCCGGTGGCCGTCGAATTTGGTCAATGAAGCAAAGGCGACATGGCCGATGTCCATGTTCAGGCCCATGCCGATGGCATCGGTCGCGACCAGATAATCGACCTCGCCCGCCTGATACATCGCGACCTGCGCGTTGCGGGTTCGGGGGCTGAGCGCGCCCATGACGACCGCCGCGCCGCCGCGCGTCCGGCGGAGCATCTCGGCGACCGCATAGACCTCCTCGGCGCTGAACGCGACGATGGCGCTGCGTTTCGGGATACGCGACAGCTTCTTCGCACCGGCATAGCTCAGTGTCGAAAAGCGCGGGCGGCGGACGATTTCGGCTTCGGGCACCAGCGCGCGAACGAGGCCGCTGATGCTCGCCGAGCCGAGCACCATCGTCTCCTCGCGCCCCCGCACGCGCAGTAGCCGGTCGGTGAAGACATGCCCGCGCTCGGGATCGGCCCCCAATTGCGCTTCGTCGAGCGCGGCAAAGGCAACATCCCTGTCCACCGGCATCGATTCGGCCGTGCACAGCAGCCAGCGCGCACCGGGGGGCAAGATTTTCTCCTCGCCGGTGAGCAGCCCGACCTCTTTCGCGCCCTTGATCGCAACGACGCGGTCGTAAACCTCGCGCGCCAGCAGGCGCAGCGGAAAGCCCAGCATCCCGCTCGAATGCGCACACATCCGCTCGATGGCGAGATGCGTCTTGCCGGTGTTGGTGGGGCCGAGGACGGCCGTCACATTGGCGCGGGGATGCGGCATGATTTCTACATCGGGCGTGCGGGCATGTCGCGCAACCACTTCGCTTGGGCTGTCTGCATTCTTCCTTCTCGCCGGAAGGAGAAGGACGAAACTTCCATCGCGCCGCACTCACCATTCGCCGCAACTGCCCGTCCGCGCGGCACGAGTTAGTTTGACTTTAACCCTGTCGCTCCACAGTGATGTCACCGGGCGGTCGCAGATCAGACGACCGGGCGGGTTGCACTCTGACGCGGGCGGGCACGGGTTGTTTCAGGCGAGCGAGAACGGTTTCGGCGGCGGGGGGACGGCCATGCTGTCGCTCGACCGCGCGCTGCCCGACGCGCGCATCCCCTTCGGCCGTGCGGGCCTCGCCAAACCGAGCGCCAACTGGTTCAGCATCGATGTGCTGCCCGATCTCGGGATCGATATCGGCAGTCGCCACTGGTGGCGCGGCCTTGCCGCCTGTATCGCGCTGTGCGCGACAACCTTGGCCTTCGCCCCCGGGTTCGAGCCGCTGGTCGTTCCTGCCGCCCCGCCGCTGTCCCCCGCCGCTTGGGAGGAAAGCCGCGCCCAAAGCATTTCGCCGCTCGCCTGGGGCGGCGACACCGGTCGCCATATGGCTGCGACCGATGCCGTCCAGCCGCTGGCCGATACACCCGAACGTCCGCAGATCGACCTGACCGCGATGCTCGGCGAGGGCGACAGCCTGCGCCACGCGCTCGAACGCGCCGGAGTCGGCGGCGGCGAAGCCAGCCGGATCGCCGAGATGACATCGGATATCGTCGATCCCGACGAGATCCCGGCGGGGACCGCGCTGGCGGTCACCCTCGGTCGCCGGTCGTCGAAAAACGACGCCCGCCCGTTGCAGTCGCTCGCCTTCCGCGCGCGGTTCGACATGCGGGTCAATTTCGTGCGCGTCGGCAATGCGCTGACGATGCAGCGGATGCCGGTTGCGGTCGACAGCAGCCCCTTGCGTGTCGAGGGCCGCGTCGGCGACAGCCTCTACGCCTCTGCTCGTGCGGCAGGCGCCCCGGCGGGCGCGATCCAGACCTATATCCGTGCGCTCGCGCCGCATGTCCCGATGGAAAATATCGGTGCTGACGACCGGTTCGACCTGATCGTCGAACAGGACCGCGCGGCGACCGGCGAAGTCCGCTATGGCAAATTGCTCTATGTCGGGCTTGCGCGCGGGAACCGGGCCACACGGATGATCCAGTGGGATGTCGACGGTTCCGGGGGGGATGGCCAGAGCCAGTGGTACGATGCCGCCGGGGTCGGCGAGCGCCGCGCCGGGTTCGTGCTGCCCGTCGCCAACGCGCGCAAGACCAGCGGCTTCGGCTGGCGGCTCCACCCGCTGCTCGGCTATTCGCGCATGCATCAGGGCACCGACTATGGAGCCGCCTATGGCACGCCGATCCGCGCGGTCACCGACGGCATCGTCAGCTTTGCCGGTTGGCACGGCGGGCATGGCAACATGGTTCAGCTGAAACACCCGAGCGGCCTCGGCACCGGCTATGCCCATATGAGCCGCATCGCCGTCGCGCCGGGATCGCGCGTCGCACAGGGGCAAGTGATCGGCTATGTCGGCTCGACGGGCCTGTCGACCGGCCCGCATCTGCATTTCGAGGTTTACCGGGGCGGCGTGGCGGTTAATCCGTCGGGCGTGAGTTTCGAGTCGCGCTCGATCCTCGAAGGCGCGCAACTCGCGGCGTTCCGGGCGAAACTGGGCAGCATATTGGCGATGCAACCGCAGCGGATGCAAGTCGCAGCGCGTTAGGCTTCGGTCGGCGGCACTTCCGCCCGCCCCTTGAATCCCTGCGCCACCACATACCATTCGGTCGAGCCTTTGCGGCTCGCGGGCGGTTTCGCGTGCTTCACATGGGCGAAGTTGCGTTTGAGTTCGGCGACCAGCGCGCTGTCGGCCCCGCCCGCAAATACTTTCGCGACGAACGCGCCGCCGGGGCGCAGCACCTGGACCGCGAATTCGGTCGCGGCCTCGACCAGCCCCATCGTCCTGAGCGCGTCGGTCGGCGGGTGGCCGGTGGTGTTCGCTGCCATGTCCGACAGCACGAGGTCGGGGGGACCGCCGAGCGCGTCGATGAGATAGTCGGGCGCGGCGTCGTCCATGAAATCCATCTGGACGATGTGCACGCCGTCGATGGGGTCGACCGGCAACAGGTCGATTCCGATGATCCGGGCCTTGGGGGCTTGCTTGCGGACGACTTGTGCCCAGCCGCCCGGCGCGATGCCGAGATCGATGACGTGGCGCGCACCCTTCAATATGGCGAACCGCTCGTCGAGTTCGATCAGCTTGTATGCCGCGCGGCTGCGATAACCCTCGGCGTGCGCGCGTTTGACATAAGGGTCGTTGAGCTGGCGGGCGAGCCAGCGGTTCGACTGGGCCGTGCGCCCGCGCGCAGTCTTGACGCGGGTTCGCGAGGCACCGCCGCCCCGGCTCACCGGACGGCTCCCGCCATCAAGGCGCGCAAAATCCCCTCGCGGATGCCGCGATCCGCCACCCCGACGCGCGGCGCGGGCCACAGGTCGAGGATCGCTTCGAGAATCGCGCACCCCGCCACGACCAGGTCGGCGCGCTCGGTGCCGATGCAGGCAACCTGCGCGCGCTCGGCAATCGACATGGCGGCCAGGTCGCGGCCGATGCGGCGCATATCGCCGACCGGGACATGCAGCCCGTCGACGGCGCGACGGTCGTAGCTTGGCAGTTCGAGGAACACGCTGGCGAGTGTCGTCACCGTGCCGCTGGTGCCGAGCAGCCGCAGCTCGCCTTCGGGCAGGTCGAGCGCGCCGAGTGCCTCGGCGACGCGACCCTTCATGCGTTCATAGGTCGCGATCCGCGCGTCGCGGTCGCCGACGCCTTGCGGTTCGCTTTCGGCCAGCGAGACCACGCCCCAGGGGACGCTGATCCAGTCGGCGATCTGCGGCGGCCCCGCGCCCGGCAGGAGTTCGACCAACTCGGTCGAACCGCCGCCGATGTCGAAGATCAGCGCCGGCCCGTCGCCCGGCTCGAGCAGCGCGTGGCAGCCCTGCACCGCCAGCCGCGCCTCCTCGCCGGGGTCGATAATGTCGAGTGCAATGCCGGTTTCGCGATAGACCCGGTCGACGAATTCGCGCCCGTTTTCCGCACGGCGGCAGGCCTCGGTCGCGACCGCGCGCGACAGATGGACGCCGCGCCTGACCAGCTTGTCGGCGCAGATCGACAGCGCCGCGACCGCGCGTTCGATCGCCGCATCGCTTAGCCGCCCCGACGCCGCCAGTCCCTCGCCGAGCCGCACGATGCGCGAAAAGGCATCGACAATGACGAAACCGTCTTCGCCCGAGGGCCGCGCGATCAGCAAGCGGCAGTTATTGGTGCCCAGATCGAGCGCGGCATAGGTCCGGCGCGGGTGCCACGCCCCCTGGCTGTTGCGGTGCCCCGCGCCACTTGCGGCAGGGGCGGCTGAACCGGCGTCGGCCATCATGTGTCTGCCCAATCACTACGGACGCACCAGCCCGCAGCACTTGGGCACAGGTGTAGCGGGCGTCTCGCCGCGCGGCAACCACGGGTCGGCGTAGCGCACGCGACCGCGTTGACTTGAGGCCTCGATTCGACCTACAGGCGCGCTCCGGCGCTGCCCTGTCGTCTAATGGTAAGACAACGGTTTCTGATACCGTTTATCGAGGTTCGAATCCTCGCGGGGCATCCAGCAGGACGAGGAACCGCCGTTCAGGCCCGATGCGCTAGGCCGGGGTATAGCTGCCCACATACCATGCCCCGCCCGCGTCCGAGCACCACTCCGTCGTCTTGTCCTCAAAATTGCAATAGACGCGGATATAGGGCTGGCCGTTGAGCACATAACAGGTCGCCGAAACGTGTCCGCCGGGCGCGAGGAAGTTCGTGCTCGCCCAGGCCGACCCTGCCCAATAGCGTTCGGTTATGTTGTTCCCGTCGGTCGAATAGACGTGCAGTTGCGCGATATTGTTGGTGTCGATCCAGCTGACAGCAGCGGTGCCGACCGGCATCGGTGGCGGTGTAAAGGTCATGATGCATTTTCCCCCGGATCGCGCGAACGACTCGCGCGACGTGCCGGTGAAAAGGACGACATTGTAACTTGGCGCGCAACACTTTGTTGGCCGCGTCAGTCCTTTTCGCGATAGCCGAGCGAGACACTGCCATTGGCGGGGACGGTCGCCGCCCAGAGCCAGGCGCCGTCCTTTTTGCGGACCCTGGCCGAGAAGCCCGACAGATTGCGGTCGCCGAGCTTGCCCTCGAAGGCGACCGGATAAGGATTGTCGTTGGTGACGGTCAGCTTCCCGTCGGTCTGGCGCGCAATGACGCCGGTCGCGGTCGCGACATCGATTTCGACTTCCTCGCCCACCGCCTTGTCGCCGACCGATCCCTCGCCGAGGAGCAGCTCGCGTGTCGTCCCCCGCTGGTAGAGCGCGAGCTTGCCCGCCGGGAGCGGCAAGCCGAGGCCGTCGGCAATGCGGTTCTTCGCCCGCAAGGTCAGGCGAACCTGCGCGTCGCCATCGCCCCAGATATCGGCACGATAGACGAGCGCGACGGGCACGCGCTCCTTGTCGAGCAAGGCCACCTGCTTCTGGGCGTTGGCGGCAACGGTGACGGGTTCGGGGACGCGGTAAAGTTTGAGGTCGCCCAGTTCTTCCTGCTGTACGGTCATTGCCGATTTGGCCCGGCGTCCCGTTACGACGACATCCTGCGCCAGCGCCGACATCGCGACCGGCGCGGGCATCAGCATGTCGCCGCGTTCTTCGGCGTAGCGTTCGAGCCGCTCCATCGAAATGTCGTTCGTCGTCCCCTGCGGCCAGCAGGTAAGATTGACGGCAGGGTTTTGATAAGGCCGCTCGCGCCGCTCATTACTGCGGTTCAGCCGCCCTGCGATCACCATCGCCTGCGCCTTTGGGAAACTGGTCTCGTCGGCGCTGGCCAGCGTGACCCAGCCGAACAGGTCGAGGCTTTTGCCGTCGCTGCCCAAGGTCGCGACATAGTTCGCCTGCCAGTCGAAATTATCGGCGAGGTAGCTGAGCGTCACCGTCGCGGTCGCGGCGCGCGCGCTGCGTGTGCGGACCGACAGCGTCGGCTTGGCCGACAGTCCCTCGGGCAACGCGTCATAGACGATGGTTTCGGGGATGCCGGTGCAGCGCAGCGCCTCGATCCCCGCCGCCGTTTGCAGCACCACTTGTCCGCCGGGGCCGGAGCGGATCACGGCTTCCTCTTCGCTGGTCTTGCCGGTCGCGCGCACCGTGCGACGGATCGAGACGCGCCGCCCCACCGATGCGCCGAGCAGGCTGGCGGGGGACAGGAGATTGGCGTCCTGATTCTTTTCGACCACCCCGTCGGGCAGGCCGGTGACGATCGCGCTTTCGGGCAGGATGCCGCCCGCGACCCCTTCGAAGCGGATCACCCCGTCGCCCGCCGGGATGGTGACGCGACGGGTTTCAGTGACGAGCGCGAAGCCGCGCAGATACCGCAGGTTCATTGCCTCGTCGGCGGAACGGTCTGGCGCGCGGTAGATGCTGACCGAGACGGTCTCGGGGGCGGGTGAGGTCGTCGTAGTTTGGGCAAGCGCCGGTGCCGAGACAAGCACCAGCAACGCGGCGTAGCGCACCCTCAATACCGCGTGTCGAACACGGCTGTGACCGTCGCTTCGCCGTTGGCGGGCACGGTCACTTTCCACACCGCCTCGTCCGACGAGCGGCGCTCGCTCTTCTGGCTTTCGGACAGGATGCGCGTGTCGTCCCAGTAATTGTCGAGACCTGCCTGGGTCAGGTCGACGACCACTGGTGCGTTGCGGGCGTTGGTCAGCGTGTAGCGCATCGACGTACGCCAGCGGATGTCGCTCAGCCGTTCGCGCTTCTCGACGACGGGCTTCACTTTCACATCGAACGCCTCGCCGGTCTTGAGGCCCAGCGCCGACCCCATCGGGGTGTGGCCGATGGTGTTCTCACCGATGAACTGCGGCTGGCCCTTGGCGTCCTTCATATAGACGCGCACCGTCCCCGCCGGGAGGGCGTCGCCGAGGCCGCCGTCGCGCGAGGTCGAAAAGCGCAGCACCGTGTCCGCGGATTGCGCCTCGGTCTGCGTGCCTAGCCAGCCATTGCGGTATTCATAGCCCTTGGCCGCCGCCGCACCGCCGACGTCGAGGAAGCTCACCTGCTTCTGCTGCGCCTGCGCAATCGTGGTGCGTTCCTTGATCGGGTAGAGATAGAAATCGCCGAGTTGCGCGCGGTTTGCGGTCTCCGTGCCGGGCTTGATCATCCCGCCGCGCTGCGGCTGCGGATTGTACGAGCGGCCGTATTGCGGCTGGCTGTCGCCGACCTGGCCCGCGACCAGCAGCGTTTCCGCGTTGGTGTAGGTCGTGCCCGAATTATTGGTCAGCGTGACCCAGCCCTGCACGTCGATCTTGCCGAGACCCTCATCGAACAAGGCGACATAGTCCGCCTTCCAGCCGAGGCCGGGGGTCAGATAGCTGAGCGACACAGGGCGCGTGCCCGCGCGGGTCGAATCGAGCGTGACCGACAGCGTGGGCCGCGCGCGCAGATTCGGCGGTACGCGGTCGAAGATCACGCGAACCGGCAGGCCGTCATCACGCAGCACTTCGATCCGCTGGCCGATCTGGAGCACGACACCGCCGTTCGCGGCCAGCACCTTGGCCTGTTCGCGGGTTTCCGCGCCGGTTGCGGGGTTGATGCGGACGATGGTCACGACCTGCCCGACCGCTTTCTGCATCAGTGCGGAAGGGCTGAGCAGGTCGTAATCGAAATTCTGTTCGACGATACCGAAATCCGCGCCGCCGATAGTGACGGTCTCCGCCCTGATCTGGGCCGAAACGTCCGGAAATTCGACCGTCGTCCGGCCCTGCGGCAGCGCGGTCGCGCGTATGTCCTGCACCAGCGCGAGATTGTTGTTGTAGATCGTAACCGCGACAGTCCCTTGCGCGGATTGCGCCGCAAGGGGGGCGCTCAGGGCGAGCAACGGCAACAGGGCGAAACGGCGCATCAGGTGACTCTCCCGGGTCGGTGTTGCCGGGAGCATGACAGCATCGCAGGTGAAGCGGGAGTGAATAAGCTTCTTTCCCTCTCCCCTTGCGGGAGAGGGTCCTCGCGCGAAGTGCGGGAGGGAGAGGGGTCGGCGGTCGGACAGTCTCGTCGGGCGCAGACGCGCCCGAACCCCTCTCTCCGCCGCCCCTGCGGCGCGTGTAGTCCTTTCCCGCAAGGGGAGAGGGGCAGTATCACTCCCCTTCGGTTGCCTCGACGACCTTTTTCGGGCGACCGCGCTTCTTGGGCACGGCGATTTCTTCGCCCTCGACGCCCATTTCCGGCTCCATTGCCGCAACCCCGATAGCGGGCGGCAGCGCGTCGAAGGGGAGCACGCCGACGCTGTCGTCATCGTCATGCGACGCGCCATTGCCGTTGCTGCGCGCGCGCGGGCGGCGGCTTTCGCCGTCTTCGCGGGTGCGCTCGAGACGGGGACGCTCCTCGCGCTGCGGGCGGTCGTCGCGCGCCGTCACGTCACGCTGGGGACGATCTTCGCGTTGCGCGCGATCCTCGCGGGGCCGGTCGTCACGCTGGTAGCGATCCTGACGCGGGCGATCTTCGCGGGGACGGTCATCACGGGGACGGTCCTCGCGCGGCCGGTCATCGCGATTCTGGTTGTCGCGGTACTGGCGCGGGGCCTGCTCCTGACGTTCCGGACGATCCTGACGCGCCTGCTGCGGGGGCCGCGCGTCGAATTCGCGCTCGATCTCGTTGCCGTCTTCGTCGAACTGCTCTTCCGGCTCGGCATAGTCCTGACGCGGGCGGTTGGGGTTCGCTTCCTCGTAGCGTGCGCGGCTTTCGGCCAGCACGCGGAAATAATGGTCGGCGAACTGGAAATAATATTCCGCCAGCACCCGGTCGCCCGATTGCTGCGCGTCGCGCGCGAGCGTCTTGTATTTTTCGAGCAACTGCGGGGCATTGCCACGCGCGCGATTGTCGATGCGGTTGCCGAGTTCGGGCCGTCCGTTCTGCTGACGCTGGCCGTTCTGGCCACCCCGGCCGCGACGGCGACCGGACTGCTGGCGATTGTTGATCAAGCTGATGCCGTCCTAAACAAGGGGGGTGTTCAAATCCCTTTTTGCCCCGTTGCGGACCGTCGTATCCGGGCTGTCCGGACGATCGGTCGCTCTGCCGAACCGCAGCCTCATTGCCGCGACCGGAAGGATGTGGGGGTAAGGCAGCGGCGCATTCGCTTTACAAAAAGCTGGGAGATGCGTTCGCCCCTTGGGAGCTGCATTAGCGCCGCCCGAGGGCCGCGCCAAGCATTATTTGCCAAGCACTAGTTAAAGGCGTCTATCGCAGCGTCGCCACGATGCAGCGGTCGCGACCGCCCAGATCGCTGCGGCATGCGACATTCAAGCCATGGGCGGTGAACAGCGCGGCGACGGTTGCAGCCTGCGTCCAGCCGATCTCGACACAGGCAACGCCGCCCGGCGCGATGAGGCGCGGGAGCTCGCCCGCGAGCACCCGATAGGGGTCGAGCCCGTCAGGCCCGCCGAACAACGCCTCGGCGGGCTCGTAATCGAGCACTTCGCGGGGCAGCCCCTCATCCTCGGCGACATAGGGCGGGTTGCTCAGCACCAGATCGAACTGCCGGTCGATGCCATCGGCCCAGTTGCCCCCGGTGATTTCGGCACGGTCGCCGAAGCCGAGCCGCGCGGTGTTGCGTAGCGCATAGGCGCGGGCGGCATCGGAGCGTTCCACGCCCAAACCGGTCGCGTCCGGCCATTGGTCGAGCGCAGCGAGCAGCAGTGTGCCGGGGCCGGTGCCGAGGTCGAGGATCGTTGCGGGGCTGCGGTCCCCGAAATGCGCGACGGCAGCCTCGATCAAGGTCTCGGTATCGGGGCGCGGGATGAACGCGCCGGGGCCGACCTCCAGATCGATCGTCCAGAACCCGCGCAGGCCGGTCAGGTGCGCGACGGGTTCGTGCGCGAGGCGACGGGCAAGGAGCGGGGCGAAGGTGTCGGGGACCGCGTCGTCGAGATGCGCCATGATCATCGCGTTGCGCGGGATACCGAGCGCGTGGGCCATGAGCAGCTCGGCATCGAGACGCGGCGTGGGGCCGACGCGGGCGAGGGCGGTGGTGGCGGTGGCGAGGGTCTGGCGGACAGTCATCCTCCCTCTCCCTGCAGGGGAGAGGGACAGAGCGGCGTTGCCCGCCGCTCAGGGTGAGGGAATGAGTGAGGTTTCGGTCCCTCACCCTGTTCGCGTTGCAACCGCGAACTGTCCCTCTCCCCTGCAGGGAGAGGGGGATCACCCATCCAGCGCACCCAGCCGCGCGGCCTCGTCCTCGCTGATCAGCGCGCCGATCAGTTCGTCCATCGCGCCCTCCAGAATTTCGGGCAGGCGGTGGAGGGTCAGGTTGATCCGGTGGTCGGTCACACGCCCCTGCGGGAAATTATAGGTGCGGATGCGTTCGCTGCGGTCGCCCGATCCGACCATCGCCTTGCGCGCGCCCGAGCGTTCGTCGGCGAGGCGGCTGCGTTCGAGTTCGTAGAGCCGCGTCCGCAGCACTTTCAGCGCCTTGGCCTTGTTCTTGTGCTGCGACTTTTCGTCCTGCTGGATGACGACAAGGCCGCTGGGCAAATGGGTGATGCGGACGGCTGAGTCGGTGGTGTTGACCGACTGCCCACCGGGGCCGGACGAGCGATAGACGTCGATCCGCAGGTCGGCGTCGTTGATGACGACATCGACGTCCTCGGCCTCGGGCAGCACGGCCACCGTCGCCGCGCTGGTGTGGATGCGCCCGCCGCTTTCGGTCGCGGGGACGCGCTGGACGCGGTGCACCCCGCTTTCGAACTTCAGCCGCGCGAACACGCCCTGCCCCGTCACGCTGGCAACGACTTCCTTGTAGCCGCCGACATCGGCTTCGGAGGCGGAGATCAGTTCCACCCGCCAGCCGCGTTCCTCGGCATAGCGCTGGTACATGCGGAACAGATCGCCCGCGAACAGCGCCGCCTCGTCGCCGCCGGTCCCGGCACGGATTTCGAGCATCGCCGCGCGCTCGTCGGCGGCATCGCGGGGGAGGAGTTTGAGCGCCAGCGCCCGTTCGGCTTCGGGCAGCGCCTCCTTGATGGCTTGTGCCTCTTCCTCGGCCATTTCGCGGATTTCGGGGTCGGCGTCCTTGAGCATCTCGCCCAGCACCGCCTGTTCGGCGCGCAGGCGGCGCAGCTCGGCAGCGGCAACAGCGACGGGTTCGAGCTCGCTATATTCCTTCGACAGCGCGATCAGCCGCTCGGTCGCAAGGTCGCCCGCGCTGAGCTGCCCCTGCAACTCCTCGCGCCGCGCTTCGATGGCGGCGATACGTTCGTCGGAAATTTGCGGGGTCATGCCGCTTCGCGCCGGATCACGCCGTCAAATTGGCTGCCTTGCGGCCCGCTCATGTGGCTGCTCAGGCCAAAATCATCGCGAAGTACGGAAAGCAACTTTAGCACAAGAGCTTCCCCGGCTTCGTGCGATTGATTTGCCCGAACGGAAATTCCGGCATTCAAGCGACCGTCGGGCTCAGCGCGCCAATCAGTCACGATGATGCGACCTGGACGGAACTCTTTAGCAGCTACTTCAAACCTCTTCTTTGCGTTGCCACGATAGGCCGTGTCCGAAGAGATGCCTCGTCGACGGAGCGCGTCAATGATCTCTCGAGTTAACGCTTCGGCACCTGGGGCTTCAGGAATTACAGCGACAGCTCCATCGGACGCATAGTTCTGAAGCAACATCCCCAACCGTTCGATCCCCGCCGCCCAGCCCACCGCCGGCGTATGCGGCCCGCCCAGCGTTTCGATCAGCCCGTCATAGCGGCCACCGCCGAGCACCGTCCCCTGCGCGCCCAGGCGGTCGGTGACGAATTCGAAGGCGGTGTGGCGGTAATAGTCCAGCCCGCGCACCAGATGCGGGGCGATTTCGTACGCCACGCCTGCTGCGTCCAACCCTTCGCGGACCTTGGCGAAGAAATCCTCTGCTTCCCCGCTCAGCACCATCTTCGGCGCGGTATCGGCGGCGGGGCGGTCGCGGGGGTCTTTGCTGTCGAGAATCCGCATCGGATTCTTGTCGAGACGCGTCAGGCTGTCCTCGGACAGATCGCCGCGATGCGCCTCGAAATGCGCCACCAGCGCCGCCCGCCACGCATCGCGCGACGCCGCATCGCCGAGCGTGTTGAGCTTCAGCGTCACGCCCTCATTGATGCCCAGTTCCTTAAGCAACTGATCGGCGAAGCACAGCAGCTCGACATCCGCCGCCGGTTCCGCCGCGCCGATCACTTCGGCATCGAGCTGGTGGAACTGCCGGAATCGCCCCTTTTGCGGGCGTTCGTAGCGAAACAACGGCCCGTGCGTCGCGACCTTCATCGGCGCGTATTGCTGCCAGCCCTCGGTCAGATAGGCGCGCGCGATGCCCGCCGTGAACTCGGGGCGCAGGGTCAGCGAGTCCCCGCCGCGGTCCTCGAAGGTGTACATTTCCTTCGACACGACGTCGGTCGTTTCGCCGAGCGACCGTGCGAACACCGCCGTCGCCTCGAACACCGGCACCTCGACCCGCCCGAAACCGTAGAGCCGCCGCACCCGGTCGAAGGTCTGCACGACATGGTGGAAGCGGTCGGCTTCCTCGCCGAACATGCTCTGAGTGCCGCGGATAGGGCGGGGGGTTTCGACCCGGGGAGTTTTGGGACTTGCCATTGGGACGCGCGCCTTAATCGGTTAGTGCGGTTTTACGCAACCGAGGGACGTCGATGGCCACCAAACGCACACTCGGGCAACGCGTCGCGCCTGCCCGGTTCCTTGCCTTCCTCGTGATCTTCGCCGTGGCGTTCGCTGCATCGTTTGCCGCGCTGGGCTGGAGCCGCGCGTTGATGACGGGGTTCGATGTCGCCGCCGTGTTCTTCCTGCTCGCAATCACCCCGATCCTGCGCACTAGCGGCAAAGCGACGATGCGCCAGCATGCCGAGGAGAACGACGCCAATCGCGTCGTCCTGCTCATCCTTACCAGCGTCACGATGATCGCCATCCTGACGGCCGTATTCAGCGAATTGTCGGTGAAGGACGGCGGCGGCCCGCCCAAGGGGCTGATCGTCGGGACGCTGGCGCTCGCCTGGCTGTTCTCCAACACGATCTATGCGCTGCACTACGCGCATGTGTTTTACGTCGAAGGGTCGAAGGGCGGGTTGAAGTTTTCAGGGACCGGCGATCCCGATTACAGCGACTTCGTCTATTTCGCCTTCACGCTGGGCATGACGTTCCAGACGTCGGATACCGCCGTCGAAACGCGGCACATGCGCCGGATCGTGACGGTGCACAGCCTGCTTGCCTTCGTCTTCAACATCGGGGTGCTGGCGTTCACGATCAATGTGCTGGGGGGCGGCTAGACGCGCGGTGCAGGCTTGTTACAAAGTTGCGCGATAGTCCTTTGCCGAAAGCGCCGCCCATGTACCTGCGTCCCCTCGCCGCCCTGCTTCTCCTCTCCGCTGCTGCCCCCGCGCTCGCCGCGAACAGCGCGCCGCAGCCGTTGCCGATCGTCGATACGATCCCGGCGGCGCGCGACATCCCCTATCCCGGCACGATGACGCTGAAGGTCGATGCGACCGACACCGACCAGAATATCTTCAAGGTCCAGCAGACCATCCCGGTCGCCAAGGCGGGGCCGATGACCCTGTTGTTCCCGGCATGGCTGCCCGGCAACCACGCCCCGCGCGGGCAGGTCGAAAAAGTCGCGGGGCTGGTCGTCAAGGCAGGCGGGCAGGTGCTGTTGTGGAAACGCGATCCCGTCGATGTCTATGCCTTTCATGTCGATGTCCCGTCGGGGACGCGGGCGCTCGACGTGAGTTTCAGCTTCCTGTCGGCCACCGTCGCCGACCAGGGCCGAATCCAGGTGACGCGCGAAATGCTGAACCTGCAATGGGAAGCGGTGTCGCTCTATCCGGCGGGCTATTTCACGCGCCGGATTCCGGTGACGGCGACGGTGACCTATCCGGCGGGCTGGCAGGCGGCGACGGCGCTGCGGCCCACCGCCACGACAGGCAATACGGTCACCTATGGCACGGTGAACTATGAAGTTCTCGTCGATTCGCCGGTCTTTGCCGGCAAATATTTCCGCAAGGACGATCTGGGTCAGGGGGTCACGCTCAACACCGTTGCCGACAGCGCGAAGGAGCTGGTCGTCAGCGACGAGGTGCTGGGCAAGCATCGCGAGTTGGTGACGCAGACAGTCAAATTGTTCGGCGCGCGGCACTTCGACCATTATGATTTCCTCCACGCGATCACCGACCGCATGGGCGGGATCGGCCTCGAACATCACCGGTCGAGCGAGAACCAGAACGATCCGGGCTATTTCACCGATTTCGCGAACAGCCTGCCCGACCATAATCTGCTGCCGCACGAATTCACGCACAGCTGGAACGGCAAGTTCCGGCGCGGGGCGGACATGTGGACGCCTGATTTCAAGACGCCGATGCGCGGGTCGCTGCTGTGGGTGTACGAGGGACAAACCCAATTCTGGGGGCATGTCCTCGAAGCGCGATCGGGCCTGACCTCGAAACAGGACAAGCTCGATGCGCTGGCCGGGATTGCGGCGGCGCTCGACAACCGGCCAGCGCGCGAATGGCGGTCGCTCGACGACACCACCAACGACCCCGTCATCAGTGCGCGGCGGCCCAAGGGCTGGCTGAGCTATCAACGCAGCGAGGATTATTACAACGAAGGGCTGCTGATCTGGACCGAGGCCGATGCAATCATCCGGCAGGGGATGAACGGCGCCAAGGGGATGGACGATTTCGCCAAGGCGTTTTTCGGCATCAACGACGGCGACTGGGGCGAGGTGACCTACACTTTCGACGATGTCGTGAGCACGCTGAACGGGGTCTATCCCTATACGTGGCGCGAATTCCTGACCGACCGGCTGACGCAGAAGGACCGCGCGCCTTTGGGCGGGTTCGAGCGGAGCGGCTACAAGCTGGTCTACACCGACACGCCGAGCAATTTCATCAAGCAGGGGATGAAGGCGAACAAGTTCCTCGACCTGACCTATTCGTTGGGCATCAACGTCGCCAAGGCAAAGATCACCGCCGTCCAGTGGAATGGCCCGGCGTTCAAGGCGGGGCTGACGGTGGGGCCGGAGATCGTCGCGGTAAACGGCGTACCGTACAGCGAGGATGTGCTGAAGGCGGCAGTGACCGCGGCCAAGGGCGGCACCGCGCCGATCCGGCTGACGCTCAAGACCGACACACTGGTCCGCGACGTCAATGTCCAGTGGAACGGCGGCCTGCGCTACCCGAAGTTCGAGAAGGCGGCAGGCGCACCCGATGGACCGTTGGACCGGTTGCTGGCGGCGCGGCCGTAAGCCGACCGCGCGCACCCGCAATCAGTCGACCCGGTTGAAGTAGGTCGTCTCCAGCTTCGGAATTTCGCTTCCGGCCCAGATGATCGTCTCGGTCATGCTCTTGCGGTCCGGCGCGACCGTGTAGACGCGCGTCGATACCGGGGTGCCGGCGCGGCCGAGCGTCATGACCAGCGTGCCCGCCGCGGGCTGACGCAGCGCGACGGTATCAGCTATCTTCAGACTGCTGACGACCGGCACGGGTGCGCCGCCCACGGTTGCGCGCGATTCGGCGTGCGCGATCGAACCGTCTCCGGCGACGATATCTACCAGCGTTGTCCAGGTCCGGTCCGCCGACGCGCGAAACGTGATCGTCACCCGCCTCGGTCGCTCATCTTCGGGGATACGCGCTACGTCCAGCGACCATGTACCTTCCAGAGGCATCGGTCCGGCTGTCGCGACGGCAGACGGCGCCGTTGCAGCCTGTTCCACCGACGACACCGTCGTCGCGGCATATCCAAGGGCTGCCATCGTTAGCGAGATCAGCATCACCAAAGTTCCTTTCGACCAGTCCGACCCGATCGTTTCGGGCCGCGACCAGCCCTGCACCGCGACTTCGGGCGTCCCCAGATCGATATTTTCGTCCCAAATTTTCTGGGCAGCCAGTCGCCGGGCAAGTTCGCGGCTGCTGCCCGTGCCGGTCTTGCGCCGCGCTTCACGCAAGCGTTCGTTTATCGCCGCTTCCGAACAGCCAAGCTGGGCCGCAATCGACTTTGCGGTGTGGCCCGACGCCAGCAGCCGAAGAACCGCCAATTCGCGATCGTTGAGACCGGCGGCGGAGACAGGCAGGCGGGCGGCAGACGACACGGCCAGTGCTCACCACAGGCGACTGCACGGGTCCATCACAATTATTTCGTCCGCGCGAAGATTGCGCCGCAGAGCTTCTTTTCGGGGGCGGCGCACAACCCAGCCGCGGGCTTTCCATCGGCAATCGACCTGGGCTATCGTCCTCTCATGCGCATCGACCTTATCCCCGCCGGGGACAATCCACCCGACAGCATCAACGTCGTCATCGAAGTGCCCATCGGCGGCGAGCCGGTGAAGTACGAGCTCGACAAGGCGAGCGGCGCACTGTTCGTCGACCGTATCCTGCACACGTCGATGCGCTATCCGGCCAACTACGGGTTCGTACCCCATACGCTGGGCGAGGACGGCGATCCATTGGACGCGCTGGTCATTGCGCGGTCGCCGATCATCCCCGGCGCGGTCATCCGGGTGCGGCCGGTCGGCGTGCTTCTCATGGAGGACGACAAGGGCGGCGACGAAAAGCTGATCACCGTGCCGGTCGACACCACTTTCCCCTATTATAGCGAAATCGGCACGCACGACGATCTGCCGCCGATCGTGACGCAGCAGATCGAACATTTCTTCGCGCACTACAAAGACCTCGAGCCCGGCAAATGGGCCAAGCTCAACGGCTGGGGTACCGCCGACGACGCCAAGCGCATCATCGTCGAGTGCATCGAGCGGGCGAAGCTGCACCCGTGATGACGCGCGCATGACCCGCTGGCGCTGGGCCGCGCTGGCGGCGGTCGCGACGATCCTGACGGGCCTCAGCTTCGGACTGGTGCCCGCGAGCGATGCGTGCCGCGCCGTTGCCGCGCACCCCTGGGCCGAGTTCCAGCAGGTCGCTACGCCACACGCCGCCACGACGCTGATCGATGCCTGTGGTGCAGGTCGCCTGCGAAGCGGCATGTGGATCGACGCGCTGGCGTTCATCCCGGTCTATGCCGCGTTCCTTCTGGCATCGCTGTGGGCAGCGCGACCGCAACATCTTGTCGGGCTGGCGATGGTCGCCCTGCTGTCGGTCGGCGTATTCGCCGACCAGATCGAAGGGTTTCGCCTGCTGGCAATGATCGACGCCAATGGCGGCACGACGGCGATGGTCGCCGCCGCCAACCGTGCGACCTTTGCCAAGGAATTGTTTCTGGCAGCCGCAACCGGCGCGGTCGGGCTCGCGGTGTTCGGGATGCGCGACTGGCGTCGCTATGCCGGAGCACTGGTCGTGGCGGGCGCGGCAATCGTTGTCGTGGCGCTCTTCACGCACCGGCCGACGGCGCCGGTCATGCTGGTGCTGTGGCTGACGCTGGCGGTGGTTGCGCTGACCGGCGCCTTGCGATCCGAAGTGCCCGCAGACCGAAACGGAGCAATATCCCCGAGATAGCCGCCGAAACGGAGCCGGTCGCTTAACCCTCCGGTGACCCCGCGCCGCTACACCCGCTCTCCAGCAGAAAGGAGGCGGCGGCGATGGCACAGTTCGGGATCGGCAGGCGGCGCGGGCGCGATAGCGGTTTCATGCTGTTGCTCGGCGGGGCGCTGGCGGCAGGGGCGGGGATCGGCACGCTGGTCGAGCTGCCGCGCACGGCCCCGGCCTTGGAAACCGGCGTGCCCCTAACCGCGGTCTCGCGACAGTTCGGGTCGTGCCACACCGGCGGCGGCATCGATTGTGTCGTCGACGGCGATACCTTCTGGATGGACGGCGAGAAGATCCGCATCGCCGATATCGACGCGCCCGAAACGCACCCGTCGCGCTGCATGGAAGAGGCGCGATTGGGCAGTGCCGCGACCGACCGGCTACAGGCGTTGCTGAACGCGGGGCCGGTAGAACTCGCAATCGCCGACCGCGACACCGACCGCTACGGGAGCAAGCTGCGGATCGTGCGGCGCGACGGACGGTCGGTCGGCGCGATGCTGGTCGACGAAGGGCTGGCGCGCCCCTGGGAAGGGCACCGGCGACCGTGGTGCGACGACGAAGCTAGCGTTTGAGGACTGCCAGCGCCGCAGCCGTCGCGCGGGCATAGGCACTGCCGGTGTAGCGGTGCGTGCCGGGAAAATGGACGAGGCCCGGGTCGGCACGGTCGCCGTCGTCCCAGAAATGGTAATAGCGCGCATAGGGCAGCAGCACTGGATCGGGCGTGTTGGCGACGAGATAGTTCGACGCGACCTGTTCGCTGCCCCATTGCCGCCAGACCTCGCTGCCGACTGCCGCCTCCGCCGCGCGTGAAAAGGCCTGCGCGTCGGCACGGGTCACGCTGCCGGGGGCAAATCCGGCGAAGGCAGCACAGGCGCGGACGTAGCGGCGGGTGTCGGGATCGGGCAGCCGGTCCATCCGTGCTTCGATCTGCGTCTGGACGTGCGACGCAGCGGGCAGGGCGTCGGGGCCGTCGGGGTACACGTCGCGGCGGAAGTCGGTCAGCGTCTTCAGCCCCTGCGCCTCACCATCGGTGCCGCCGACAATCGTAAAGCTGCGGCCCGCATCGATGGCGGCGCGGACTTCACCGACTGCGCCGAGCGTCACCGTGTCAGAATCGAGCTGGATGACATAATCGCGCGCCGACAGGTCGATCAGCGTCATCAGCCGTTCCCAGCACCCGCCGCGCGGGGCATCGCCGGTATCGACATCGCGGATCGAACGGATTTCAGGGTTGCCGAGATGCGCCGCCATCAGCGCCTTGTCGTCGGTCGTCAGCGAGCCGTCGTCGAGCAACACTACCCGCCCCCGACCGAGCGCGGCAAGAAAGGATTTGGCCGCGACCAGATAGGGGCCGAGCACGCGCGTCCCGATCATCGAAAAGACGACCACCCCATCGTCGTGCACCGTTGCGGGCGGGGTAGCGAACACCGCGCGACACTGGCGCGTGTGCGCGGCTTCGCGGGCTTTGCGGACGATACGGTCGATCATGCGCGCGCCTTAACCGGCACCGGTTAAGATCGCTTTGCCAGCGCCATCAATGCGTCGCCCTCGACACGGTTGACCGTCCATTCGTCCATCGCCTTTGCGTCCAGCGATTTGTAGAAAGCGATGGCAGGTTCGTTCCAATCTAGTACCGACCATTCGAGCCGCGCACAGCCACGTTCCAGCGCCAGTTGCGCGAGCCGGGCCAGCAGTGCCTTGCCGAGACCGCTGCCGCGCGCTTCGGGGTCGACGAACAGGTCTTCGAGATAGATGCCGGGCCGCCCCTCGAAGGTCGAGAAATTGTGGAAGAACAGCGCAAAGCCGCGCGGCTGCCCGTCGATTTCGCCGATCAACACTTCGGCCATGGGCTTGTCGCCGAACAAGTGGCAGCCGATCAGCGTCCGGTCGAGCCGCACCTCGTCGGCCAGCCGCTCGTATTCGGCGAGCGCGCGGATGAAGCCGATGACGAGATCGAGGTCGTCGACTGTTGCTGTGCGGATCGAAACGGTCATACCGGTTCCCCTCTTACGAACCGCTCGGCGAGGCGCGGCCACAGGATGCCGAGCGCGAGGCCCGACATCACGAGCAGCGCGGCGAGCAATTTCCAGTCCTGCATCGGCTCGCCGAGAAGCGCCGCCGACGCAGTCATGCCGAAGACGGGGACCAGGAGCGCGAGCGGTGCGACCGTTGCCGCCGGATAGCGCGCGAGCATCCAGCCCCAGACGCCGTAACCGAACATCGCATTGCCGACTGCCTGCCACACGACCGCCGCCCAGGTGGCGAGGTCGGCGCTGCGGATGCCGTTCGCCATTGCCGTCGGCCCTTCGAACACGAACGCCAGCGCGAACAGCGGCGGGACCGCGAACAGGCTCGACCAGACGACATAAGCCAGCATGTCGACCTTCCCCGCCGCGCGCGACACCATATTGCCCGACGACCAGCTGAACGCGGCGATCAGCAGGAGACCGAGGCCGAGCGGCGTGATGCTGCCATCGGTATGCGAGACGATGACGCCCAGCCCGCCGACCGCGAGCAGCAGGGCGACGACCTGCACCGCCTTCAGCCGTTCTCCGGTCAGCGCCATCGACAGGCCGATGGTGAAGAACACCTGTGTCTGCATGATGAGCGAAGCGAGTCCCGGCGGCGCGTCGGCCCGGAGCGCAATGAACAGCGCGCCGAACTGGCCCGCACCGATCAGCAACCCATAGGCAGCGAGGTTCGCCCAGCTTGCCGCCGGACGCTTGAGGATGAACACCATCGGCACGACGACGGCGGTGAAGCGCAGCGCGGCGAGCGTCAGCGGCGGCAGATGGGCGAGTGCCACTTTGATGACGACGAAATTGCTGCCCCACACCGCCATCACCGCGATGGCGAGCAGCAGATGCGCGGGCGTCAGCGACGTGCGTTCGACCATTTGGGCGCTCATGCCGCCGCTTCCAGATGCGCGGTGTCGGGCCGTCCGCCACGCGCCGCGATGATGCAGCCGGTGACGATCAGCGCGGCGCCCGCGACCGTCGTCCAGGTCACCGCCTCATTGTAGAAGATCGCGCCCATGATCGCGGCCCAAACGAACGCGGTATATTCGACCGGCACCAGCACCTGCGCCTCGGCGCGCGAATAGGCCCAGCTGAGCAGGAACAGCGAGCAAAAGGCGAGTGCCGCCGACAGGACGAGCATCGGCCAGTGCGATGCGTCGGGTACGGTAAAGATCGACGGCGCGAACAGGAGGACGACGGGTAGTGCTGCCAGAAGGAACCCGCCCGCCGTCACATTCTGGAAAAACGCCACTTCGGCCGGCGGGGCGAGCAAGGCCTGTTGCCGCATCAGGATGATGTTCCACGCATAGAAGACAGCCGAGAGGAAGATCGCCGCAACCCCGTCGAGATGGCGCGGGCCACCGTCGTCATTGACGATGCGCGCGGCGAGCAGCACCGCGACGCCGCAAACGCCGAGGAGCGAGGCAATGATGCTGTGCCGCCCGACCGTCTCGCCAAGCAGCACGACCGCGAGATAGAGCGCGATCAACGGCGCGATAAACGACAGCGCAATCCCCTCGGCCAGCGGCACCCGCGCAATCCCGTAAAAGAACGACACCGCCATGATCGAGGCGACGAACCCGCGCAGGATATGGATGCGGATGCCCGCCCGGCTCGGCCAGCCTTTGCGCGTCAGGAAATACGGGCCCGCGCTGATCAGCCCACCGATCCCCTGCCGCCACAACATTGCGCTGTACGCCCCGAGTGCAATCGCCAGCCCCTTCATTGCAGCATCCATCGCCGAGAAAAGCGCAATGCCGAGGCAAGCGACAGCGAAGGGGACGGCGGTTGAGCGTGCCGTTTTCATCGTTGCTCTCCGAGCAACAGATGATCGACCTGCAACAGCGCGGCCGCCGCCGCCATAGCTCGATCGGCGGTAACGACCCGACAGTCGCGGCGCGTCGCCACGGCGAGATGAAGGGCATCGCCGGGACGTAATTTGGTGTCGAAGCGCCGGACGAACCCGTCGGCCATCGCAATATCGGCCGTTTCGACCGGGAGCATTTGGGCTGCACCATCGCGCCAGCGGTCGAATTCGGTCAATGCGTTGTGCGCGTCGTCGTCGGTATAGACCCGCTCGCGCACCAGCCGCGAGAAAGCCGATGCGACTTCAAGCGCCGTAAAGTCGCTGATCCGCAAGGCTTCGTCGTTTGCCGTTAGAAAGGCCTGAACGAGTTCCGTGCGTGCCTCGTCGGCGAACAGGGGGACAACAACGCTGGCATCGAGATAGATCGCTACCAGGGCCTTTCGTCCTTCATCTCCTGAAGAATTTCGAGTGAGGGTCGCGGCAGTCTCGGTCGCGTCTTGCGCCGTTCGGCGAGCCATTCGAGGCCGGCGCGGGGATCTTTCTGGCTCTCGTCGCGCGTCGGATTGATCTCGGCGACGGCCTGCCCTCGCCGTGTGATCACCACGCGCTCGCCGGCTAGTGCCTTGTCGATCAGTCTGGGTAGCCCGCTTCGCGCTTCTGCAATGGAATAGGAGGACATCACAGCTTCCTTATGTACATCCATATGTCCATTCGGCCGCGTTACGTCAAGCCGCGAGGCTGATCCCCGCCTCGATCTCCGCTGCTTTCGCTTCGACCAGCTTGACGATGTGTTCGACCATATCGGCGTCCTGCACCGTGTGGTCGGTGACGCCCGAGAGATAGACCATGTGCTTGCCATTGCCGCCGCCGGTCAGGCCAATGTCGGTTTCGCGTGCCTCGCCCGGACCGTTGACGACGCAGCCGAGGATCGAAAGCGACATCGGGGTGCGGATGTGCTGGAGGCGTTCTTCGAGTGTCTGCACGGTGCGGATGACGTCAAAGCCCTGCCGCGCGCAGGACGGGCACGACACGACGCGCACGCCGCGATTACGGATACCGAGGGCTTTCAGAATTTCGAACCCGACGCGGACCTCGTCTTCGGGTTCGGCGCTGAGCGACACACGGATGGTGTCGCCGATACCGTACCAGAGCAGGCTGCCGATGCCGATCGCCGACTTGACCGTCCCGCCGACAAAGCCGCCCGCCTCGGTAATGCCGAGATGCAGCGGGCAATCGACTGCTTCGGCCAATTGCTGATAGGCGGCGACCGCGAGGAAGAAGTCCGACGCCTTCACCGCGACCTTGAATTCGTGGAAGTCGTGGTCCTGCAACAGCTTGATATGGTCGAGCGCGCTTTCGACCAGCGCCTCGGGACAGGGCTCGCCGTATTTTTCGAGCAGGTCTTTTTCCAGACTGCCGCCGTTCACCCCGATGCGGATCGCGCAACCGTTCGCCTTGGCCGCGCGCACGACTTCGGCCACGCGCTCGGACGAGCCGATATTGCCGGGATTGATCCGCAGACAAGCCGCGCCCGCATCGGCAGCTTCGAGCGCGCGCTTATAATGGAAATGGATGTCGGCGATGATCGGGACGTTGCTGGCACGCACGATCTGCCCCAGCGCGGCGGTGCTCTCCACATCGGGGCACGAAACACGGATCAGATCGACCCCCGCCTCCTCGCAGCGCCGGATCTGCGAGATCGTCGCGCCGGGATCGCTGGTCGGGGTATTGGTCATCGTCTGCACCGTCACCGGCGCATCGCCACCGACAGGGACATTGCCGACCATGATCTGGCGCGAAGTGCGGCGCGTGATGTCGCGCCAGGGGCGTATAGAGGACATGGGCGGCGCTATAGCGAAGCGCCACCCATCCGTCACGTCACTGATTCATGCGCGCGTTATGCTCAGACCCGTGTCATCACCCAGGCGCCGGTCTTGTCCTTGCACGCCTGATAGGTTTCGGACTGGGCGGCCTCGCCCGGCACGCTGACGTTCTGTTTGACGATCTTGCAGCTCGACGCGACCGCGACCGATTTTTGCAGCAGCGGGGCGGAGACATAGCCCTGGGCGACGCCGCCGTCGCTGACCAGCATCCACGGGCTGCCCGTGACCGAGGCGGGCACCCAGACACGCTGGCCGGGAGTGAGTTTGGCCAGCACTGTGCCCGTCGTGTTGGGCGCGCTGCGGACGTTGGCCGCACTTGCCGAAGTGTAGCTGCCGCCGACCTTCGTGAAGCCGCTGGCCGGTTCGACGCCGTCGGCGAACTTCAGGTCGCCGAGCGACGAGCCAGCTGAATTGGCGACCTCGACCTTGCCCGAAGCACCGGTTTCGGTGTTCTGCCATTCCTGGCTCTTGCCCGACGCGATCGCCGCCTGGGTCGCGCGTTCAGCGCGCATCCGGTCGTTCTTTTGCAGCTTGCAGCCGAGCGCCGATCCGGCCGCCGCGCCGAGCGCGCCGCCGAGGATGGTGCCGACCGTGCCCTTGATCTTCGAGCCGATCAGCCCGCCGACCGCACCGCCCGCCACCGCGCCGATGATCTGTTTATTGCCGCCCTCCGAGCAGCCGAAGATATTGCCGAGCAACCCGCCCCCGGTGCTGCGCTGGCCGTCGTCGACATTGGCCGCGCTGCGGTTCGCCAGCACCTGTTCGGCGGCCTGCGCAATCGTCGGATCGATGGCGTGCGCGGGCACCGAAACCAGTGCAAGGGCGGCGACCGTCGTCAGGCCGAAGGATGTCCGTGCGAAGCTCATCGTCTCTCTCCCCAATCGTTTGCAATCGGCACAATGTCACAATTTGGCGCTGAATGCGCTGTGAATCGAACCCGGGCAATTGTGAAACTTGGTGACGTCACGACGTCGTCGCGCGCAGGCCGAGCCAGCGGGCGAGGACCGGAATCCGGCGCAGGACGAGCAGCTCGACGAGCAGGATCACGACCAGCGACAGGGCCAGCATCGGCAGCATCGCGGCGAGGATGAGGACGATCGCGACCACCCCGCCGATCCGTGCCGGCGTTTTCGGCAGCGGCGGTGCGCCGAGCACGCCGTCGGGCTTGCGCCGCCGCCACAGGACGAAGCTCGACGCTGCCAGCCCGACCAGCATCAGTGCGGTGAGCAGACCGATGAGCTGGTTGGCCCAGCCGAACAGCGCGCCCTCGTGCCACGCGATGCCGTACGCCACCGCGCGGTCGATGATGTGCTTGTCGGCCTGTCCAGAGCGGCTCAGTTCGTTACCTGTGGCGGCATCATAGGTGATGGTGACGCGTTGCGGCCGGTTCTGTGTGTCCGATTTGACGGTCCAGACCATTGTTTCGGCAGGCGGTTTGACGAGCACCGGCGCGGGCAGATTTTCGGTTGCAGCCTTTGCCACGATAGCGTCGAGACCCGGCGCGTTCGGGGCGGCCATTACCCGCAGCATCGCGGCGTGATCGTGTTCGGCGTGTTCTCCCCCGGTTTTCCAGTCCTGCTTGCCCTTGACCCAGCCGAGTTCGGCGCGGGCGAGCTTGAATCCCTCGCCCCAAACGCCCGCCCAGGGGAGCGCGGTGACCAGCAGGACCAGCGCAAGGCCCGACACCCAGAAGCCGGTCACTGCGTGCAGATCGCGCCACAGAGCGCCGCGCTGCCATCGGGGCCAGACGACGCCTGCCGCGCCCCGACCCCTCGGCCACCACAGGTAAAGGCCGGTCAGCACCATGACGATGGCCCAGCTGCCCGCCGTCTCGACAATCCAGCTGCCGGTTTTGCCCGCCAGCAACGTTCCGTGAATGCGGCTGGCAAGCGCGCTGATCCGCGTTTCAGGATCGATACTGCCCAGCACCTTGCCCTGCGGCGAGACATAGACATCGCGCATCGTGCCCGAGGCGAGGCCAATATGGACGACCGGCGCGTCACCGGTTTCGGCGGGCAGGCGGTAGCTGTCGAAGCGGCTGCCCGGGAATGCCGCCAGCGCCGCGTTTCGCTGTGCGGAGGGCGTCGCGGCACCGGCACCCGGTAGATTCTGGAAGCTGCGTTCCTGCCAGCGGTCGAGCTGCGGCTTGAACAGGAACACCGCGCCGGTCAGCGAGAGGACGAGGATGAACGGCATGACGAACAGCCCGGCATAGAAATGCCAGCGCCAGACGGTGCGGTAGAATGCATTGGTTGCGGGATCGCGGACAGCCACGGCGGCCTCCCTGAAATCTGAAACACGGACAGCCGCAGGCGAACGCGGCGACGGATCAGATCAGGCTTGGCGGTCCGATGGCGGGCGGCGGCGGGGCCGGGACACCGATGTGCGGTGCGCGGACCAGCGGGCTCGGGACTTGCGCGACGGGCGCGAGGATGACCGGCGCGGCAAGCACAGCCGGAACATCGGGTGCAGTGGCGACGGCAAGCGACGCAAAGGCGCAGCCCCCGCTGCCCGGCATGGCGGGAGTCGATTTGCCGGGGATGTGGATGCTGGCGGCACCCTGCCCCGAACACATCGCAATGGTAAAGCCATTCGCATCGGCGACCGGCATGAACCCCGGCGCAACGACCAGCCGCACCGCAAGCGCGCAAGCCACTAGCCACAGGCCGAGGGTACGGAAGCGGGGCGCGGTGCGGGTCACGGGGCGGCGCTTACATCCCAAGCCGTTCGCGCGAAAGCGATTTGGGTTCTTTGTTTCGCGCACCCGTCCTGATACCGCCCTCCGCATGACCGAACCCCAATGGACTCTCGTCATTCACGGCGGTGCCGGAAAGATCACGCCCGACAAGATGAAGCCAGGGCAGGAGGACGCGATCCGTGCGGCGCTGCACCGGGCGCTCGACGCGGGGGCGGCCATTCTGGAGCGAGGCGGCGCGGCGCTCGATGCGGTCGAGGCGGCGGTGCGGGTGCTCGAGGACGACCCGAATTTCAACGCGGGGCGGGGCGCGGCGCTGAGTTACGACGGCGTCGCCGAGCTCGACGCCGCGATCATGGACGGGCGGACCCGCGACGCGGGGGCGGTCGCGCGGGTCACGACGACGCGCAATCCGGTCAGCCTCGCCCGGGCGGTGATGGACAACGGCCGCCATGTCTTCCTCGCCGGGATCGGAGCCGATGCGTTTTCGCAAAGCTCGGGCGTGGAGCAGGTCGACAACGACTGGTTCATCACCCCCGAACGCCGCGCCAACCTGATCGAGCTCAAGGCCGACAATGCCGATGCCTATGACGTCGACATGAAATACGGGACGGTCGGCGCGGTGGCACGCGACCGCCACGGCCATGTCGCCGCGGCAACCTCGACCGGCGGCGTCACCGGCAAGCGCTGGGGCCGGATCGGCGACACCCCCGTCATCGGCGCAGGCACCTATGCCGACGACCGCGCGGGTGCAGTGTCGGCAACCGGCTCGGGCGAGTTCTTCATTCGCGAGAATGTGGGGCACGAAATCTGTGCGCGGGTGCGGCTCGGCGGGGTGGACATTGCCTCGGCGGCGCGCGCAGTAATGGCCGACGTGAAGGATATGGGCGGCAGTGGCGGCGTCATCGTGGTATCGCCACAGGGCGACGCGAGTTGGTCGTTCAACACGCCAGGAATGTACCGCGCGCGGGTTTCCTCGATCTCGGCTCGCGTGATTGGAATATTTGGCGAATGAGCGGTTCGGCGTGACGCCGGTCACGCTCCCTCGTCGCAAGCGCGTGGCACCTTGACTGCGGGAGGGTTCGCCGGTCCGGCGCGCCGCCCGACAACAAGGAGCGTAAAAGATGAAATCGTTCAAACTGTTTGCGGCGATTGCCGTCGCACCGATGATGCTGTCCGTTGCCGCCCCGGCGATGGCGCAGAACTACCCGCTGGTCGCGGGCGATTATGCCCAAATCACCGATATCAAGATCGAATCGGGCGGCGACTATGATTATGCCAACTGGCTGGCGGGACAGTGGCGCAAGAATCAGGAGTTCGCCAAGGCGCAAGGCTGGATCAAGGACTTCAAGATCTGGTCGAATGTCTACAGCCGTTCGGGTGAGGCGGACATCTATCTGATGGTAACGATGGCGGCCATTCCCGACGGACCGGAGGGCGCGCGGCGCAGGGAGGCCTATCGCAAATTCGTCGCGCAGAGCGATCAGCAGCTCGCAGCGGCGTCGGGCGATCGTGGCAAGTTCCGCAAGGTACTGGGAACGACCCTGTTGCAGGAACTGAAGTTCAAATGAGGGGTGTGCCGGGCGTTCGCACGCCCGGCACTTCGTTATTCGCCCGTGAACCGGTAGGTCCGCACTTCGCACACGTTGACCTTGCGCGCGCGGGTCTTGTCGTCGTCGAAGCTCGCCTTCAGGTTGAAGTCGCACGCGTCGCCGCCGCCAACCACCAGCTGCGCCGACTGGCCCGGTTTCAGGATCGTGTCACCGAGCATGTCCTCGTCGACCGGTGTTCCCGTCGTCGGCGAGGCATAGAGGCGCGTCATCGTGTGCGCGGTCGCGTTGACGACCGTCAGGCGACGGTCCGCCGCCTGCGCCGCAACCGAAGTCGCCGCGATCAGTCCGCCCAGCACCAGAAACTTCACCGTCTTCAAGTCTTTATCTCCTCGCCCCGTTGCCGGAGCCCGCGTCACAGGGATATGACCCCGGTAACGTCGCAATCAATAGGGCCGCCTGCATGTATCGCCTGTTAATGGGATTGCTCGTGATAGCGCTGCCCTCGCCCGCGTTCGCCTGGTGGGAATACGGGCATGAGACGGTGGCAAAGATCGCGCTGGCCGAGGTGAAGCCCGCGACGCGTGCCAAGGTGCAGGCCATGATGCGGCAGGGCGCGCTGCTCGCGACGCCGACGTGCAAAATCGATACGGCGGAGGGGCTGGCCTATTGGCCCGACTGTATCAAGACGCTGAAGGACCGGTTCAGCTATGCGTACAGCTGGCATTACCAGAACGTCGATGTATGCAAGCCGTTCGACCTGAAATCCGCCTGTGCCGACGGCAATTGCGTGTCGGCGCAGGTGACGCGCAACGCCAAACTGCTCGCCGACAAGAGCCTGCCGATGCGCGAACGGGTGATGGCGCTCGCCTTCCTCGTGCACTTTGTCGGCGACCTGCATATGCCGCTCCACGCGGGCGACCGCAGCGACCGGGGCGGCAACGACCTGAAAATGTCGTACGGCGCGTTCGCGGGGTCGCGGCTCAATATCCACAGCATCTGGGACGGCTATCTGGCCGAACGCGCAATCTCGTCGCCGCCGGACGGGGCGCAGGGATTGACGACCGAAGTTCGCCCGGGAATGGCCGACGGCAGTGTCGAGGACTGGAGCCGCGAAAGCTGGGCGGTCGCACGCGATGCCGCTTATGGCGCGGCGCTCGGCGACCCCTGCGGCCCGAAACCCGCGCGGGCCACGCTCGACAATGCGAAGATCGAGGCATTGGTGCCGGTAGTACGGTTGCAGGTCGAGCGCGGCGGAATGCGGCTGGCGCGGTTGCTGGACGAGGCTTTGCGTTAATCGTCGTTTCCCCAACGCCAGCGCCAACCGCCTTCGGTTCTTGCTGCGTAGATTGGCAGTGGGACGACGCCCACGACGATCATGACGAGCCAGTCTTTGCCGTCCAACCGACCCTGCGTGACGATCGCAGCACCGATGAGCAACGCACAATGCGCCGTCAGCAGCAGCCAGCCCTGCCAAGCGATCGGAAGACCTGCGCCATATCCGAAGCTTTTCGCGGCGAACCAAGGTTTGCCGTTCAACAAGTTGTGCAACATCTTAGCCTCCTTTTGTCGGCGGCCGACCCCGTTTCGGCCCTTCGCTCTGCCCGACCTTCACCCCCCGCCGCGCCAAAGCCTCGCGCAACAGGCATTCGATCTGGGCATTGACGCTGCGCAGGTCGCCCGCCGCCGCCCGCTCGACCGCACCGTGGAGCAGCGGGTCGAGACGCAAGGCAAAGGGTTTCCGGGTCTCCGCCATCACTATTGGTAGAGCGAGCCGGTATTCACGATGGGCTGGGTGTCGCGCTCGCCGCACAGCACGACCATCAAATTGCTGACCATCGCCGCACGGCGCTCGTCGTCGAGTTCGACGACTTTCTTTTCGGACAGCATCTGCAACGCCATTTCGACCATGCCCACGGCACCCTCAACGAGTGTCTTGCGCGCCGCGACCACAGCCTCGGCCTGTTGACGCCGCAGCATTGCGCCGGCAATTTCCTGGGCATAGGCAAGGTGTGTGAAGCCGCACTCGTCGACGGTGATCCCCGCGACGCTCAGCCGCTCGATCAACTCGGCACGGAGTTCGACACCGACTTGCTCGTGGCTGCCGCGTAACGTCACTTCCTGATGCGTGAAATCGTCATAGGGATAGCGCGCGCCGATGGTACGGATCGCCGCCTCGATCTGGACCATCACGAATGCCTTGTAATCGTCCACGTCGAACAGCGCCTGCGCGGTGTCGGTGACGCGCCAGACGACTTGCGCTGCCATCTCGATCGGGTTGCCGCGCAGATCGTTGACCTTGATCTTGTCCGAAATCAGGTTGTTGGCGCGTGCCGACACCTTTTTCTTGGTGTACCACGGCAGTACCCAGCGCAAGCCGGTGGTGCGGTCGGTGCCCTTATAGGTGCCGAACAGCGTCACCGCCGCCGCCTGATTGGGCTGAAGCATGTAAAAGCCCGAAATGACGAGCACGAACGCGACGATGCACAGCCCCGAACCGATGACCTCGGCCGGGCCGCCCATGTCGCCAGCCAGTCGCGCAATCAGCGCAAAGGACGCGCAGAACAGCGCGACCGCCACGCACAGCATCACATAGCCGCTGTTCGTCGAGGCCCGGAACTCCCGGCTGGCATTCAGCGCCGACGAATGTTGCGAATCTGTCATCGAAACCCTCCCGTTAAAGTGATATCATCTTTATATCGGCTTTGACGGGCGGGCAAGCGAAATCGGTCGGTGCCATGGACCGGTTGTCAGCGATATGCTTTGCTGCGGTAAAACAGGGGAGAGCGCCGGATGGCCGAGATCGAGACCGACTATCTGGTGGTGGGCGCGGGTGCCGTCGGGCTGGCGTTCGCGGACACGCTGCTGACCGAAGCCCCCAATACGCGCATCGCCATCGTCGACCGGCATGGCAAGCCGGGCGGGCATTGGAACGATGCCTATGCGTTTGTGGCGCTGCACCAGCCGTCGGCGTTTTACGGGGTCAATTCGCTCCAGCTCGGCAGCGGGCATATCGACACCATCGGCGTCAATGCGGGGCTGAACGAGCTTGCCTCGGGCCCCGAAGTCAGCGGCTATTTCGACACGGTCATGCGCCAGCGCCTGCTCCCGAGCGGGCGGGTCGCCTATCTGCCGATGAGCGACCATGTAGGAGAGGGCCGGGTCGTGTCGTTGCTGTCGGGTGCGGAAACAAATGTCGCGGCGAAGAAGATCGTCGATGCGACCTATTACGGCACCACCGTCCCGTCGACGCATACGCCCAAGTTCCATGTCGGCGAGGGCGTCCGGCTGGTCACGCCCAATGCCCTGCCGCATCTGTGGCAGGCGAAGGGCGCGAAACCGAAGCGCTATGTCATCCTGGGGGCGGGCAAAACCGCGATGGATGTCGGCGTATGGCTGCTCGGCAGCGGTGCCGCGCCGGACGCGATCCAGTGGGTGATGCCGCGCGATTCCTGGCTGCTCAACCGGCTCCGGACCCAGCCGGGTATCGAATTCTTCGACACCACTATCGGCGGACAGGTCGCGCAGATGGAGGCGTTTGCACAGAGCGGTTCGGTCGAAGAGATTTTCGAGCGGCTGGAAGCAGCGGGGGTCACGCTCCGCATCTATCCCGACCGGCAGCCAACGATGTTCCATTATGCCACCATTTCCGAGGGAGAGGTGGCCGAGTTGCGGCGCATCACCGACGTCGTGCGGCTGGGGCGGGTGCAGTCGATCGGCAGCGACACGATGGTGTTAGAGGAAGGCACCGTGCCGGTCACGCCCGACACGCTGTTTATCGACTGCACCGCGTCCGCCGTCGAAGTCCGTCCAGCGCTGCCGATCTTCGACGGCAACCGCATCACGCCGCAATTGGTGCGGGTGCCGCAACCTGCATTCAGCGCCGCGCTGGTCGCCTATGTCGAGGCGCATTATCCCGACGATGCGGCAAAGAACGCGCTGTGCCGCACCGTCCCCTTCCCCGAGACGCTGGGCCATTATCCGATGTGCAACATCGTCAACATGATGAACCAGTTTGCGTGGAGCCAGGACAAGGCGCTCAGCCGCTGGATCCGCGACAGCCGCCTCGACGGATTCGGCAAGGTCATCGCGGCAGTGAAGCCCGAAGACACCGAAAAGGTCGAACTCCTGACCCGGTTCCGCAGCACCGCGATGGCGGCGATGGTGAATCTGCAGAAGCTGACCGCTACTGGATCGTGACCGTCACCGCTCGCCGGTTCTTCGCATAGGCATCCTCGTCGGATCCCGTCGCGTCGGGGCGTTCCTTGCCGTAGCTGATCGTCGTGATCCGTGCCGCATCGACGCCGAGTGCCGACAGCGCATTCTTGGTGGCATTGGCGCGGCGTTCGCCGAGCGCGAGATTATATTCGCGGGTGCCGCGTTCGTCGCAATGCCCCTCGATCGTCACGCGCTTCTGCGGATAGCGGGCAAGCCACGCCGCCTGCGACTGGAGCGTGGCGCGATCCTGGGCATCGACGCTGGCCTCGTCGAGCGCGAAAAAGATGCGGTCGGCGGCGACGCTGGCGACGAAATCCTCCTGGCTGCCGGGGACGGGCGCGGTGCTGGTCGGGCCGGTCGGCACCACAGGGCCAGTCGAATCGACCGGCGCGGGCGGCAACACGGCGGGCGGCTTTTTCGCACAGCCCGCAATGGCGATCAGCGAGGCCGCGAGCAGCAGCGTGGCGGGGCGTTTCGTCATGATCGAATCTCCTTACTCTCGACTACCATTCTTCCCCCGAAACGAACTCAGGGCAATAACGGTCCCCAGGTCGGATCCGATCCATCGACCGGCGTCGGCAGGCGGCGTTCGTTCACGCCGGTCAGGTCGACCTGCCACAGCGACGACTTGCCACCGCGCCCTTGGCTGGTGCGGAAGAACTGGATGACGCGGCCGTTGGGCGACCAGGTCGGCGCTTCGTCCTGCCACGAATTGGTCAGGACGCGCTCGCCCTGTCCGCCGGGCGTCATCACCCCGATGCGGAAATTGCCCTGCATGCGGGTGAAAGCGATCAGGTCGCCGCGCGGCGACCATTCGGGGGTGGCGTAACGACCGCCACCGAAGCTGATCCGCTGCTGGTTCGATCCGTCGGCATTCATCACATAGAGCTGCTGCGAGCCGCTGCGGTCGCTTTCGAAGACGATTTTCGACCCGTCGGGCGAAAAACTGCCGCCGACATTGATGCCGGGCGTGCTCGTCAACCGGCGCGGGGTGCCGCCGCCCGCTGCCGACACCGCATAAATGTCGGTATTGCCGGCCTGGCTCATCGAATAGAGGATCGTCCGTCCGTCGGGCGACCAGCGCGGTGCAAACGCCGCCGCACCTCCCTCGGTGACCAGCCGCTGCCGACCGGTGCCGAGCTCGTAGATATAGATGCGCGGCCGCTTGTTGGCGTAGCTGAGATAGACAATCGACTTGTAATCGGGCGAGAAGCGCGGGGTCAGGACGATGTTCTGGCCGTTGGTCAGGAAACGGTGATTGGCCCCGTCCGAATCCATGATCGCGAGCCGCTTGACCCGGTTTTCCTTGGGGCCCGTCTCGGCGATATAGGCGACGCGGCTGTCGAAGAACGGCGTCTCGCCCGACAGCCGCGAATAAATGGCATCGGCGCATTTGTGCGCGGCGCGGCGCCAATCGGACGGCTGCACGACATAGCCCGCGCGGGTGAGCTCGCTCTTCAGCGCGACGTCGTAAAGGTAACAGCCGACGGTGATCTCCCCGCCGGGATTGGCACGGACGAAGCCCTGCACCAGCGCCGCAGCACCCCCATTGGTCCAGCGCGCGAAATCGGGTGCGGTGACTTCGGCGAACCCGATGCCGGGGACGCCCGATGGGCCGACCGGCTTGAACAGGCCCGATCCGCGCAGATCGGCGGCGACGACTTCGGCGACCTGTCGCCCGAGCGCATCGGTGCTGCCCGCCGCCGTGGTCGCGACCTGCGGCGTCGGCATGACAGGGACCGCGATGACGAGGTCGTTCGACGTTTCGTCGGTGACGTCGACCTTGATCTGCGCGGTCGCGGGGGCGGTCAGTGCCAGCAGTGCTCCTGCGAAAGCAGGAGCCTTGGCGACGCGAGCTAAAGTACAAATCGACAGGGCTCCTGCTTTCGCAGGAGCACATTGCTTGTGGCGCATCCTCATCATCCCAACCTTTTGTCGAAGCCTACCGGCTCCAGAACCTTCCATGCGTCGTAAAGTTCTGCGGGCAGGACGAATGGAGCCGCCAACCGCACCGCCTTGACCGCCGCTTCCTGGTGCAAGCGCACCTGCGCGCGATTGCTGTCAGTGACGCCCGTTGTCTCGATCACCCGCACGGCCGCTACGGTGCCATCGCGCGCGAGCGAGATGCTGAGCGTGGTGCGGAGCTTTTCGGCGTCGGCCCCGGTCGGCGCCTTCCAGTGCGGTTTCAGCTGGCGCAGCACTTCGCGCGCCAGCGACGCTTCGACGGCAGGACCGGCGGCGGCGCGCGGGGTTTGCGCGGTGCTGGCGGTCGGGCGGTCGCTGACGCCTTTCAGGAAATCATTGCCCAGCCGCGACCCGCGCGGCGGCGCTTGCGGCAGCGGTCGCGACAGGTCGAGTGCGAGTTTCGGACGCGGCGGCGCGGCGGGAGCGGGCTTTGCGGCTGGTTTGGGCGAAGGCGTCGCGACTTTCGGCGCGGGCTTCGGCGTCGGCTTGGGCGGCGTCGGCGCAGGCGCGACTTTGGGCAAGGGTGCGGGGGTCGGTTCCGGCAAAGGTGCCTCGACCGGCGGTCCCACCTCGGGTGCGACGCTCGGCGCAGGCTCGACCGGCGACGGGTTCGGCGCAGTGTCGCGCAGGCCCACTTCATCGACAATCTGGATATCGACCGGCTGGGTCAGCGACGGCACCGGCTTCGGCGCGAGCGTCAGCCCGAGCGACAATATCCCGAACAACAGGATATGCCCGACGGCGGCGACGCCGAGGCCGGTCGCTTCAGCGCGCTGCATCCGTCCCCGAACCTTCGACCGTCACCAGCGCCACCCGCGTCAGGCCCGCGCGGCTCAGTTCGCCCATCACGCGCATCACCCGCCCATAATCGAGGCTGCGGTCGGCGCGCAGGAATACCTGCGGCCCTTGATCGCCCGTGCCGCGCGCCGCAACGCGGGTCAGTTCGTCGGGAAGCGCGGCGGGCGCGACTTCGAGGTCGTTGAGGAAAATTCGTCCGTCGGCATCGAGCGACAGCTGCACGGGCTTGGCATCCTGATCGAGCGCCTTCGACCGCGCATCGGGCAGGTTCACCGGCACCCCGGCGACCAGCAGCGGTGCGGTCACCATGAAGATGATCAGCAGCACCAGCATGACGTCGACCATCGGCGTGACGTTGATCTCCGCCATCGGCGCACGGCGGCGGGACGTGTGGCGCGAGGGGGGGGTCATGAGCAACGCTCCTCGCCGAGCGCCAGCGAGGTGCTCGTTCGAGCGCCAGCGAGAACCACAGCGGCGCGGACCTCGCTATCGCTCGGCAGGGCTTCTCGCTGGCGCTCGAAGAAGAGCACGCTCACAGCCCGTCCAACTCCCGGCTAAGCGTGGCGTGGAACCCGTCGGCAAAGCGCCCCAGCCGCGCCTCGATGCGGTTCAGGCGGTGCGAAAAGCGGTTGTAGGCGACGACCGCCGGAATGGCGGCGAACAGGCCGAGCGCGGTCGCAAACAGAGCCTCGGCAATCCCCGGCGCCACCACCGCCAGCGAGGTGTTCTGCGCCGCCGCGATGCCGGTGAAGCTCCGCATGATGCCCCACACCGTCCCGAACAACCCGACGAACGGCGCGACCGAACCGATCGTCGCCAGCCAGTTGAGCCGCTCTGCCAGCTTGTCGATTTCCGCCGCGACACCGGCACCGAGCGCCGTCGACAGGCGGGCGCGGGTGCCATCACGGTCGATCTTGCCGCCACGCCCCTTGGTCGATTGCCGCCATTCCGCAAGGCCCGCCGCGAACACCTTGGCGCTCGGCACTTCGTTCTCGCGGTGCTCGCGCGCAAAGCCCTCGACGTCCTCGGCCTTCCAGAACGCCCGCTCGAAACTGTCGGAGCCCTTGGCCGCGCGTCCGATCCGCACGCTCGAGGCAATGATGATCGCCCAGGTCCAGATGCTGGCAAGCAGCAGCAGCACCATGACGCCCTTCACGACCAAATCGGCCTGAAGGAACAGCGCCACCGGCGACATCGTCGCGGGGTCGGTCGACAGGGACAGCATCTCGTTCATCTACGCACTCGCAATTCGGGTAAAAGCTTCGACCCAGGGTTTCGGTTGCCGCCGCGGCCGCCCCTCGCGGGTCAGGAACGCAGCGGTAACGGTTGCTTCGGTCAGTAGTTCATCGCCGCGCATGACGGCCTGATGAATGGTCGCGGTCGCCGCCCCCACAGCCTGCACCCGGCTGACGACGGTCAGCGCATCGTCGAGACGGGCAGGGCGACGGTATTTAATGCTCAGGTCGGCAACGGCATAAACGCCCTCGCCGCTGTCGAACGCCGCGCGCTGGTCGATGCCGACGCACCCCAGCATGTCCGACCGCGCGCGTTCCATGAAGCGCAGGTAATTGGCGTGATAGACGACGCCCGACAGGTCGGTATCCTCGAAATACACCCGCACCGGGAAACGGTGGACGGGGCCGTCGAAGACACCGGATGCGGGGGTGGGGTTAACCATAGCGCGGCTGTAGCGGGTGCGAGTCAGCGAGGGAATCCCTGTTCGCCGCTCCAAAAGAAACTGCTTGCGGGCATGTAACTCAAAGGTTACATGTCACCTATAGGTTACTCTGGGAGCCGCGCTATGCAGTCCGATCACGCTCTTGCCGAGCAACTGATGAAGCGCCGTGCCAATGCCCTGTTTGTGCTTTCGCTGGTTTTCGTTGTGACACAGGGGAGCTTCATCGGCGGCCATGCGACGCCGGGGCCTCTCAAACTGGCGGCTTGGGTGGTCTTGGCGGTCGTGTTGCTCACCTTCTTCGCATCCGGTGGCGGATGGACGCGGTCGGCTAACGTTCGCGCACTGATGAACGACGAAAGCACACGGGCGCACCGCGCGCGGGCAACGACGATCGCCTTCTATAACATGATGGCGAGTGGCATTGTGGTCTATGGGCTCGGCATGGTGAAACCGGTCAGCGGCGGCGAGGCGGCCCACATCATCATGACGGTCGGCATTGCGTCGGCGCTGATGGCGTTCTGGGGCCTTGAGCGCGCGGCGATGCGGAGTTCCGGCGGCCAATGACCTGCGAAATTGCCAATACCCTGCGCGAGGCGCGCACCGAAAAGGGCTGGACGCAGGCTGAGCTGGCGGACGCCGTGGGGGTCAGCCGCAAGACGATCAACACGGTCGAGAACGGCGTATTCGTGCCCTCGACGACACTCGCGCTGAAACTGGCGCGGGCGCTGGGGCAGCCGGTCGAGACGCTATTTTCCCTCGTCGAATAGGCCGTCCTGCGATCCCGCCGGCGGGTTGAGGCCGAGATGTTTCCAGCCGCCTGCATTGAGGCAGCGCCCGCGCGCGGTGCGGGCGATCAGGCCGAGCTGGATCAGATAGGGTTCGATCACCTCCTCGATCGTGTCGCGCGGCTCGCTCAGGCCTGCCGCCAGCGTTTCCACCCCGACCGGCCCGCCGCGATAGATGTCGGCGATCATGTGCAAATAGCGCCGGTCCATCGCGTCGAGACCCATCGCGTCGACCTCCAGCCGGTTGAGCGCGGCGTCGGCGACCTTGGCGGTCACGCTCGCCTCACCCGCGACATTGGCGAAGTCGCGGACGCGGCGCAGCAGGCGACCGGCGATGCGCGGGGTGCCGCGCGACCGTTTGGCGACCTCCGCCGCGCCATCGGGCGCGATGTGCAGGTCGAGCAGGGTCGCGGCGCGGGTGACGACGCGCTCCAGCTCCTCGACCGAATAGAAGTTCAGCCGCACTGGAATGCCGAAGCGGTCGCGCAGCGGCGTCGTCAGCAACCCCTGCCGCGTCGTCGCGCCGACGAGCGTGAACTTGGGCAAATCGATCCGCACGCTGCGCGCCGACGGACCCTCGCCGATCATCAGGTCGAGCGCGCGGTCCTCCATTGCGGGATAGAGGATTTCCTCGACTGCGGGCGCGAGCCGGTGGATCTCGTCGATGAACAGGACGTCGCCGTCCTCCAGATTGGTGAGCAGTGCGGCGAGATCGCCCGACTTGGCGATGACCGGGCCGGACGTGGCGCGAAACCCGACGCCCAGTTCGCGCGCGATGATCTGCGCGAGCGTCGTCTTGCCCAGCCCCGGCGGCCCGAAGAACAGCACATGGTCGAGCGCATCGCCGCGCGACTTCGCCGCCTGAATGAACACGCGCAAATTATCGCGCGCCGCCTTCTGCCCGACAAACTCGTCGAGCGACTTGGGGCGCAAGGCTGCGTCGATGTCCTCGGGCTGGCGCGACGGGGTGGTGAGGGGGTTGATGTCAGGCACGATCAATAACATCCAGTCGTGCATCGCATCGCGAGCAAATGCGTTCGGGCCAAAGCAAGTACGCTTTTTTCATAAAATAAAGTTCGAACCAGCTCAAGCGATCACTATGAAACTTCAACGGGCTCTTGCCGCACTGCGGGCATTTTGAGAGTAATTGGGTGAAGATACCCAAAATCACAAATCCCGGTACAATTACAAACAGTGCGGAAGGTTGATTAAGAAAGATAACACAGAACGCGAAAGAAGCAAAAAAAACCCAAGATACAATGACGCCTGCAATAGCTACCTCTCTGGGCGAGAATGAGGCCTTGATAATCCTGAACAAGTTCACGATTTCATGAAATCCGTGAAGTCGCTCCAATGCTCGACCTTGAACGCACGGATGTCGCGGACACAGGTCGGGAACCACGGCAGCGCCTTGAGCGCGTTCATCGCGAGCGTCACGTTGACGAGGCTGTCGCCCTGCGAAACGTAAACGCTGC